>JBCDBM010000009.1:0-27819 GCA_039183665.1 Pseudomonadota bacterium | reverse complement strand
GCCAGCGAACATCACAAAAATGTTTTTTTTTAAAAAGACCCAGTGGTGAAAAAAAACCTTAACGTCCAGGGCCCCATTAATAAAAGTTGTATAAATTCCAAAAATTGATTTTGGATACCGCAGCGCCTTAGGCCAACTGGTTTGCAAGAGGATAGACCGTTGCTAATGGCTTTGCGATTCACTTCTTCTCTGATCGGAGGCGCGCCATGGGCAGGCCATCAATATCATCCGTCACTATGACGACGGATATGTGCGATCACGCGCATAAACTTCTGCATAACCCGCTGTTGAAGCAAATCGAACTCACCGAGTCCTTCCTCACCGTCCTTGAAGACAGCGACATCATCGAAAATAGCGCGACGTTCTCGGATATTTTGCGCTTCGCCTTGTCTACGGGCTTGATTGTACAAAAGACTCTTGCAGAGCGCCTGCGCTACGCCAATTCTCAAGTTGGCCGCTGGGCCCGCGGCGAAGCGAGCCCTCAGGTGTTGGTCCGCGATCGGGTGATCGAAGACATGCGCGATATGCTCACCGAGTCTTTAGTTCTGCTGCGAACCCAAGCGGACTCGGCGAATGACGACCAACAGCTCGGTCACGCAAGCAGCTGATAACTGGTTGATATGGATAGCTCCAACATCGCCTAGCAAGAAACCCACTTAAAGAAAGACACTTTATTTGACAAAAGCAAATTATTTGCCTACTCTAAGCCCGTCACTGGCAAGGGAGAATGGCGAATGCAGGCCTTTGTTAAACCCACCTTCCAAATCGCCGCCGAGCGGCTCGGAACGGATCTCAAAGATCAAATCGTTCATAATTGGGCGCCGTCGCTTCTTGATTTCGCGATGACAACGTCACATGCGGCCCTCTCGCAGGCGAGCCGCAACTGGCGGGTCACCGTGCCGGCATTGATTATTGGCGGCGGGCTTATCGCCTTAAATGAGAGCTTCGGACCCGTCATTCGCGACTCAGAAGTTGGGGTCTTTCGCGGCCGCCTCTCCCATCGGCTAAAGCTCTTTCGCGCCGGATCTTTCGGGCTTCACCGCAGGCTCTTTTTCAAAGAGGAGAATGATCTTGCCGATACGCTTTTGCAGCCAAGCCAAAGCAATATGGCGTTCGCGCCATCACAATTGTCAAACGAGCGCGGACGGCTGCGCCTAAGCAATTTCGAATTCAAGATTACGGACGAACCGGCGCAAACAGCAGACGGCGCAGTGCTGAGCGCGTCAGCTTCAGTCACGTTCCGGCTCAATCCGGATCACGCCTTGGCGTTTATCAACTTTGCGTTGTCCTCCTTTGGTCACGCTTTTGGCGAGCGCTTGAAAGCGTCGATCAACCGCGAAATCGGGGCCCATGACCGCGAGCGCGTTATTGGAGCGCAAAAGGAGGTCGGCGGGCATTTAGAAGATGCATTTAAGAGCGATGTCGAGGGCGCGCCGGGGCGAAGCCGAGACGCGGGTCTCGGCGTCATCGTCGAACGGGTGAACCTAAGCGTAAAGCCCGGTGCCGCCAAAAGCGCCGCCGGACCAAGCCCCGGCGGCGACGGGGATTTAATTTCGCTCGACTCGCTACGCTGGCTCTATGATCTCATCCGTAAAGAACCTGATGCGCGGCTGCGCCAAGCGTTTTTGGACCTGACGATGCAACAAGTGGATGCGCGTCGGACGGTCGAAGTTGCGCGGTCCGTTTCAAAAAACGGTAATCTGATCATCATGACGCCGGACCAAGCGGGGCTCGGCGCAAGCGCAGCGACCATCGATCGACTGCGCGACGCGGGCGCGCCAGATCCGAAAACCGAGGCCCAATGGCGGCCCCATCTAAAAGAGCCCGCCTAAAAAAGGGCCGTGTGATGGGGTTAGGATGACGGGCCCGCGCCCATCGGCTAAAGTCCGCCTATTGGGCAATAGGGCGAGGAGACGGGCATGTTTGGAAAAATATTGGGCGGATTGGCGATCTTGATCGTCGCCGTCATTAGTTTGGGGTTTGTTTTGCCGGATCGCGCAACGCTTGAACGCGAGATAGTGGTGGCGGCGCCGCAAGAAGACGTCTTTACACTGATTAGTGATTTCAACGAATGGGAAAAATGGTCACCGTGGGCGGATATGGATCCCAATGCGACCTATGAACTGACCGGACAAGGCGTGGGACAGCGCATGTCTTGGGAAAGCGAGATGCCTGAGGTAGGATCGGGCGTTCAAGAAATCATTGCGCTCGATGCGCCGAACAGTATGACAACGGCGTTGGATTTCGGAGAGATGGGCCGCTCAAAAGCGCGCTTTGATCTAACGCCAGAAGGCGATGGCGTGAAAGTTGTCTGGTCGTTTGAGTCTAATATGCGCGAGGGCGTCCCGCTCCATATGAAACCGATGTCGACTTACTTCGGCTTTTTCATGGATGGCATACTGGGCCCCCAATATGAGGCCGGGCTGGAAAATCTGAAAGCTGCGGCGGAAGTGGGCTAGATCAACGAAACGCCAAGCTGCTTGAACAACGCAGCGTCTTTGTGGGTCCCGGGGTTTTCGGTAGTGAGCAACTCATCACCGACAAAAATGGAATTCGCGCCGGCGAGAAAACACAAGGCCTGCGCTTCGTCGCTCATATGCTCGCGGCCAGCTGAAAGGCGCACATAGCTCGTGGGCATCACAATGCGCGCGACGGCAATTAGGCGCGCAAATTCGATCGCGGATACCGGCTCGCTTTGTCCCAGCGGCGTGCCGTCGATAGGCATCAAAGAGTTGATGGGCACCGACTCGGGCGGCGGCGCCATATTCGCCAGCGCGAGCAAAAAGCCTACTCTGTCTTCAGGCCGTTCGCCCATGCCGACGATACCGCCGCAACAGACTTTCATGCCTGCGTCGCGCACCCGCGATAGGGTTTCGATGCGGTCTTCAAACGTGCGGGTGGAAACAACCTTATCATAATACTCTGGAGACGTATCAATATTATGGTTGTAGTAATCGAGCCCCGCCTCAGCCAACGCATCCGCCTGCTGCCCAGTCAACATGCCAAGGGTCATACAGGTCTCTAAGCCCAGCGCTTTTACATCCCGCGCCATCGCGCAAAGATCTGGGATATCTCTGTCTTTGGGCGCGCGCCAGGCGGCGCCCATGCAAAATCTCGACGCGCCTTCGGCTTTTGCTTGGCGCGCTTGGGCCATGACCGCTTCATGGTCCATAAGCTTGGATGCTTTCAAGCCCGTTTTGAACTTTGCCGATTGGCTGCAATAGCCGCAGTCTTCCGGGCAGCCGCCCGTTTTAATGGACAACAGTCTAGAGGCTTGAACTTCCGATGGGTTGAAATGCCGTCGATGGACCGTTTGCGCACGGAACATAAGTTCCGAAAAAGGGGCGGCCATCAAGTCTTCTACGTCGCGGCGTGTCCAAGCCTGGCCTGGGTTCGCTTCCCCGTCCATCAGCGCCTCTCAAAAATCAGCGTTTTGAAAGGGTTAGCGCAGACTGACGCGCTCTACAACCGCGAACTGGGCGCTTAGCCACGCCATCATCCTTCACCAACGCGAATACGACGCGGCGTTGGCGATCAACACTGGCCGTGCGGGGGTCCTTGGACTGCGCAGTGAGCCGTCGCCGCACAGTTATCTTTTCGAACATTGCGACAATCCGGTTGTCGACCCGTCGCCGTCGGTCAAGATCCGCTAAATCGCGCGAGCCAATCCTCGCGGTCGGCAGCCCAGATCTCGAGCTTATGGCCGGCAAAATTGTAAACGTCGCGTGTTTTGGTTTCTCCAACTTTGCGGGCCACGGCCTGACTAGGCTCATTGGTCGGATCGATCAGCGAGATGATGCGCGAAAGGTCCGATCGTTCTTCGAAAATCCAACGGATTGCCGCCTGGGCGCCTTCGGGCGCGTACCCCGCGCCCCAATGCGCCGATGCGATCGTCCAACCGCACTCAATGCCCGGCCAATCGCCGGGCCTATGTGGTCCCACCGCGCCAACCCACGCGCCGGTGCTCTTCAAGCGCAGCGCGAAAAAGCCAAACCCCCGGATATTCCAGTGACCGATATAGCTTGCGACGCGGCGCCATCGATCTTGAAAAGACTCGGGCACGCCATTTGGCATCAAGACTCGCGCCACACGAGGGTCCCCGAGCATGGCAATATGGTCTTCAACGTCGCTCGGCGCTAAGGGCGTTAGTATCAATCGGTCAGTTTCTAGGCGGATGGTCATCGTCTTTCCTTTAGGAGACGCGTTGCGATGGCTTCAACCCGTCTTGCATTGCCGTCCCAGGTATAGTCTCGCTGAATAAGCGCTTGGCGCGCCGCCAAGCCCAATCGTCGTCGTAAATCTGTGTCAGCGATGAGCATCTCAAGCGCCGTGATCAACGCTTGGGGTGCGCTCGGGTCGAATAAAAGCGCCGTCTCGCCATCATGAAGGATCTCGCGAATGTTGGCGCTATCAGGCGCGAGGATAGGTTTACCTAACGCCATATATTCGAAGATTTTCAACGGCGATGCGTAAGGCGCAACGCCCGGCTGCAGGGCAATGTCAAACGCGGCGATATGTGCTGGGACGGCCTCGCGCTGCACCGCGCCGGTGAGCGTCACGCGATCTCCGACGCCAAGCTCATGGGCCGCCGATAAGATGTCGGGCGCGGCCGGCCCATCGCCGACAAGCAGCAAATGAATGCTCGGATCAGTGCTCTCCGCGAGAACCTGCAGCACGCGATCAACCCCGTGCCAAGGGCGTATGAAACCCGCAAAACCCAGGACCAGTTTATCTTTGAGCCCATATTTTTCGCGAAGGTTTGCGCCGTCGACATCGGCGAGAAATGATTGATCAACGCCATTATGCATCACGACGATGCGGTCTTGCAGGACGCCAGCATTGCTAATGGTTTCGGCAAGCACTTCCGAGACGCAAACCACACAATCCGCGCTGCGCCAAATTGCGCCTTCGCTCTTCTTGGCAAATTGGCGAAGCGCAAGCCCGCCATGGCGAGCGCGCTCTTCCGCCAGGGGTGCGTTGACTTCTAAGATGAAGGGCAGACCTGTGCGCCGCTTGAGATCGCTGCCGGCGCGAAAATGCAAATTGTACCGCTCATAAAGCACGTCGGGTCTAAATCGCGCCGCAGCGCGGGCCAACCGCCACGACGCTGGCAGGGAATATCCGTACTCGGCGCATTCATATATGGCGCGCGGCGCAAGTTTCGAGAATACCCCGCCGCCGGGCGCCGCGCTCATGGCGGGGGCGCCTTTTTTGGTTGAGGGACCTACAACGTGCACGGAGCACCCACGCTCTTTAAGCGCTTGCGCAAGTCCATGGATATGGACCGCCTGGCCGTCGGCCGACCGCGTGCGATGGGAATACAAAACCTTCACGCCCTTGTTCTATCGCGATGCGGCAGCCTCGCAATACATCTAGAACGCGAATTAGTCAGCGCGCCTTCAATTTCCGAGGCGGATAGCAGGCCCTTCCTTTGCACGGGCCCCGCGCACCCCCTTGATCGGCGACGCATCGAAGCGCAGGCTAAGACCGATCAACAGGAGACGACAAATGCGCCCCATGGTTATGTCGATCGTACTAAGCTTTATCGCCGGCACAGGCATCGCCAGCGCCCATCCCGAACCCGCGATTTTGCAGGCGGGCGGCGCGGAGAAGCGAGTCCCTATTGCCGGCGCCACATACGCCGCAGAGAACGGCGTTGGCGTCTATCGCGGACGGCTGAAACTCTTGGGCGAAGAAACAGCGCGATCTGAGTACCGCGCGCCGACAATGGCCGCCATCACCATCAATGTGCAGGCTTGGCGGCCAATGCGCGGGTTGCGCACGCATGGATTTTATTCAGGCGACCCCTATCCCTCGCGTCGCTATACGCAGGGATTTTTTAGCGGCCCCTAAAACCTTCTAGCCTAAGCTCGGCTCGATATTGATGCACGCAGTCATAAGATCTTTCACCGCGTTCACCGAGTTGTCGAACATCTCTTTTTCTTCGGCTTCGAATTTAACCTCGACAATGCGCTCGCAGCCGTCTGAACCCACGACGATGGGCACGCCTACATACATGTCGTTAAGGCCATATTGGCCGGTTAAATGCGCCGCGCACGGCACAACAACCTTTTTGTCTTTTAGGTAGCTTTCCGCCATTTGAATGGCGGACGCCGCCGGCGCGTAAAATGCGGAACCGGTCTTGAGCAAAGCGACAATCTCGCCACCGCCTTTGCGGGTTCTGTCGACAATGGCGTCGATGCGCTGCTGGGTTGTCCAGCCCATGTCGACAAGATCCGGCAACGGAATACCCGCGACTGTGGAATACCGCACCAGCGGCACCATCGTATCGCCATGGCCGCCAAGCACAAAGGCCGTGACACTCTCAACAGAAACGTCGAACTCTTCCGCTAGGAAATAGCGGAAGCGCGCGGAGTCCAATATGCCGGCCATACCGACAACTTTGTTCGCCGGCAGACCGGAGAATTTTTGTAGCGCCCAAACCATGGCGTCCAGCGGGTTGGTAATGCAGATAACAAACGAGTCTGGCGCATATTGCTTGATGCCTTCGCCAACAGACTTCATCACTTTCAAATTGATGCCGAGCAAATCATCGCGGCTCATGCCGGGCTTGCGCGGCACGCCGGCGGTGATGATGCAAATGTCGGCGCCGGCGATATCCGCGTAATCCTGGGTGCCCTTTAGGCGGCTGTCGTAACCGTCTACGGGCGATGATTCAGCGATATCGAGGCCCTTGCCCTCCGGTATGCCCTCAGCAATGTCGAACAGGACAACGTCGCCGAGTTCCTTTTGGGCGGCGATGTGAGCGAGCGTGCCGCCAATCATGCCTGCGCCAATGAGAGCGATTTTTTTACGGGCCATAGGGATCTCCTTACGTCTGAGCGCCGTCATGCTGCGGCGCGACATCAAAATTTCGAGGCAGGGTCTAGCGCATGGTCGCGGTCATGGGAAGGCGCGCGGCCCGGCAGCTGGGGAAACTCCGCGCTTTGGGCCCGCAGCCGGCCTGGGCTGAGCGAACCCCTAAAAGTGCTTGCGGATAGAAATCATCGCGTTTGAGGCGACGTAGCGGTCCCCCTCAACGCGCGGCTCAAAGGGGCCCGTGGGGGTAAAGTCCTCAACCTCAGGGCCAAATTCCAAGCCAAATGTGCGCACGAAAATATACTCAGCGTCGATAAAGAGCTGATCTCCCAACTCAAGCGACACGCCGCCTCGGGCCTGCCACGCGACGGCAGCGTCTTTATCGCCATTCTCATTCGTCGCAATAGCGCCGCCGACCCCGCCGCCGATGAACGGCGTCAACGGCGTGGCGTTCGTGAAGTCGAAATAGAAATTCGGAATCAGAAAATGGACGCCAAGGGAGTCTTCGGCCGGCGTAACGGTCGTCGGCCCCATGAAGTCCTCAACAACAACCGTATCTATTGAGGTGGACGCATAGCGATATTCAAGCTCGGTGCGGATGCCGTCCGCATAGTCAAACCCGAGCGCGCCGCCAGCGATGTAGCCCGTATCCGTCGAGACTGTTTGGCCCGTGGGCGGTCCCCCCGCAAAAACGAGGTCCGGGTTAAAAACGTAGGATTGCTCCAAATCTTTAGCGAATGTGACACCACCGCCGACGCGCAAATAAAGCCCATCTTCAGGCGCGCTATCTTGAGCGATCGCCGTTGCGCCTGCGCCCGCCGCAAACGCCATTGCCAGCAATGATCCAACCTGATGCTTCAAAGCATACGCTCCTAAATTTCCCCTTGCCCCTATCTTAGCGCGAATTTGAGACATAATCCCGCCCGCAAACACCGCGGCGGCGCACATTAGCGTGAGGCTTTATGCGCTGCCGCTTGCCGCGGCGCGTTTCTCCTTCGCGAAATACTCCTTCGTCAATTTGGCCACAAGCGGCGACAAGACAAGCAACGCGATCAGATTTGGCGCCGCCATCAACCCGGTAAGCGTATCGGCGATGAGCCATAGGAAGCTGACAATATCGGTTACCGCCCCGCCTTCTTCCGCCATGAGCGCGACGGCGCCAAGGAAGGTCATCACAATCCAACTGACGCGGAATGGCACAATAATTTTCTCAGAGAACAGGTACTCGGCACACCGTTCGCCGTAATAGCTCCACCCCAAAATCGTGGTGAAGCCGAAAACCGTCAGCCCGATGGCGACAATGTGCGAACCAAGACCCGGAAGCGATTGCTCAAACGCGGCCACGGTGAGCGGCGCGCCTGTTTCGCAGCCTGCGGGCAGGCTCACCAACGACTCGCGCACAAAGGGCGCACATTCCGAGCCAATAATGCCGGCGGTGAGAATGACGAAGGCGGTGATCGAACACACGATAATCGTGTCGATAAATGTGCCCAACATCGCAATGATGCCCTGATTAACAGGATCGTTATTTTTCGCCGCTGCGTGAGCGATGGGCGCAGAGCCTTGCCCCGCCTCGTTCGAGAACACCCCGCGCGCAACGCCGCGCTGCATGGCGAGCAATAGGAGCCCGCCCACAAAACCGCCTGCGGCTGCATCATACCCAAAGGCGTTTGTGATGATGGCGCCAAACGCGGCGGGGACGGCATCAGCGTTCAACCCGACAACGATGAGCCCTGCCAATAGATAGCTTGCCGCCATAAACGGCACGAGGCGCGAGGCCACCGCAGCGATCCGCTTGATGCCCCCTAGAATGACCGCAGCCGCCCCGGCGGCCAACACGGCGCCCGTCAACCACGGCGCAATGCCATAGCTTTGATTGACCGCGTCGGCGATGGAATTCGCCTGAATAGACGCGCCCGTGCCCCATGAGGCTAAGACGCCAAAGCCCGCGAAAATCGCCCCGAGCCAGGCCCATTGGGGGCCGATACCGTTTTTGATGTAATACATGGGCCCGCCCACATGGCGGCCATCAGCGTCAACTTCGCGGAATTTGACCGCCAATACGCCCTCGGCGAATTTGGACGCCATGCCCACAAGGGCCGTCATCCACATCCAAAAGACCGCGCCCGGCCCGCCAATCGCAATGGCGACGGCGACCCCTGCGATGTTGCCCGTGCCGATGGTCGACGAGAGCGCGGTCATCAGCGCACCAAATGGCGATACGTCGCCCTCGTCGTCGGACTTGCGGCCCTTTGAGAGTTGGCCAAAGGCGTAGGGAATTTTCAGGATCGGCATAAAGCCGAGACGGACTGTCAGATACAGACCGACGCCCAGGAGAAGCAGCAGCACGGGCGGATAGGGGATCGATTGTGAGCCCCAAACAAGTGCATTGATGGTCGCAATAAATTCGCCCAAAGCTCGGCCCTCCCGGCGCAGCTGCGATAAACCGGCAAAGCTTAAGGGCCGCCGGGGCGAAAGAGCAAGCGCCCCTTGCGGGCTTCACGAAGAACCTAACGGCGCAGGTTTAGGCTAAAAGCTAGCCCGCAAGGGGTGTTTCCACTCAAAAAGCGGGCATGAAGAGCGGCGATTAGCCCTCGTCGATAATCGGCGTCGTTTCATCGTCGCCATCATAGGCTTCTTCCAGCGGGTCGAACTCGCCGTCAGTTTCGATGATTTCGTCCACGACCACGGCGCCGCCGGCGACGGCCGCCGCGATGCAGCCCGTGGTCAAACCAATCGCGCCCAAAAGCCCGCTCAGCATCAACAGCTGTTTCATCGTCATCCCCTCATCACGGCGACTAATCGCCTCCAGGAGCGGCCCAAAATAGGCCCAACCGGTTACCGGTCTCCTTAAATTGAGGAAAGCTGAGAAGAGAAAGCCCTATTCTTTGGCTTCACCGTCCCCGTCCGTCTCAGCCGGCGCCTCTTCGGCAGCGTCTGCGGCGGGTTCTTCCGCAGGCGCAGCGGCGGCTTCCTCAGCGGCCGCTTTGGCGGCGGCGGCCTTTTCAGCTTTCTCTTCAGCGCGCTCTTTGGCTTTTTCGCCAGGCTCGCCTTTTTGCGGGTTGTTGCCGTGCTCCCATTTGACAAGGTCATTCGCCGCCAAGAACCGCGCCACGCGATCGGTCGGCTTCGCGCCAACGCCGAGCCAATGCTTAATGCGTTCTTCTTGGTACTGAACGCGATTGGGGTCGTCTTTCGCGAGAAGCGGGTTGTAGGCGCCCACTTTCTCAATGAAGCGGCCATCGCGCGGACTGCGCGAATCCGCAACAACGATGGAATAGTATGGGCGTTTTTTCGACCCGCCCCGGGCCAGTCTGATCTTCAGTGACATGATTAATTGTTCCTTCTGTGTCTCTATTGAATTCCTAGAATTTCCTTCGCAGCATAAACTGCAAACGCCTTGACGACTTCGACCGAAGCACCTCCAGACACTTTGACCAGGGCCGCTTGAGTTTTCTGCCAAATATTGTCATCGCGAATTGCGTCCAAAAAGTCGTGTCCTTCCCACGTGAGTCGCGTCGGATAAATCAGCTCATGCCCGATTGCTTGGGACTCGATACCATCAATGAACAATGCTTCCAGTAAAAGCTTTAGGTGGCCATAAACAATCTCTGGTTCTACATCGTCAAACTCAATCTTGAAGTCTCGTCCACGCCCGTCATCGGCGGCTTCAATAACCAATAAGATCCGTCTTAAAAGTCCTAAGTCGCGCTTCATTGCGTCACTTCTTCTTCCCTATGCCTGGCAGACCGCCCAATCCTGGGGGCATCGGCGCCTGCCCGGACAATGCTTTCTCAATGGCGTCGAAATCTATATCGTCTGATTGCTGACCTTTCTTGGCCTTTTTCTCCGCTGCGCCCAAGGCCGCAAGCTCTGCGCCCGCGCCCGCGGGCATACCGCCGCCCATTCCAGGTATGCCGCCGGGGCCGCCCATGCCCATCATCTGTTGGGCGAGACCTTTCATGCCGCCTTTGCCGAGCTTTTTCATCATATCAGCCATTTGGCGATGGGCTTTGAGAAGACGGTTGATCTCTTGCACGCTTGTGCCGGAGCCCGCCGCAATTCGTTTTTTGCGCGAGGCGTTCAAGAGCTTCGGGCTCTTGCGCTCCTTTTTCGTCATGGAACTGATGATCGCCTCTTGGCGGACGATCTCTTTGTTTTCGAGACCCCCGGCCTGATCGACCATCTTCTTCATTTTGCCCATGCCGGGCATCAGACCTAAAATTTGGCCCATGCCGCCCATCTTGCGCATTTGTTTGAACTGGTCGGACAGATCATTGAGATCAAACTCGCCCTTGGCCATGCGCTTGGCGGCTTTTTCCGCCTTGGCCATGTCCATTTCTTCGCTGGCTTTTTCTACCAGCGAGACGATGTCGCCCATGCCCAAAATGCGACCGGCCATGCGTTCGGGCTCGAAGGTGTCGAGCTCATCAAGCTTTTCGCCAACACCCACGAACTTGATGGGCGCCCCGGTGACCGCACGCATGGAAAGCGCCGCACCGCCGCGCGCGTCGCCGTCAATCCGTGTCATGACGACCCCGGAGACATCAACGCGCTCTTTAAATTTCTCCGCTGTCGTTACCGCATCTTGGCCGGTGAGCGCATCGACAACGAGCAGCGTTTCAACCGGGTTGGTCGCGCTATGGATGTCGGCGATTTCCGCCATCAGCTGTTCGTCGATGGACAAACGCCCGGCGGTGTCGAGCATCACGACGTCATGGCCGCCGAGCCGGCCCGCCTCTAGCGCGCGATTAGCTATGTCCCGCGGCGATTGTCCGGCGATGATGGGCAGCGTTTTGACGTCCGCTTGTTCGCCAAGGATTTTCAGCTGTTCTTGCGCGGCCGGGCGACGCGTATCAAGCGAGGCCATCAAGACTTTTTTCTTATCGCGCTTTTGTAAGCGCAGCGCGATTTTGGCCGTAGACGTTGTTTTACCGGAGCCTTGAAGCCCGACCATCATGATGACGGCGGGCGGCGCAACCGCGAAACTAAGTTCGGACGAAGCGCCCTCTTCGCCCCCGCCCAACATTTCTACAAGCGCATCATGAACGATTTTGACGACTTGTTGACCCGGCGTTACCGAGCGCAAGACTTCGGTCCCCACCGCGCGGGTTTTGACTTTGGAAATGAACTCGCGCGCGACTGGCAGCGCAACGTCGGCTTCGAGCAACGCCACGCGCACCTCGCGCAGGGCCGCTGAGACGTCTTTTTCTTCAAGCGCGCCTTTTCCTCTTAGCGCCTCAAAGACACTGCTTAATCGCTCGCTTAACGATTCAAACATCCAAGCCTCATTCGCAAACCCAACGGGCCGCACAACACAAGCAGCCGCCGTGAGGGCGTTACCCCGACGGCGGTGCATCCCCGGCCCCGTCCCTTTTCATATATATAGGGGGTCGTGCCGGCAAACGCGGGAAAATACGTCAACTTCCCGAAAGGCGGGCCTTATAGGCGGAAGAGCTTAGCCACGCAAGCGGCGCGCGAGTTCAGGCAATCGTATGAGGAACCAGGCGGCTGTCCAAACATTGCCGAGGATAAAGATCGGCACGCACCAAGCGATTGCAACGAGCTTGTTGCGCTCGAACAAGAAGACCACGATCGCGCAGAGCAAAAAGCCCAAATAAAGGTCAATGAGGGTCACCACCGTCCACGGCTTTGAGACCATCTCACTGAGGACTGGCCCCAGCCCGCGATCATCCAACCCCCACGCCCAAGCGAAGGAGGCCAAAAGCGCTGCGGCAGCGAAGAAAACAAGGGGTCGTAAGATCATGGTGGTGTTACGGGAGCGAGAAAGAGCCGGATCAACACTTTACTAACGTTCTCCAGAGTCAAAGTTTGCGCAGTCGGCTGCATCTTTGATGCTCGCGAAGTCGGCAAATCCAGAAAGCCGCTGGTCGCCCTGCGGATGCGCGTCATTTTTTTCCGCTGACAGCGCCGCATCCAAGCATGCAGTCGTCAACCGGCCCCGCGCCACCCGCTCGATTTCAGTTACATCAACCCAGCCCAAGCGACGAGCTCGTGCAACATAATAAAGCGCAATCATGGCTGCGCGCGGATCATGTTCGATTTCAACTTCGGTCGCGATGGCGCATTTCAACGCACCGTCCAAACCGGTTCGTTCAACATGGTCGCACCCAATTCCCGAGAGATCTAGTCCGAGTATCTGATCTTCTTCTCTCAACAAATTGGACTGTGCCCAGAAAGCATCAATAACTGCCGGGCGTATTTTATCTATTGAGCTCCAAAGATATTTTGCCGACTCCGGCGCGGAGCCCTCATAATAAAAGGAATACCGGACATAGTTGAGAGCGAAAACGAAATCTTCAGTAGACGATGCAGTAGACAACATAAGTTCTAGGGCACTGAATACTGTTCGAGTGCAAAATGAAACTTGCTCGACACCATGCTGCCGCATCGCCGCGACATCCATCGCGGGTTTGCTCAAGAAGAAGCTGAGCATTCGGTAATTTGGGCGACTATCGACGTCCCAGTGCGGGTAGAGTTTTTCGCAACGAAAAAAGGCGTCTTTGAAAGCGTTGAAAGCAAGTCTAAATTCGCCGTTACCACCCCGATAACCCGTCGCTAAAAGTCTATTCAAATAATGACCAAAGTGAGATTCATTTCTTACTCTATCGAGAAAAGTGGCCGACGCTGAAATGGCCGCGAATTCATAGGAGCGCGCTTGCGCTGCGTCTTTCGCGTACCCGCACTCGCCCACTGCATAAAGCTTGGAAAGCGCTTTAAACTGATACTCCACACTCGATACAAGGACTAGCATTTCAAAAATGCGGCTGATTTCTGAGCAATCGTTTTGCATTAACGCCAACTCAAATGGCGTTTCCCAATTCGGCTTGGACAATGGGCGGGGCGCGAGTCCGCTGGCAAGGATAACCAATGAGATAGTGGTGAGTAGAACAAAGAACCGCATTCTATCCGCCCTCGTTGACTGGCACCCTAACTCTCCGGTCGCGCCCGGAATACCTCTTCGTCGATTTCGCCTTCCCATTTGGCGACGGCTGTTGCGACGGCTGCATCTCCCGACACATTCGTCACGGTGCGCATCATGTCGAGGAGGCGGTCAAACGGGAAGATGAAGCCGATGACAAGCGCTGTGTGCTCGGGGCTCACATCAAAGACATCAAGCACAATCGCCAGCAAAAAGAGCGAGGCGGAGGGCACGCCTGCGGTGCCGATAGAAGCGAGCGAACAGGTGAGCGCAATCAAGAAATAGTGCTGGATTTCTAGATCGTATCCGAAGGCCTGGGCGGTAAAGAGCGCGAGGATCCCTAAGTAGAGTGAGGTGCCGTCCATATTGATGGTGGCGCCCAGCGGCAATACGGATCCAGCGACGGATTTTTCGAGACCAAGATTGTCGGTCGCCGCCCGAATCGTCGCCGGCAATGTGGCTGAGGAAGACGAGGTGGAATAGGCGACCATCATCGGGTCAAGAATGCCGCGGAAAAAGCCGAGGAAGGGAAGGTTCAAAACGATCCTTACAAGCCCGCCATAGACAACCAAGATATGAAGCGCGCAGCCCGCATAAACGGCGATGGTGAGCGTTAAAATGGCGGTGAAGGTTTCAACGCCTTTGGTGCCGGCGACATAAGCGATAAGCCCAAAAACGCCAAAGGGGGCGAGCTCCATGATGATGTAGGTCATCTTGAGAACGCCTTCGGAAATCGCTTCAAAAAAGCGACCCGCTGGCGAACCTGCATCGCCCGCCATCAAGAGGCCTGTGCCCAACAGCAACGCGAAGAAAATCACTGACAGAATGTCGCCTTCAACCAGCGACTGGAACGGGTTCGCGGGGATGATCGCCATCAACCGTTCGCCGATAGGTAAGGCCTCGCCCATCACACGAGGCTCCGCGCCGCCCAAATCGACGCCCACACCGGGCTGCAAAAGCGTACCCATGCCAAGCCCAATCATGTTCGCGAAGAAGGTCGTAATGAGATAAAGCGCAAACGCTTTTAGGCCGATGGTGCCGAGCTTTTTGGGATCACCCATGGCGTAGATGCCGGCCACCAATGTGAAGAACACCAATGGCACGACGATCATGCGGATGAGGCGAATAAAGACATCGCCGATGACTTTCACTCTAAGCAGCAGCGCTTCGGCCGCGTCGGGCGCCATGGTTTGCGATACGGCGAGGCCAAAGGCGACGCCCAACGCCAGTCCCAAAAAGACCCGCTTCCATAATTTGATTTCGAACCACCAGGCCATGGGCGGGCTCCTGCACTCAGATTGAAACGCCGATCGACGCTTAAGGCGCGCGCCTTGCGCCCCCGTCCCGTTAGGTTCCACGTTTTTGTTAACCATACAACCGCTTGGACGGCGGCGGCGCAGTGGGAAAATCAGGCCAGAAGCATAAAAATGTCAGCGATAATTCAGCAAATTTTTGGGCGCTGGCCAGTAGATTGCAAGGCGTGCGGGGAATTTCGCCTTATTGGAGTTTCGGGGTCTCATTTTATGTCAAAAAGCGAATCACGCCGGTTTCGCCGCATCAGCCTCAACTTGCCCGCGCATATCGTCATCAACGCCTCTGACGAGCACGAGGCGCAGCTCATCAATATCTCGCCAGGGAATATGGCGTTGCTCGCTAAAACAGACGCGGTCCCCGGCGACGCTGTAATTATTCGCATCAAAGGGCTCGACGTCATCGAAGGCACCGTCGCACGCGTCTTCCCGGATGGTTTCGCCGTATCGTTCATTCTGCCGAAAAAACGGCGCGCTTTGTTGACCGAGCGCTTAATGCTGCTCGCAAACACGGACTACGCAGAAGGCCTTGGAGATCGCCGGTCATCACCGCGGCACCGGGTTTCGGATGCACGGCAAATCTGTCGGCTCGCTGACGGCGCCTCGCTTTTTGTGAAGCTGATTGATGAATCCGTCGGCGGCGTGTCGGTCGACGCCTCGCGCCGGCCGCCCGTGGGCTCAGCCATTCATATCGGAAGACAGCGCGGCGTGGTATTACGCCATACGCCACGCGGCTTCATCATTGTCTATGAAAAGACAAAAGAGGAAGCCGAGAAAGCGCCGATCTTAAAAGCAGTATAAGGACGCAAGTCTTTAGGACGTCGGCCCTAATACGATCGCGCCCAAATTGTTCACGACCTCGTTCGCCGTAAACGCCTGAGGATTATCCTCGGGTTTTGGACCGCGGTGCATCGTTATGAACGCCACCGCGGAGTAACGCGTGATTTCTTGGGTGTAGGAGTCATACGGATATCCCCAACCGAACCCATAGGCGTAATAAGGGAAACCATAGCGCCGATTGTAGAACGGGTAGCCATAGCCGTACCGCCCATAGAAAGCCGGATAGGTCGTGCGCCTAAAGGTGCTTCGGACTTCGGTGTCGTTTTCGATTGCAACGAAATAGTCAAAGCCGCTTTCAAGGGTGAGTTCTGCGGCGCGATAGAGCAGCGAATTTTCAACCGTTTCGCGCGATGTGAGCGAATTGCCGCGGAACATAATCCGATAGCGATTTTGCTCGATGCGCTGCTCTGAAAACCCGTATCCACCGCCCTCGGCGGCTGGCCCATAGGGCGTTGACGTCGCGCACGCAGCGACCGTCAATGCCGCAACGCCGACCATCCATGCCTTTTTCATAACAAAACTCCCGACTTTCGCTGTCATACCGCCCCAAGGGGGCCAATATAATCGCAACAGCCGCAATCCTCAAAGACACAATTCCGGTCGCGGCTCACGACTCTCCTGTTTTTGATGACGCGTGACCTTGCGCGGCCGCCAGCGTCTCGCTCACAGTGCCAGGCGCGGAAACGATGTGCAGGTCGCGTTGCGGGAACGGGATTGATACGCCTTCTTCTTTCAGCATGTCCCAAATGGCCATCATCACATCGCTGCGCACATTATTGACGCCATTCGCCGGGTCATTGATCCAGAACCGTAAGTCAAAATTGATGGAACTGTCGCCGAATTCCATCAGGTTGCAGCGCGGCGACGGGGATTGCAGGACCCGGTCCACATCGAGCGCAATTTCCTCAGCGCGGCGCGCAATTTGGCGCACGTCGCCAACGCCATACTCGATGCCGAACGGCGCGTGCAGGCGCACCACCCGATCGCCGTGAGACCAGTTCGTGACGCCCTCCTCGATGAAGCGATCATTGGGGACAAGATGATTGGTGCCATCGCGGGTGCGGATCGATACGTAGCGCGAGTTCATCTCCGTCACCCAACCATAAACGTCGTTCACCTCAATAACATCGCCCGGCTTGATGGATTTATCCGCAATAAGCGTAAAGCCGGCAAAGAAGTTCGATACAGTGCGCTGCATGCCAAGACCGATGCCAAGGCCGACAGCGCCGCCAAAAATAGCAAGCGTACCAAACGGAAAACCGACAATCTGCAGCGCGGCGATAAATGCAACAACGGGCAGCAAAACATCGAGGACTTTGCCAAGCAACGCCTTGAACGAAACCGTTAGCTCATCAATTGTATTGATCCGACCCTTGACGAACCCGCCGACAAAATTTGCGCCCCAGAAGAGCACGCCGAAAATCACGGCTGTGCGCAGAACATCGAGCGCTGAGATACGCTGCGGTTCGCCGTCGGAGTCCTCGCCGATCGGGAAAGAAAACGCTTCGAGCTGCGCAACCACATCATCAAGAATATTAAACGCGTCGAGGGCTGCGATCGGCCATACAACGTAAAACGCCACGCGCGACCAAAATGGCGAGCGGATGACCAGCGTGACAAGGCGAATGACGATCCACGCCGTTAGGAGACTGATGCCGCCCGCCACCAACGCCTTGGACATGTCAAAGGCGCCAAGGATCCCGACCGCAATCTGCAAGATGATGAACAGCGCGATCGGCGTTGCGATATGGGCAAACGCGCTCGCGGCGCGGCGCAAAAAGCCATAGGGCGCGCGCGGCGCGATTTCAGCCTGGATTAGACGTTTGAGCGGCGGGCCGAAAAACGCGGCTGGCAAAAGCGCAGCGAACAGGATTACCGCTTGGACCGCAACATCCACATTGAGCATCTGCGTTTGAAGCCAAACGAAAAACGTTTCGGCTTTCGCGCGGATAAGATCGACGCCGATCAGCGCTTCCAAGGCGGACTCGCCGCCCTCAATGGTGGTTTCAGCCGTCGTAGGATCGATATCGCCCGTTTGCTCAGAAGGCGTCGGCTCAGAAGGCGTAGGCTCGCCCGGCGCCGCAGCGGCGGGCGCAGTGCTGTCGCCGGTTTCATTTTCAGAAACTGGTTGCGGCGCCTCTGGGCTTTCGTTGACGGTTTGAGCCATAGAAGCCCACTCTTCTAAGGTGCGCCGCGCAAGACCACAAGGCCGGCAGCACCATCCGTATGCGGTGGATTAGGCATCGATCCGGACTTTTAGGAGGCCGCTTCGCGTTGCATCTTACACAGCGCTTCACACCCTTGGCGCGCCAGCGTCATGAGCGCGTCAAACTGTTCATTCGTGAACGGATCGCCCTCGGCCGTGGCTTGGATTTCCACCAACCCGCCGCCTTCCGTAAGGACAAAATTTGCATCCGCCTGGGCCGTGGAGTCTTCATCGTAGTCGAGATCTAGCGCCGGCGCGCCCGCGACCAACCCTGCGGAAATCGCAGACACAGCCTCGCGGATTGGATCTTTGGTGATGATCCCCTGCTCCTGCGCCCACTGCACCGCTTGATGCATCGCCACCCATGCGCCCGTGATTGCTGCCGTGCGGGTGCCGCCATCAGCTTGAATGACGTCGCAATCCACCAGGATCTGGCGCTCGCCCAGCACTTTCAAATCAACGCACGCGCGCAACGAGCGGCCGATGAGGCGCTGGATCTCTTGGGTCCGCCCTGATTGGCCCGACTTGGCCTCCCGACGCATTCGGTCTCCGGTAGAGCGCGGCAGCATGCCGTATTCAGCCGTTACCCAACCGCGACCAGAGCCCCGCAGCCATGGCGGGGTCGTCTCATCCCAGCTCGCGGTGCACAAAACATGGGTGTCGCCGAATTTGGCAAGGCAAGATCCCTCAGCATGTTTGGTAACGCCCCGCTCCAGAGAAACACTGCGCAGTTCGTTGAAAGCCCGGCCTGACGGTCTCATTCGGCGCTCCTTTGGTAGGTGAAAACCCGTTCCTAACGGCGCCCCGCGGGGTCTGTCGAGGCGACTTTGCTCTTGGAACGCACGAGAGACACAATTAACCCTTAAACTTTCGAAACCAGGCGCCCATGTGATGTCCGCTATGAACGCGTTTAACGACCTCGACGAGCGATCCCGGGACATTTTTCGCCGGTTGGTCGAAACATATATCGACTCAGGCGAGCCGGTGGGCTCGCGCACGCTGAGCAATGACGGGACGATTGACGTCTCGGCGGCGACGATCCGCAATGTCATGGCGGATTTAACAGAGCTCGGCCTGCTGCACGCCCCGCACATTTCTGCCGGCCGCTTGCCGACTGAGATAGGATTGCGCTTATTCGTGGATAGCATGCTGCAAGTAGGCGAGCTGACCGACAATGAGCGCGGCGCGATCGAATCGCAAACCGCCGCCAATACCGTTGACGATCTGCTCGAAGAGGCCGCCTCGCGGCTTTCCGGCCTCACGCAAACGGCGGGGTTGGTCGTTGTCGACAAGGCGGGCGAAGCGCCGCTTCGGCAAGTTGAGTTTGTCGCTACTGATCCAGGGCACGCCCTCGCGATCCTGGTTTTCGAGGACGGTCGCGTGGAAAATCGGGTGCTGGAGACGCCGCCCGACTTGCCGAGCTCGACATTGGTCGCCGCGGGCAATTACCTCAATGCCCGCCTACGCGGCCGCAGCCTCTCACAGACACGCACGCAAATATTGGCGGAAATCGAGTCGAATCGCGCGGAGATTGATCAGCTCACGGCAAAGCTCGTGCGCGATGGGGTGGCGGATGTCGCTGGAGACAATGATCGCTCGCTTATTGTGCGGGGCCGCGGCCATTTATTGGAGACGGACGCGGTAGAGAATATCGAGCGCGTGCGGATGCTGTTTGACGATTTAGAACGCAAGCAGGATGTGATTGAACTGTTGAGCGCAGCATCAAGCGGGCCCGGCGTTAAGATCTTCATTGGTTCAGAAAATAAGATGTTCTCGCTTTCGGGCTCCTCCGTCATCGCGGCGCCTTATCGAGATGGGTCTCAGAAAATCGTTGGGGTTGTCGGCGTCATTGGCCCTACCCGGCTCAATTACGCTAAAATTATCCCCATCGTTGACTACACGGCGGAGGTGTTGTCGCGCCTGTTGAAATGAGGCGCAGCGGCGCGTAAATGGCCTCTCTTCTGAATGTACAGTGACCCCAAGGGTGTCCATGACCGAAGCGAATGAAAAACCGGACGCCGAGCCGACGGGCGAAGCGGACAAGGACAATGATCAAAAGGAAGACGTGATGCGCTTGACTGATAGCGATCGCGCGGAAGGACAGACCGACGAAAACGCCGGTAAAACGGCGGATGACGTCGCGGCGCTTAATGAGCAATTATTGCGCATGGCGGCTGAACTTGAGAACACCCGTCGGCGCGCGGCGCGAGAAAAGGCAGACGCTGGAAAATACGCGATCGCGAATTTCGCACGGGACCTTTTGGGCGTTGCAGACAATTTCGAGCGGGCGATCGCGGCGGCAGATCAAACTGAGACTGGCGCATCGGGCCTTATCGACGGTGTGCGGATGACGGAAAAAGAGCTTTTGTCGACCCTCGAGCGACATGGCGTCATCCGTATTTCGCCGGCTGGCGAGAAATTTGATCCCAATATGCATCAGGCCGTGGCGCAAATCCCGAGCGAAACAACGCCTTCTGGACATGTCGTGGATGTCGCCCAATCTGGTTTTCTGATTGGCGAGCGCGTCTTGCGCGCCGCGATGGTGACCATCTCCACCGGCCCGGCGCAAAAGCCGGCATCTGACGAGACATCCTCCGGCCAAGACGGGCCCCAGTTAGACGTCAAGCTTTAAGCTGCAGATACAAAAAAAGCGCACGAACCTGATGGCTCGTGCGCCTTTTTCAAACAGACTTTATCTCGATACTAAACTGTCGGCGCGACCGCTTTAACCGCATCGCTGACATGGTCTTCATAGATCTTGAAATTGTCGATGAACATTTGCGCGAGTTTTTTGGCTTGCGCGTCGTAGGCGGCCGGATCTGACCAGCTGTTCCGCGGAGATAGAATTTTCGAGTCAACGCCAGCAACAGCGGTTGGCGCTTCAAGACCAAAAATCGGATCCGCCGTCATGTCAGCCTTACTCAAGGAGCCGTCAAGCGCAGCAGCGAGCAGCGCACGCGTTGCTTTGATCGGCATGCGTTCGCCAACACCGTAAGGCCCGCCAGTCCACCCCGTATTGACGAGCCAACACGAAACGCCATGGCGCTCAATGAGGTCCGACAAAAGCTTCCCATATACGGCGGGATGGCGCGGCATAAACGGCGCCCCAAAGCAGGTTGAGAACGTGGCGGCGGGCTCATTGCCCAACCCCTTCTCAGTGCCCGCGACTTTCGCCGTATAGCCCGACAAGAACATGTAGCTTGCCTGCTCTGGCGTTAGCTTAGCGATAGGCGGCATCACGCCGAACGCATCGCAGGTCAGCATGATGATGTTCTTGGGCTGACCGGCAACCCCTTCCAGGCTCGCATTCGGGATGAAGTCGATTGGGTATGCGCCGCGAGAATTCTCCGCGAGCGTCGCATCATCTAAATCCAGCTCGCGCGTAACTGGATCCATGACGACATTTTCTAGAACCGTACCGAATCGCTTTGTTGTCGCGTAGATCTCCGGCTCCGCTTCCGCAGAGAGGCGGATCATCTTCGCGTAACAACCGCCTTCAAAATTAAACAGCCCGTTGGGGCCCCAACCATGCTCGTCGTCACCGATCAGCGTACGATCCGGATCAGCGGACAACGTCGTTTTACCGGTTCCCGAGAGGCCGAAGAAAATCGCAGAGTCATCCGCATCGCCCACGTTCACCGAGCAATGCATCGGCATGATCTCTTGCGGCGGTAGGAGGTAATTCAAAATGGTGAATACAGATTTCTTCATCTCGCCGGCATAGGACGTGCCGCCGATGAGAATCAGACGCCTGGTGAAGTCCACCGCAATAACCGTCTTGGTGCGGCAGCCATGAATATCAGGATCCGCTTCAAACCCTGGCAGATCGACAATGGTGAAATCAGGAGCACCGCCGCGCTCTGAGAGCGGCGGGCGCACCAACAAATGCTGAATAAACAAGCTGTGCCAGGCATATTCGGTGAAGACCCGCACATTGATCGCATATTGCTTATCAGCGCCGCCGCGCAAATCTTGCGAAAACAATTCTTTAGAGCTGGCGTAATCGAGCATGTCTTCGTGCAAACGATCGAAGCTCTCCGGGCTCATGGCTTTGTTCGCGTCCCACCAGACGTGGTCTTCGGTGTCCGCATCGCGCACAATAAACTTGTCTTGCGCCGAACGCCCGGTGTGCTCACCGGTCTTAACCACGAGCGGACCGTCCTTTGCGAACTGCCCCTCGCCTCTAGAAACGGACAGCTCACAAAGAGTTGCCGGTTGAAGATTAGCCATTGCAGCGGGTGCGAAATCTTCAAACCCCCGCAACGCCGAATGCGTTGTTGCCGTAACGCTCATAAGTCCTGATGCCTCCCAACATATCCACGACCTAGCGACATCTGGGCGTACGCGCTGGACGCCGCAAATGCAAATGCTCTCAATGTCTCAGTCGGCGTCTCGAAAATGGAACAACGGCAAACAGAGGCACTGATCGGCCAAAAGCCCGTTGCACTATGCAAGCGTGACGCCAAAAACGTTGAACTGGGCAGGCAATATTGCGACGCACCCCAATACTTTAGCCATTCGGCGCACTTCTTGCTCCGATGACGTCGTCTTTCGCCGGACCAAATAATGTGGCGCCGCGGCAAGAGTTTTATAAATAAATCCGACGGTTGCGGTTTATTTCGGCTACACTAGTTAGGGTACAGGCTGCGCTATCGCGGTCGCTGGAGATCCAGAATTTGACGACGACGACGCCCCCCTCAACCGCCACCACGCGGGCAGCTCGAAAAGAGCAAACAGCGCCCAATCAAAGGCGCGCGCGAGAACGGCATATCGTCGATACGCTGATCGAAGAGCGGGCGACCCGCCTAATGCGCTCGCGGCTCTGGCCGGCCTATCGCGCCTTCCTGTATCCGCTGCTTCAATATGGTAAAGCCGTTAAAATGGCCGATGAGGTGGCGCATTTGCCGGCGGCGGGCGTCTTCGAGAGCGTTAGCGATCGCCTGGATATCCAGCTCACGGTGAAAGGCCTGGAGAATATTCCCAAAAAAGGGCGCGTGCTCATCGCCGCCACCCATCCGACCGGCATCCCAGACGGGGTCGCTGTTTATGATGCGATCAAAACGCGCCGCCCGGACATGACGTATTTTGCTAATCGCGATGCGATGCGCATTGCGCCTGGCATTGAGGATATGTTGATCCCGGTGGAATGGCGGGAAGAAAATCGCTCGCCGATGCGCATGCGTGAGACATTGGCCAGCGCGATCAAAGCATTTGAGAGCGAACGATGCGTTGTCTTATTTCCGGCTGGCAGGATCGCCTTTATCGACGAGAACAAAGTTCAGACGGAACAACCCTGGTTGTCGTCGGTCGCTATTTTTGCGCGTAAATACAAATGCTCGATCGTCCCTGCACGGATTGATTCACGAAACTCGTGGCTATATTATTGGTTCTGGAATTTGAATACTGAATTGCGCGACATCACGCTGTTCCACGAACTATTGAACAAAAAACGCAAGCGCTTCGACATTACCTTTGGCGAACTTATTCCGCCGGAAGCCCTGAAAGGCGACGCAGCGACAGTTGCAGACGCGCTTCGAGATCATGCGCTCAACGACATCGCCAATGGCGAGAAGTGGCGGCCCGTCACCGATGGCGAGCAACTGAAAGGCTTATCCAAGCGATAGCCTTAAGCGCCGATCGCCAACACCCGTCAGCATGCTTTTCACTCTGGTCGATGATACGTCAGTTCAAGAAAAACGTCTTCAAGATCGGATTCGACCGTAGACAGATCTTTTACCGTAACGCCCGCCGTCTCTAAGCTGCCCAAAATGTCAGACATCTGGGCTTTGCTTGGCTGATAGGGAATGGCAAGCCGCCCATCCGCCTTCAGCTCTACATCAAAAGGCGCCAAATCCGGCGCGCCCGAGAGGGCCTCTGTCGGCGTGATCATCAGCACTTTTTTGTCAAGCGATGCGATGAGCTTCTCTGTAGGCTCGCACGCCACCACTTCACCTTCATGGATGATCGCAATTTCATCGCAAAGTTCTTGGGCTTCCTCCAAATAGTGGGTGGTGAGAACAACCGTCACGCCGGACGCGTGGAGCTCCAACACGTAATCCCACATTTGTTTGCGTAGCTCGATATCGACGCCGGCAGTGGGTTCATCCAGAACCAAGACCGGGGGGGCGTGCACCATCGCTTTGGCGACCAGCAATCGGCGTTTCATACCGCCGGAAAGTTGGCGCACATAAGCGTTGGCTTTGTCGGAAAGGCCGACAGCCGCCAATATCTCAGCCGTCCGTCGTTTGTCCTTAGGAACGCCATAAAGACCCGCCTGGATATCGAGCGACTGGGCCGGCGTAAAATAGACGTCCATGTTTATCTCTTGTGGCACAATGCCAATCGATGCCCGTGCTTGGCGCGGGTTCTTATCGATATCAAACCCCCAAACCGAAACGGCGCCATCGGTCTTTCTCACCAGCCCGGCAAGAATATTGATGAATGTGGATTTACCTGCGCCATTGGGGCCCAACAGCCCGAATATCGTCCCTTGGCGAATAGTCAGATCAACACCTTTCAAGGCTTGTTTCGGCGGCAAATTGCCGGTTCCTTGATAGGTTTTGCGCAGGCCCTTAGCGGCAATCGCGACATTGGTTTCGGCGTTTTCTGCGGTCATGCCGTTCTTTTCTTCTTGCCTGCGTTCAACGTGGCTCTTGCGCAGGCCATATCACGGGACGCGGGAGAAAGGTCAATCCTTTAGCCCCCTTGACGGGTCGTTGCGAGGTTTGCCAAGACGAGAGTAGATAAAAAAGGCGCCTCTAATGAGCGATATCGCACCGACCCGAACGACGGACCCGGAATTCATTTATGTCGATAAGCGACGCGTATGCTGCGACGGCGGCGGCGGCGCGCTGGGCCACCCTATCGTTTGGTACTCGCTGGATGATGGCCAGGCCCAATGCGGGTATTGCGACCGCAAGTTCATTTACGATCCAGAAAAAGCCCGTGCAAGCCGCGTCAGCTAAGCCGCTTTTTCGTTACCACTCTCCCGTATTCTCCATGCTCGCCCAGGGTTCCGCCGGCGCAAGACGATCACCCTTTTGCAGAAGTTCAATCGAGATACCGTCGGGCGAACGAATGAAGGCCATATGACCATCGCGCGGTGGCCGATTAATGGTCACGCCGGCATTCTGGAGCCGCGCGCACATCTCGTAAATATCATCCACAGCGTAGGCGAGATGGCCGAAATTACGGCCGCCTTCATAGTCTTCCGTATCCCAATTATAGGTAAGCTCGACCAGCGGCGCTTTCTCATTTTGCGCCGTATCGAGATAATACGGAGCCGCTAAATAGACAAGCGTAAACCCGCCGCCTTCGCTCTCATAACGCTGCGTCTCCACAAGACCCAGCACATCGCCATAGAATTTCATCGACGCATCTAAATCGCGAACGCGCACCATAGTGTGTAGATATTTCATCGCAGTTTTCTCTCTTCGCACAAAAAGGTCGAGGCCTAGGAACGGGCGCGAATGATTTCGTCGCGCAGATAACCGGGCCTGCGCGCGTGATAGCGGCGCATGTAGAAGGCTACGATCAAAAGCCAGATAAAGATTATGCCGAAGAAATAATAAAACCCGCTAAGGTCTTCCAGATAGTAAAGCGCAGCCTCAGGCGGCGTATTGCTCAAAAACCGCATCTGACCGTCTTCGATCAGCAACTGGTTCGCAACGCTGGCCGGCTGCGGCGTCAGCCCCAGCGCATCGGCAAGCATTAGGCCGCCCGCTAGGAGGGCAAAGGACAAAGGAAGCGCTGCGCAGAACGATGCGACCGTCGCCAATGCGTAGCCAGGGAAACGCGGCGTGTGCACGCGCGCATAGACGTCGCGGAACTGCTCTTTCGTCATGCCCCCTAAAAATTCGGGTTCGTGTTTTTGAAAATGGGCCCAATCAACTTCGACGCCCTCATTAATTTCCGCCTCGATCCGTTGTCGCCAGCGCCAATAGAGCGCGAACAACGCGACGAGCAACAGCGCAACAATGATGAAAAAACCAACCATCGAACCCAGGCCAACGAGACGGCGCGAACTCTAACCCGGATTACGGGCTTGACCCAAGGCCTCGGACAGCGCTTTGGCGAACCGGCTCCGTTCTGGTGGCGATAGGAACGCGCCAAGAATGAGCGTCTTTCCCTTGCTCGTCACTTTAACCTGGCTCTCATGTTCGGCCGGTTCGTCGCAGTGGACCCGTGTCCAATAGGGATGAAGGCGCCACCGAGACTCATGGCCTGACGGCAAAATGCGCGACACCGTAAGTTCATCCGCCGTGACGCGCACGCGCTCTTTTAGGCGGCCCTGGCGATAGCTGATTTTGAAAGCCAGCCAAACAATCAAGATGTCCAAGCCGCAAAAGCCGATAACCGGCCATGCGCCCAACGTATAAAAATACACGCCAAAGAAAATGTTGGAGAGAACGACCACGGCCATGACCGCGCGAAAGCCGCTATCTGGCAGGGAGCGATTGGGATAGAGGACGGCGTCGAAAAAGGTCTGGTGATCGGCTCGCGAGGAGGCTGAACCAGTCCCTGACGCTGCAGGCGCGTCGCGCGGGTCGACCGCCACATCTCGCTCATCGGACGGCGCGCCAGCCAAGGCGCGCCCTTTTTCATCGGGCGGCATGGTTTCGAGATTTTTAACGCGACGCATGGGCGAACACTAATTCGGCAGCGCCACAGCCTCAATGAGACGTATTGCCTGCCTGAAAGGTTGAGCCTGTCTTTACGCGAGATTGGACGGCGCTATTGTCCGCCGCTGACCGAAGAGAACAGTCTCATGCCGCGAAAAATGACGCGGGAGAACGCCCGGCGCCTGTTTGAAGTCTTGGCGGCCGAAAAGCCCTCCCCAGACACCGAGTTAAACTACGCCGACCCCTACACACTGCTTGTGGCGGTGACCTTGTCCGCACAAGCGACCGATGAAGGCGTCAACCGCGCGACCGGCCCATTATTTAAGATCGCCAATACGCCCGAAGCGATCGCCGCGCTCGGGGAGAAAAAGCTCGGCGAGTACATCAAAACCATCGGCCTGTGGCGCAATAAGGCGAAAAATGTCGTCGCGCTGTCGCGCCGACTGATTGATGAATTCGACAGTAAAGTGCCCGCCGATCGAGACATTCTTGAAACCTTGCCGGGCGTGGGGCGCAAGACGGCGAATGTGGTGATGAACGTCGCTTTTGGCGCGCCCACCATCGCTGTGGACACGCATATTTTTCGGGTCTCAAACCGTACAGGGCTCGCGCCGGGTAAGACCCCCTTGGAAGTGGAAAAGGGCTTGGAGAAAATTACCCCTGACGCCTTCCGCCATCATGCCCATCATTGGCTCATTCTTCACGGGCGCTATGTCTGTAAAGCGCGAAAGCCGTTATGTCCTGTTTGCCGCATTACCGACATTTGCGCGTTTAAAGAAAAGACCGAAGAGCCGGCGCTCGCGCAGAAGAAAACGACGAAGGCGGGGGCGAAAAAGCCCGCAAACCCGATCCGCAAAAAGAAAGCCGCGTCCGCTGCAAAGAAAAGAGCCAGAGCATGACCCCGGAAGACCGCTTGATTATCGCCCTGGACAGACCCAGCGTTGAGAGCGCGCAGCGCGTCGTCGACGCCATCGGCTCGGCGGGCAGGTTTTACAAAATAGGGTATCAGCTTATTCCCATTGGCGGCCTGCAATTGGCCGAGCGCCTCAGCGCATCAGGGCGAAAAGTTTTCCTGGATTT
>JBCDBM010000008.1:0-29577 GCA_039183665.1 Pseudomonadota bacterium | reverse complement strand
TTTTTGATAAGAGTCCCGCCCGGAAAGCTCCTTCGCTAACTCCAACGGAATGCACCCAAACTCTTGATCGTCGGGATGTATTTTTTTGTTCATCTATGCTGTCCGCTGAAGAAAAGATTTGAGCGCGATCGCTGGCTCGCGTTGCGCTCAATGTTGCTTGGTGATCAGGGATATGTAGCCCGTCTTAGGTCACCATTCGACGGAAGGCATCTTGGTGCTTGTCCCAGAATCGATGTTTCAGCGCGCCAACAATGTGGCCAATGAACACGAGATAGAACAGATATGGCAGCACGACTTTGTGGATCAGGCTCGGCAGCCGCAAACCCTCCATGTCATGTCGCCATAAAAGCGGCGTATCCCAGAAGAAGAAATGTGAAAGCTTGCCGGCGAATGTTGACAACATGTACCCGGAGATTGGGAACGCAAACAAGAAGAAGTAAAGCGTATAGTGAGCGCCGTGAGCGAGAAATTTCTCCCATGCGCTTAGAGACGGATCAAGCTTTGGCGCTGGGTTCATAATCAACCAAGCAACGCGCGCTATGGCCAATATAAGAACCGTGAATCCAAGCGTTTTGTGAACCACATAGTAAGCCTGCCGATACTCATACTCGTTGGGAATCATCGATGTGAAAATGCCCATTGGGATGAGCATGATGAACAAGATTGCGATGATCCAATGGTAGTATCGCGAGATGCGTCCGTAACGCTTTGGTTCGTTTCGTGTGCCGAGCGATAACGAGTCACCACGTTTGCCTTGGCCGATTGCGACCATTGCCAACACAACGCCAGCCGCTGCGAAGGCTAGGCCGACAAGTCTTATGACGATGGGTTTGATCGCGTCAGGTGGGATAATCGGGGGCCGCACTTCAGAAAAAGCGCCGACGATTTGAAGCACTAAAGCTGTGCCAGCGATACCAAAACAGCCAAGCGCTGCGCCCCAAATGCCGATGACGCGCCGTCCAGGTTGTGGATGGTTCATGAGATATGTCACGCCAATGGCATATAAAATCAGCACAAGGCTGATTAGGCTATCCAGATGGTAGGGTAGGCGGTGATCATTGACGCCAATAGGGCCGAGTATGGGATGGACCTCAACGCCCTCTAGAGTTTCTTTTGCAAATGCAGGCGCAGCGATGAACATTGCCGCGACGAGAGCTGCGATTAAGGTTCTCATCTTCATTCCTTTCGTGAAGATCATCTACTGCACACCGTGAACTTGTTCAATTTAAACCAGATCACCGCAACCCCAAAGTCACTATTTTTAATTTGAGCCGGTGAGCCAGACTTCACTCTGACTCTCCAGGCCGCAAATCAAGTTGCACTGCGTCATTTTCAAAGCGTTACTGATTCCGCTCATATTGTGCATTGCCAAAAAGTTGCTCGCGATGTTCGTCGTTAAAGCCTTGATGGCCGCCTTCAACGATTTCTGGACGAACATTCTCTATCGACACCGCCATGCCTGATGCGACGCCCGCTCGCGACATCATTCGTCCTCCCCAAGATTTGAGGTTTGGACGGGGTTGCATATCTGGATTGTCTAGTAAGACGGCAATCCAAGGAAAAATTGCAATATCCGCGATGGAAAATGCATCGCCTGCGAACCATTCGCGATCGGCCATGTGGCGATCCATTAGCGCCATCTGACGGTCGACTTCTTTAGCGAAGCGTTCGATCGAGTAAGGATGTTTTTCCTTCGCGTAGAAAAAAAAGTGCCCGAATTGACCACATGCAGGACCAACATTGGCCATTTGGAACATGAGCCACTGATGAACATGGTGCCGATCCGGACCAGTCTTCGGAAGAAACTTTCCTGTTTTCTCTGCGAGATACCACAGGATCGCGCCAGACTCCCAAAGCACGAATCTCTCATTGTCCGGCCCGTCGGGATCGACGATGACGGGCAGTTTGTTGTTTGGGTTGAGCTTCAAAAATTCGGGTTTGTGTTGGTCGCCAGCGAGAATATCGATGAAATGAGGTTCATAGGGGAGACCCATTTCCTCAAGAGCAATCGAGACCTTGCGGCCATTCGGCGTTGGGGCCGTGTAAAATGTAATTGGTGTCGTCACGAAATATTCTCCTCTATAAGCGCGAAGCCAATTATGTGACCTCGTCAACCGACCGCAATCCTCAGCGAGCAGCGATCGAATTAGGGAACATATACACTATTACATCACGAACAAAAAGCTCTGTTGTTGTCGAAATGATCGTTGCGTCCATTTCGACAACAAAATTGAACGGCGCGGGCTAGTAATTGATCCGCGCTTGAATGCCAAGTTCGCGTCCACGATCGGCAAGAGCAAACTCGCCGACATTGCCTGGAAGCGGGCCACGGAAGCGGAACGTCAACTCGTCGGTGAGGTTCTTACCGACAAAGGCGAGTTCCCACTGACCGTCATTACCCGCGATGCCCGCGCGAACATCCACCTTTGCGAATGAACCTTGGATTTCCTCCGGCTCCGGATTAGCAAGCACCGCAAACTCGGACGTGAACGAAACGCGGCCGCTAGACACCGCTTCAAGATTGTTCGTGATCGGCATGCTGAAATCGTAACCGACGGTGCCGGAGATGTCCGGTGCGAAGGTCGTATTTTGACCGCCTATATTGGTGCGGCACTGATCGCCAGCGAACATCGGTGTGAACGCCGCCGACTGCGCGCCGTTACATGCTGCGTTGGCGAAATCAACATAGGTGGCGTCTAGATAGGTAAGATTGGCATTGAACGAGAGGCCTGGCATCGCACGCCAGACCGCTTCTGCTTCGACACCTTGTGAGCGTGCTTCACCAACGTTACTGGTGATAAACGCCGCGGACGCAACGTCATAGATCTGCTCCTGAAGATCCGTAAACGTTGTACGGAAAGCCGCGATGTTAAGGGTGAGGGCGTTGTCAAACAGCTCGGTTTTGGCGCCGACTTCCCAAGCCTTCACTGTCTCTTCATCAAACTCGAAACCGCCATTAGCGTCGTCAGGTGTTGGGAGCGCAAGTTCGTCTAGCTGAATGTTCGGATCAAATCCGCCCGTCTTGAATGCTTCTTTATAAGACGCATACAGCATGATGCCGTCGGTCGGATAATATTTGATTTCAACAGCAGGGTTGAAATCACTGTCCGAACGACTGCCCGGCAAGTTGTGTTCGTCATTAGGGTTCGGGCTGAGCGGATTCGAGATCGCAGCAATTAAGCCGGGAGGCGCCGGATCGCCATCTAAGGTGAGGATGAATTGCTCTTTAAGCGCATCGGTCTGAACGTCAGTCCAGCGGGCGCCGAAATACAGATGCAACGAGTCCGTAATCTCATAATTCGCTGAGCCGAACAGCGCGATTGTCCGCTGATCCTGGTTGAAGATACCGCGGGTCTGCGCACCTGCAACCAGCGGGCCCATGGTCGTCTGGTTAAAGGATCGATTGCCATAACCGAAATCGGCATTCTCGTAATAGATGCCGAACATGTAGGTCAGCGGGCTGTCGCCGGAGGATTGAACGCGTACCTCTTGGCTCCATTGACGATAGTCTTCAATGCGGTTGCCAAATGCAAAAGCGATTGGGCTTGAGTCCACGTCGAAGCGTCGGGTGTTGTCGTAATCAACCAGCCCCGTCACAGAGGTGATCGTGATGTCGTCCGTGATGTCATAATTCATCGCGAATGAGCCGTTGACGATTTGCAGCTCGTTTATATCGACTTGTTCCAAACCGTTTGTGAACGTACCGCCGCGCGTGAGATTTGTGTCGAATTCATCTTCAAACCCTGGCGCGAAAAAAACTCCCGGATTACACGACGGGCCGAAATCAGAAGGCATCGATTGCAAAATAGGATTACAGTTCAACACCTGAAGACGACCGCCTTCTTCTACGTTGTCGCTATACTCAACTTTCAGGGTCGCATCGAAATTGCCTTCTGGCGTGAACGCTAAAGTTGCGCGAAGCGAGTCATTGTTAACGACAGGGGTGCGCTCATTTTGCGCCGTATCGTTCATCCAGCCGTCGCTTTCGGTGTGGTTGTATGCGATCCGGAACCCAAAGTTTTCTGAGATCGGCCCGCCGATGCCGAGTTCGGTCACCCACTCGTCGGCAATAAATTCGTATGAGCTTGTAAGGTTGGCCTCCAACTCATCGCTCGGCCCTTTGGAAACTATGTTGAACGCGCCGCCGATGGTGCTGTTGCCAAAGTAAACTGGCTGCGGACCCTTGAGGATTTCAATACGTTCGAGATCCAAAAACGCAGTCCGCGCGGCGACGCCGCGACCGCGATAAACCCCATCGACAAAGGTGCCGACCGATTGCTGGAAGCCAACGCTGTTGCCCGAACCGATGCCGCGAATATACAGCACATCTGCTGTGGGCGTGCGTGCAACCGTTACGGCCGGGTTGCTATCGGTAAAATCGCCTAAGTCTGTCACCACATTCGCGCGCAGGTCTTCGCCTTGCGTGACCGCTACCGAAAGCGGGACGTCCTGTAGATCTTCAGATTTCTTCCGTGCGGTAATTAGAATCGTATCGTCTGTCTGCGCAATCGCAGCGCCAAAAGGCGCTAGCATCCCTGCCGCTGCTGTAGACAATAACGCGAGTTTAAGTTTGTTCATTGGTACTCCTCCCTCAAAAACCGCTTGTGCATTGGCGGCTGTTCCCAACTGCGCTCATCTTTGAGTCTTCTTGTTGCGTCGAGGGTAGAAGCAAAACTTCGTGTGTCAACGAAACCGCGGACAGCGAGTAGTTGGTGTCCGGAGGGAGGACAGCGTCGCCTTGTTGTATTCAATAAGAATAAATACACCAACTGACGCGACTTACGCGCTTTGCAATTTACCCCGCTTTTATAAGGGTGATGGTGATGCGAGCGAGGCGAATTCCTAAATAAATACAGTATACAAACAAAAAATAGGAACGCTCAAAAGGGTTCGAAAATCGCCAATTGGCCGCGCTTTTCGAGCGACAGGACCACAATTTCTTCGAACTGTCCGCACAGCGTACCCACATAGAAAGCGTCTCAATTGACGGTAAATTGTCAGTGCGCCGCGCATTTTGGAGACAGAGTAGGTGTGGTGTCTTAGAGATATGCAATCGTGTTTGGCATATGGTCGTATAGAGACCACACGCGAACGAGAAGATCTGGCGCTCGTTGATGATGTTGAACGCGGGCACGGGCCGTGCAGGCGCTAATTTTCCGGGAAAAGAAACAGTCTGACGAGAGCAATGGCGCGCATTCTTGAATGCGCGCCGTGAGTCCTAATCACTATGATTTATTGAAAACGGGCTTACGCTTTTCAACAAAAGCCGCAAAACCTTCCAGCCGATCAGGCGTGTCGAATGTTGCGTATATCGCGTCGCGCTCGTCCGCCAACGACTCTTCAAGGGTCTTGGTTTCGTGACCCACAATGCACGTCATCATCGCCTTTATCGCCAGGCGCGGCATCGACGCCAATTCTTCTGCCAGCTCTAATGCTCGTGCTTTCAGCTTGTCATTCGGCAAGACTTCCGTAACGAGCCCCACCTCTTTTGCCTCGGGGCCGGAGATCTTTCTGCCACGCAAAATCATATCGAGCGCATTGTTGCGTCCCACACATCGCGACAGGCGTGCGCTCCCGCCCCAGGCGGGCACAGTCCCCAAGTCCATTTCCGGCAATCCGATTTGCGCACCGTCCTCCGCGGCCAAACGAAAATGGCAAGCCAGCGGCAACTCTAGACCGCCGCCCAAGCAATACCCGTAAAGCGTTGCAATCCAAGGCTTACCCATATTCTCGATGGCCGAAAGCACGCGCAGCCTCTGGTCGATCATCGCATCATGGCCGCCGCGCGCCTCGACGCCATCTATGAGTTCTTTGAGATTCATGCCCGCAGAAAAATTATCGTCGCCGGCTGAGGTCACCACAACGGCGCGAATACTATCGTCTTCGGCGATGCGCGTGACTTCCTTTTCTAGCGTGTCCATGAACGCGAAAGACATCAGATTCCATGGCGGCGCGTTGATCGTTATCACCGTCACGGCGTCGCGCTGTTCGATCAACGGTGAAACAGGAATGTCTTTGCCCATATCATGTGCGCCCTTCTACTTTTGGAAAATCTGGTTTTCGTTTTTCAACGAATGCCGAAATGCCTTCGGCAGCGGACGGAGATTGGAGAACATTAACCAGGGTCGTCAACTCTAAATCGAGTTGGTCAACAAGCGTATTGGTTCTGCCGGCTACCAACAGCTCTTTCATCTTCGCATGGGTCGCAACCGGGCCGCGCGCGAGTTTTGCGGCAATTGTCTTGGCTTCTTGTTCGGCTTCGCCCGGCGCTGTTAAGCGGTTCACCATGCCGTGCTGATGGAGTTTTTGCGCGGGCAGGAGCGATCCCAGCAGGCAGATTTCGCTGGCCAATTGATGCGGCAACTGATTAGCCAAGTAGGACGTCAGTCCGCCATCGGGCGTCGCCGCGATTTTTACATAGGCGGGGACGAATTTGGCTTCTTCTTCGGCTACGACGAAGTCACAGGCCATCACTACGGAAAAGCCGCCGCCCGCGGCGCCGCCAGCCACTGCGGCGATGACCGGCTTCGGACAAGCGCGAATTGCTGCAGCGCAATCTTGCAGCTCCTTGATAATCGCATCCGGCGTCATTGCGCCTTCGCCCTTGAGGCTTGAATTGAGGGTTGCCAGTTCGCCGCCAGCGCAGAAATACCCGCTTCGCCCGACGAGAATGACGGAGGCGATCCGATCTTCCTTGCCGGCGCGCTCCAGCGCTTCAAACAATAGCGTATGATACTCGGGCGTTAGCGCATTCTTATTGGCTGGATTGTCGCTTACGACGACCAAGTGATCGCCTTCATCTTCGATCCATATCGTTTTAGCCGCGTCGGTCATTTGCGTTCCTCCCGTGGTGCAAGGCTGACTGTGGTGCAGTGCAAGGCGCCGATACGGCGCATGCGCGCGGAAGCCTGATGAGACTCGCGCCATTTTTGATGGTCCCGTATTTTTCGCATCTGCGCGAACTTTACAACGAAAAATATGTTTTCGTGCGAAAAATAAGTTTATTTGAGGGCTCTAGAGTGATAGTCCACGTGCGTGCAAAGCCCCATGGCCAGTTCTTAAAACCCTGAGCTCAGGCGACCGCCGAAATGGCGGCCGCGAAGAAGGCTGAAAAGAAGGAAGCGACTATGCGCGACGCCGTCATCATCTCCACTGCGCGAACGCCAATTGGCAAAGCTTATCGCGGCGCTTTCAATATTACGAGCCCGCAGACCCTTGGCGCCCATGCGGTGTCGAACGCGGTCGCACGCGCCGATATCGACCCCGGCGAGGTGGAGGATTTGGTGTTTGGGACCGCCTTCCAAGAACGCCGCGCGAGCTTCAATCAGGGCCGACAAGTCGCGCTCAAGGCAGGCCTTGCGAATACAACGGCGGGTCAAACAATGGACCGGCAATGCGCCAGCGGCTTAATGGCGATTGCAACGGCGGCAAAGCAGGTCATTGTTGACGGCATGGATGTGGTTGTTGGCGGCGGCGGCGAGAGCATCAGTCTCATCCAAAACAAAGAATGGAAGATCTATCCGGATAAAGATCTTATGGCCTCGACGCCCGCTTTGTATATGCCGATGATTGAAACCGCAGAGATTGTCGCTGAACGCTATGGCGTATCTCGCGAAGAACAAGATGCTTTGGGTTTGCAGTCTCAGCAACGCACGGCGGCTGCGCAAGAGGGTGGAAAATTCGACGATGAGATCGTCCCGCTGGCGACAATTACGAGTGTGAAGAATCGTGAAACCGGCGAGGTTTCCGAAAAAGAAGTCACGCTGGAAAAGGACGAATGCAATCGTCCGGGTACGACCCTTGAGAGCTTGCGGTCGCTAGATCCGGTCTTCAAAGGCGGGGCGGTGATCAAAGACGGCGCCCACGTTACAGCCGGCAATGCGAGCCAGCTGTCTGACGGCGCCTCAGCTGTCGTCATTATGGACTCAAAACTTGCCGAGAAGCGCGGCAAGACGCCGTTGGGACGTTATGTGGGCATGGCCGTTGCCGGTTGCGACCCCGATGAAATGGGGATTGGCCCTGCAGTGGCGGTGCCAAAGCTCCTGAAAAACAATGATCTTACCGTTGATGATATTGGCCTTTGGGAAGTCAATGAAGCGTTCGCCAGCCAGGCGCTTTACTGCCGCGATAAACTCGGCATCCCCAATGAGCTCATGAACGTTAATGGCGGCGCGATTGCTATTGGACACCCCTATGGAATGTCGGGCGCACGGATGACGGGACATGCGCTTATCGAAGGGAAACGTCGCGGCGCGAAATATGTGGTCATCACAATGTGCATCGGCGGCGGCATGGGGGCCGCCGGTTTGTTCGAAGTTCTGTAGACGCGTTTTGGTATTCGCCGAGTACTTTTCGGCAAGGCAATCGCTGCGTCTTGAATTTAACAAGCTCAATATTCCTCACTTAGGGAGCGACCATGTCAGTCGTTAAAACAGAAAAAATAGAGAACGTCGCGCTCATTGCGCTGAACAATCCGCCGGTAAACGCGATGAGCACGCCCTTGCGCGAGCACCTCATTGCGGCAATCGAGGAATTAGACAAAGACACGGATGTGGAAGCGATCGGCCTCTACGGCGAAGGGGCTGGCTTCTGCGCAGGCGCTGATATCACCGAGTTCGGAAAGCCAATGCGCTCCCCGTTGCCGCCCGATGTCATGGCCTCGATTGAGGGCAGTGAAACGCCGATCGTCGCGGTCTTGCACGGCGCAGCGCTCGGCGGCGGTTTTGAAATGGGGCTTGCCTCGAAAGCGCGCGTTGCGGCGCCGAAGGCGAAGATGGGTTTGCCCGAAGTGGGCATCGGTCTCATCCCAGGCGCTGGCGGGTGCGTTCGCTCCGCCCGTCTAATCGGATGGGACGGCGCCTTTAACTTGGTCACCAGCGGCAAGCCGATGTCGTCGCAAGAGGCGCTGGAGTTGGGGCTGGTGGATCGCGTTGCCGAAGGGGCGCCGAGGGACTTAGCGTTGGAAGCGGCCAAAGATGTTGCCGCCGGCACGCTAGAAGCCCGAAAAACAACCGATCTTCCGCTCAAAGAAGATCCGGCCGTCGTCGATGCGTGGCTCGAGAAAATGCGCTCGGCGAAGCCACGCTTAGATGCGCCAATCGCTGCTGCAGAGGCGGTTGCGGGCGCGACACTGCCGCTGGACGAAGCTCTGGCGAACGAACAACGACTTTTCGTTCAGTGTTTGGAAGGGCCCCAAAGCGCCGCTTTCATCCATGCCTTTTTTGCAGAGCGCGCCGTTTGGAAAATCCCCGAAGCGAAGGCGGAGCCGCGGTCTATCGACACTATTGGCGTGATCGGCGGCGGCACCATGGGCTCAGGTATTGCGACCGCGTCATTGCTCGCGGGCATGGGCGTGACCCTGGTAGAGCAAAATGCCGAAGCCGGCGAACGGGCTAAGTCCGTGATTGCGAAAAACCTGGCCGGCGCAGTGAAGCGCGGCAAGATTTCCGAAGAGAAAAGCAATGCGCTCATCAATGACCGACTCCAACTTGCGACTGACGTCAGCGAGCTGACGACGCAAGATGTCATCATTGAAGCGGTGTTCGAGGATATGGGCGTCAAGCGCGAGATTTTCTCGAAGCTTGATAAAGCAGCCAAACCTGGCGCCATCCTGGCCAGCAACACGTCTTGCTTGGATCTCGACGAAATCGCGTCCGTCACGTCCCGGCCACAAGATGTTCTCGGATTGCATTTCTTTTCGCCAGCCCATGTGATGCGTCTGTTGGAAGTTGTCGTCGGCGAGAAAACAGCCCCCGAGGTTACCGCGACCGGTTTCGATTTAGCGAAAAAGTTGCGCAAGATCGGCGTGCGCGCGGGCGTCTGCTATGGCTTTATCGGCAATCGCATCCTCAATTTTTATCTCGAGTCGACCGACAAACTTCTGCTTGAGGGCGCGAGCCCAGAGCAAGTAGACCAAGCCATGGTGGAATTCGGCCTCGCGATGGGGCCTTTCGCCGTGAACGATTTGGCGGGTATCGATATTAGTCTCGCGACGCGCCATATCGGTGAAGATGGAGAGACTCGGGCCCTAGAAAAAAAGATGGCCGACGCAGGATGGCTGGGGCGGAAGACGGGTAAAGGCTATTACGCCTATGAAGGGCGCAACAGTTCGCCAAACCCGGATCTTCCGGGGATGCTTGAGGACGTCCGGCGCGAATATGGCAAAACGCCACGCGATTTTTCCGCCGAAGAAATTTCAGACCGCATTGTTACGGCGATGATTTGCGAGAGCGTGCGGGTGCTCGAGGACGGGATCGCGCTGAGACCCGTTGATATCGACGCTGTGTATTTGTTTGGCTACGGATTTCCAAGATTTCGCGGCGGGCCGATGCACTATGCGGATACGATCGGGGCCGCCGCCCTCGTTGAGCGGGTCGAGGCCTATGCGAAAGATGACCCGGACTACTGGCGCGTGCCCGATCTTTTGCGGCGCATGGCCAGCGAAAATAAGAGCTTTGCATCCATGAACGGTTGAGCAAAGCCCTGGAGCCAGTTATTCATTTTGCTGGAATAGTGACTTATGTCAAAAAATTCTTGCATAACCATCCTAACCAAAGGTGAGCGATTGCGCAGGCTTCCCGTGTCGAGACAAAGTGAGCATTGACGTGGGTGAAAGCATGAAAATTCGGATTATCTGCGCAGGCCATCAGGAGGATTAGTCATGGCTCCCACACTAGGAACGATGGAAGAACTGCCCGGCGAATATCGACAGGATATGCAGGCAGCAGGCGTTACGCCGTTGTGGCCGATGATGCGCAATGTTTGACCGCACGGAAGACCCGCGCAAGTCAGCAAGGCTGGTTTTTGGCGCTATGACTCAGTTCGTCCGTTGCTGCTTCAGGCGGGTGAACTCACGCCCGTTGAGAAAGCAGAGCGGCGGGTCTTGGTTCTATCAGATCCGGGACGCGGCGACGGCGCGATGCAGGCGACGGCGTCGATTTACCTGGGCTTACAACTCTTATTGCCTGGCGAGACCGCGCCAAATCACGTGCATACGCCGTCGGCGGCGCGCATCGTCGTTGAGGGCGAGGGCGGGTATACGACCGTAGATGGTGAAAAGCTGCCGATGCATCGAGGCGATGTTGTGTTAACGCCGGGCGGTGAATGGCACGAACACGGTCACGATGGAGAAGGCCCTGTAATCTGGCTAGATGCGCTAGATCTCCCGATTTTCTATTACTTGGAAGGGTCCTATGCGACCGAAGGCGGCCCCCAGTCGCCGCGCAACCGCCCCGACGCCAGCGAGGTGGAATATCTCGCCTCCGGCCTCCGACCAACCCGGAAAAAAGAGGCCGCAGTGCGCAAGTATCCCATGGTGCGATATCCGTGGACGCGCACCGAAGCCGCGTTGCGGGAGATGGGCAAATACGCTGACGATCCGTTGGTAGAGTTAGATTACGTGAATCCAGAAACGGGCGCCGATGCGTTGCCGACCCTGGGATTTACAGCGACGATGTTGGCTGCGGGCGAGAAGCATAATCCGCCCTTGCGTTCGTCGTCAGCAGCCATTCATATCGTTTCCGGGCGCGGCGCGACGACCATCGATGGCGAGCGTTTCGAATGGGGCCCGAGCGACACACTCTCCATACCGGTATTTGCGGATGTGGTTCATGAAGCAAACGAGGAATCGTTTTTCATCAAGGTTCATGACCGGCCGCTGCAAGAAAAACTTGGATATTACGAGGAAAGAACGAAATGAGCGATTTTCTGTTTGACACGCCTGAGGTGGAGTCAATCCCGGTCGAGGGCGAAGCAGCGGCTTATCCCGTGCACCGAATATTTTGCGTAGGGCGTAACTATGCGGCCCACGCGAAGGAAATGGGCGTCGAGGTTGATCGCGAAGCGCCATTTTATTTTACGAAAACGCCGTCAGCGACGTTGGCGACCGGCTCGACGATTCCGTATCCGCCGGGCACAGAGAATTACCACTACGAAATGGAACTCGTCATTGCGATCGGCAAGCCTGTCTTTCGCGTTGATTTAAAAACCGCCGCCGACGCAATTTACGCCTATGGATGCGGCCTTGATATGACGCGTCGAGATTCTCAGCTGGCGGCGCGTGAAAAAGGGCGTCCTTGGGACGTCGGCAAAGACTTTGAGCAATCGGGCGTTTTTGCGCCCCTCGTCAAGGCGGACAAAGTATCGGCGATTGGCCCGCAGCGCATTCACCTGGAAGTAAATGGCGAGGTCAAGCAAGACGCCCATCTGTCTGACCTTATTTGGAAAGTCGATGAAATCGTCAGCGACTTGAGTAAGTTTTATCACCTCAAGCCTGGCGACGTCATCATGACCGGCACGCCCGCCGGCGTTGGCCCTGTCGTTGCTGGCGACAAAATTACAGGCGGCATTGATGAGGTTGGAACAATCGCACTCACGATCGCGCCTGCCGAATGATTCAGTTCTACGGATACTTTCGAAGCTCTTGCGCCTATCGGTGCCGCATCGCCTTCAATCTCAAAGGCGTTGAATACGAATTCGCGTCGGTGCACTTGCGTAAGAATGGCGGCGAACACAAAACGCCAGCATTCTTAGAGATCAACCCCCAAGGGTTATTGCCAGCTATCGTCGATGGACCTTTTGCGCTTAACCAATCCTTGGCGATCGTTGAGTGGTTGGACGAAAAACATCCGTCCCCGGCATTCCTCCCCGATTCGCCTGAAGGCCGGGCGCATGTTCGCGCTTTTTCGCAGATGATCGCCTGCGATATCCATCCGTTGCAAAACTTGCGCGTTCTCCAATATCTGGGGAACGAATTCGGCGCTGATCAGTCGGTAAAAGATAAGTGGTGCCAGCGCTGGCTCGGCGATGGCCTCGCAGCGTGCGAAGCGGTTATCGCTCGGCAAGAGACGAAGACTAAGTACTGTTTTGGCGATACGCCCGGGTTGGCGGATATTTGCCTTGTGCCTCAGGTCTTTTCTGCGCATCGCTTTAGCGTAGATATGTCTGAGATGCCTAACCTTAATCGCATTTATGAGTCGTGCCAGGAACTAGATGCGTTCGCCGATGCAGCGCCGGGAAAACAACCGGATGCAGAGGCGTGAGCGAGGCGTGGATGGCGCAACAAGAAAGAGCGCAGCGACGCGCATGCGCCGAGATGAGAATGAAATAGCGCGCGTCATCTTTATCGCGCGAGGTCAAATTCGGGAGGTCTGCTATGGCTGACGGGAAAGTCATTATAACGATTGCGCCAACAGGCGGCATGGGTTCGAAGGAAATGAACCCTCATTTGCCGACCCAGCCGGAAGAAATCGCAGACGACGTTTTCGCTTGTTATGAGGCGGGGGCCAGTGTCGTCGCTGTTCATGCGCGCCGGCCGGATCACACTGCGACCTGTGATCCCGATATCTATCGGGATATCAACGATCGTATTCGCGAGAAGTGCGACATCATTATCAATAATTCGACGGGTGGCGGCGTTACGGGTGAAATGGTGGGCCCGACGAAAGATGGTCACTTAGAGATATTGTGGGAACAACGGATCAAAGGCGTCGAAGGCGGCGCCGAGATTTGTACGCATGATGCGCACACGATCGTTGGCAGTTTTAACGGCAAGAACATCACTGTCGCGACGCCGCCAAACGCGTGCCGCGAACTGGCGATTATGATGAAAGAACGGGGCATCAAGCCGGAGTGGGAGTGTTTTAATCTCTCTCATATGCAAGACCCGCTTTTGCTCATCAAAGAGGGTCTTGATGAGCCGCCATACATATTCAACTTTGTCCTTGGTGCGAGCAAAGGATTCCAGGGCGCGGCGCCATTTTCGCTTAAAGTACTACAATCGATGGTGGACATGCTCCCTAAAGGGGCGATCTTCACCGTAAGCGGTATTGGTCCGGCGCAATTGCCCGCGGCGATGGCGTCCATCATTTGCGGTGGTCATGTTCGTGTCGGCTTGGAAGACAATATGTATTATGGTCGAGGACAACTGGCGACCAATTTGCAATTGATCGAGCGATTGGTCCGACAGCTACATGATCTGAATCTGGAACCGGCAACGCCTGCGGAAGCGCGAGAACTTCTTGGCGTGCCACGGGCAAAAGCTGCATAATGCACTAGACTGGAAGCATAAGGGAGGCTGGCTATGGCGAGCGGAAAAATTATTGTCACTGTTGCGCCCACAGGCGGCGTTGGAACCAAACAAGCGAACCCGGCCTTGCCGACACAGCCGGCCGAAATTGCCGAGGACGTTATCCGCTGTTGTGAAGCAGGCGCCAGTGTGGTCGCCGTGCATGCGCGACGCCCCGATGATTCTGCAACTTGTGATCCGGGTATCTATCAGGACATCAATGAGCGCATTCGGAAGGGATGCGATATCGTTATCAATAACTCCACGGGCGGCGGCCCGACTGGCGAAATGGTCGGCCCTATCACGGCTGGCGGAGAGCCAACGGGCGATCTTGAAATGCTGTGGTCTGAACGCGTTAAAGGTATTGAGGCTGGCGCTGAGATTTGCACTCACGATGCGTTTTGCGCCAACACGTATGCGCCTGATGGCGGCGTTGTGATGATGAACGCGTCAATCCAGCGTAGTCGCGAGCTGGCGCAAGCCATGAAAGAGAAGGGCATAAAGCCTGAGTGGGAGTGCTTTTCCGTCGCGCATATGCTCGATCCTATTCGCCTCATCGAAGAAGGGCTTGATGAGCCGCCGTATATTTTCAACTTCGTTCTGGGCGCGCATAGAAACATCCAGGCGGCGATGCCCTGGTCGCCAAAAACGCTGGTGGCGATGGTTGATGAATTGCCGAAAGGCTCAGTCTTTACAGTGAGCGGCATTGGGCCTGCGCAGATGCCTGCTGCGATGGGCGCAGTCATTTGTGGTGGTCATGTGCGTTTCGGTCTCGAGGACAACAATTATTATTCGCGCGGGGTGCTGGCCAATAATCTGCAGCTTGTGGAACGCTTGGTGCGTCAGGTGCGCGAGTTGGGTTATGAGCCAGCGACGCCCGCGGAAGCGCGTGAGATGCTCGGCGTTCCGCGTAAACCATCCGTCAACTGAGGATATAAGGCAGGGCTATGCTGAAACTTTATTTTGCGCATAAGACGCGTTCTGGTCGCGTCGTTTGGCTGCTTGAAGAACTCGGCCTTGACTACGAGTTAGTCAAGCTGGCGTTTTCAAAAGAGGGACTAAAGTCCGACGAGCACCGTAAGCGTCACCCCTTAGGGCGGGTTCCTGTTCTTGAAGATGGCGACGTAACAATGTTCGAGTCTGGTGCAATTATCGACTATATTCTTGAGCGTCATAAGAATGGCGGTCTCAAGCCGGCAGTCGATTCGCCGCAATTCCCTTATTATCTTCAATGGTATCACTACGTGGAAGGCATGGTGATGCCGCCCATCAACGAAATCGTTGTGCAGACTGTTTTGCTGCCGCCTGAACGGCGTAGCGAAGACGCGTTGGGCAAAGCGCTCAAATTACTTGGCAAAGCCATGAAACCGGTAGACGCGGCGTTGGCGGGCAAAGACTATATCATTGGCGATTTTAGCGGCGCCGACATTATGCTTGGCCATGCGAGCTTTATGGCCAATCTATCGGTGCCGTTTGGCGACGACATGCCGAATTTAAGAGCTTACGTCGAGCGCATCAAAGCCCGTCCTGCGTTCGACTATGCAATAAACCTAAAATGATAAACTAAATCGGGAGGAGATCACTCATGAAATACGTAACACTCGGGCTCAAGATTTTGCTGACAGTTGGGTTACTGGCTACCGCATCGGCAAAGTTGACCCAGCAGGCGCCAATTCTGGAGTCTTTCGATCGGCTCGGATATCCAGCCTATCTGACTTATATTTTGGGCGTGTGCTATCTTCTGGCCGTCGTCGGCATTTGGCAGCCAGCGTCCGCCATGTTGAAACAATGGGCGTTTGCGGGGCTCTTCTTTGCGCTTGCCGGCGCCGTGCTGTCCCACGTTTTTACCGGCGACCCTATTCAGGTCACGGCCGCCGCTTTAGTATTCCTGGTACTGATTGTTATCGTCGCGATATTGGATTTGCGATCCGCGCCCTGAATCGACGTTCAATTTTTTCCGGAAAAAGGCGCTCGGAAACGGGCGCCTTTTTTGTGATTGCGGCGTCGCAGGCGCATCTCAACGAGCGTCCCAATGGAGCCGAATTGTTGCCAAGTATCGCATAATCGCTCGCCAGACCTGGCGTCATTAAACGAGACATACGGACACTGACACGAGCCCTTCACTTGTCTCGTTCCTCGAGCGAAGCGGCCAGCTGTGCTCCCCATAAGGCCTTCGCCACATCATCCTTACGCCAATTGTTTCGACCGTTGCAGACTCTGTGCGCCGCCCCAGCGTTTCGATGCGGCGGATTTTGCCGTTAGATCAAATATTAACCGGCGGCATTTTCGGACCGCTTGGCTATGGGTGCGCTTGAGATTTTCGAATAGCGACCATTGCAGAAACAGGTTTGATATCGGCGCCCACGTGACATCGGTGAATTGTGGGTTGCTCAAGAGCGCGCAGCGCGGCGTTATGGAATAGCCCAAATCACGGGCCGCCATTGCCAGACTGAGGCCGAGCGTATCCACTTCGATCGCGACGTTGAAGTCAGTTTGATGGATTGCCAGTTCCTGTTCAATCATTTTGCGTATGGCGTTTGGGCGCGGCGGGGTGATGATCGGAAGACCGCTGAGCGCGCTAACAGGAACAGGCTTTTTGGGCGACAACCCGGCCGCTGCGCTCCCCACCAGGACCAAGGGTTCTTCAACGATCGGTGTTTGACGGATCGTCCCGGAGGCTGCGCTTTCAGATGGAGCAATGCACAAATCCACCACCCCGGCATCTAATTGCGCGCGGATGACATGGCTGACATTCTCGTTCACGCGGACTTCAATCTGATCATTGTCGGCAAGAATGGCTTGGGAAAAATCGACTGTCAGCACGGCTCGCCATGATGGCGGGATGCCCACCGCCACTTGACCGCGCGCCATATCCCCAATTTGTTCGCGCAAAATCGAGAACTGCCGCAACAAAGGTCGGGCCTGCTCGAAAAGAAGCTTGCCCGGTTCGGTCAGCGAGACGCCATTTCGGCTGCGTACAAATAATTCACTGCCCATCTCGTGCTCCAGGAGCGAGATATTGCGAGAAAGCGAAGGCTGCGAAATTTTGAGCTCAACGGCCGCTTTGTTGATGCTGCCGGTCTCTGCAACTCTCAAGAAATACTCAAGATATTTGGAGTTCACGGCGCCACCTCGAGCCCACATAATGCATTGAACGAATTATAATAAAATCGTATAACTACTCCAGCTTAAAATCGCTTCAGCTATAACTGGATTTTTGGTACCCTTAGAGCACAAACGCATAAGGAAAGCGAAGCGGGCTGGCCTGCATGACTTCAAACGACGCCGAATTTAAGCGCGCCGCCGTTATCGGGATGGGTTCTGTCGGGTCCGGTTGGGCGGCTTTAATGCTGGCCAAAGGCATGACCGTCCGCGCCTATGATCCGGCCCCGGATGGTGAGGCGCGGTCGAAGGCGCTGATAACGGGATCTTGGCCATCATTGGTTCAACTTGGGCTCACGGATCTCGCTCAACCGGCTTTCGAAACCCTGTCATTCCACGACGCGATCGCCGATACCGTTCGGGATGCAGAAGTCATTTTTGAAAACGTTCCCGAAAAGCTTTCTTTGAAGCACGACGTCCTGACTGAGGTTTCATCGTCCGCGCCAATTGATGCTCTCATTCTTTCCAGCGCTGGCGGTCTTCCCACAACTGAATTGCAGCGGGTTTGCGAAAATCCTGCGCGTGTTGTGGTGATGCATCCGTTTAATCCGGCGCATCTGATCCCGCTGGTGGAAATCGTGCCGGGTAAACACACCGCGGACGCGACCGTCGAAAGCGCTCACGCATTTGCCCGTGCAATTGGCAAATATCCGATCACAATTAAGAAGGAATCGACCGGCCATATGGTCAACCGTTTGCAATTCGCGCTCGTGCGCGAGTCCATCCGCTGTATGATGGATGGCGTTGCAAGCCCGCAGGATATCGATGCGGCGGTACGATATGGGTTGGCGCCGCGATGGGTTTTGATGGGCGGTCTGCAAACGGTGGCGTTGGCTGGCGGTCCTGGAGGAATGCGCGGCATTATCGATCATGCCGGCGAGGCGATGCAGAGTTGGTGGACGACGCACGAAGACGTGGTTCTGAACGATGCGGTAAAAGAAAAGCTCATCGATGCAGCGGCGGATCTTGCGGGCGAGGGCGGCTTTGAAGACTGGGCTTCATGGCGCGACACGCAACTCGTCACCCTATTGAATTTTCTGTCGGAGACTGAAACGACGCGGCCCGACGTCAACAAAGAGCAAAAGAAATGACCGATACGGATAATAGTTGGCCAGTAGATCTTCCCTCATGCATCGCCATCGAAAAGCAAGGGCCGACGGCGCTGCTGACACTAAACAGGCCGGAAAAGCGAAATGCGCTGTCCGACGAACTTGTTTTGGGCTTACAAAATTTCTTCACGAACATTCCCGAAGATATCAAGGCTGTCGTTTTGCGCGGCGCTGGCGATCATTTCTGCGCCGGTCTGGATCTTAGTCAGCTGCGCGAACCCACGGGCGTCAGTTTTGACCGTTCTGGCATCGGGCAGGGCCTCAACAATACCATCCAGTTTTGCAAAGTGCCGGTGATAACGGTGCTGCATGGCGCGGTGGTCGGCGGCGGCCTGGAGATTGCTGCTGCATCGCATATCCGCGTTGCGGAGAAATCGGCCTTCTTCGCACTGCCCGAGGGCACACGCGGTCTCTTTTTGGGATCTGGCGGGTCCGTAAGGCTCCCTCGGCTCATCGGCGCTGCTGCGGTGATGGATATGATGCTATCGGGTCGTGTATATGATGCGGAGGAAGCGTATACACGGTTGAGATTGCCCCAGTATCTCACCGATGATGGCGGTGGGTTGGAAAAAGGCATGGAAATCGCGGGAAAAATCGCGAGCAACTCGAAGCTCTCGAATTATGCGATTACCCAGGCCTTGCCGCGTATCTCAGAGATCGATCCGAATACGGGATTGTTCACGGAGATGTTGATGGCGGCGATCGCCGAGAATGACGATGATACCAAGAAACGCCTTCGAGAATTTCTTGATTTGAAGATGAATAAAGTGAAAAAATCTTAGCGATCGCATATGCTGTGGGTCGTATAGGAGACGGAAAATGCGCACGCATATTGAAGAAGCGGAGGAGTTCCGCGAGTACATTGCCCGCTGGGTGGACGAGCGCCTGGCCCCGGCTGCGGAAGAGATAGACGTCGTTGGAGAGTTTCCGCGCGAATTTGCGAAGGAACTTGGCGAGCTCGGCTATATCGGCACGATGTACCCGGAAAGCGCCGGAGGCAGCGGTCTCGAAAATCCAAACCTCTGTTTCTCCATCCTTGTTGAAGAGGTCGCGCGCGGCTCGCTGGGATTTGCGTCCTGGATCTGCATGCAAGGCTCTACGGCGACCCATACGATCTACGAATGGGGCAATGACCATCTGCGCAAAGAATATTTTGAGCCCGCGCTCAAAGGCGACAAAATTTGTGCGTTCGCCATAACAGAACCCAATGCGGGTTCAGATGCGGCGTCTCTGAGAACCAAGGCGACCAAAGTTGATGGCGGTTGGATCATCAACGGCTCGAAGGTGTTCACTTCAAATGGCACCGTTTCCGACTTTATTACGATTGTCGCTTCGACCGACCTTTCCCTCGGCGCGAAGGGGTTGGAGCTGTTCGTCATCGACAAAAATTTTGACGGGTTTTCGGTGAGCCGGAAACTTGAGAAAATGTCGGTTCGCGCTTCTGATACGGCGGCGCTGAGCTTCGATGATATGTTTGTGCCAGACAACCATATGCTCTCCAGCGAGTCTGGAAACGGTTTCCGCAACGCTTACCGATCGCTGACCGTGGATCGGATTTACACGGCTGCGTTGGCGCTGGGCAATGCGCGCGCCGCTTACGACGCAGCCCGACAATATGCTCAGGAGCGGGAGCAATTCGGCCAACCGATCGGCAAGTTCCAGACGATCGAATTCCGACTCGCCGATATGTATTCGAATATCGAAACCGCCGCGTTGCACACCTATCACGCGGCGCAATTAGCGGACCGAGGCGAAGACATCACCACGGAAGCGGCCATGGCCAAACTGATCGCCAGCGAAAAGGGGCGTCAGGTTTGTCATGACGCGGTAACGATTTACGGCGGTTGGGGCTTGATGAATGAGTACCCGGTGCAGCGCTATTTGCGTGACTCTTACTTCCCCATGATGGGCGGCGGCACACCGGAAATCATGCGCCGGATTATTGCTCGAAAAGCGGCGCGGTAGGAAACATCCTTCGGGGCGCGCAACGTCATCGCACCCCATAAGAGTAGTGCTGAGCGCATCGACCAGCAGGTTTGCCTTGAAGTTAAAGATTCCGCCGCCGATTTTTGCGCTTATTTGTTTGGCGCTCATGGTTGGCGTGCGGCAATTTACTGATATTGGCGCTTTTGAGTTTCCGGGACAAACCGGGGTGGCGATCGTGCTTATCGCGCTCGGGCTCATCGTGTCATTTCTGGCGATGAAAGAATTTCGACGCGCGCAGACGACCGTAAATCCGATGGCTCCTGATCAAGCCTCCTCCCTGGTGCAAGGCGGCGTCTTCAAGATTTCTCGAAATCCGATGTATTTAGGCTTGGCGTTTATACTCGTGGGCGCCACGATCTGGATGGGCGCCGCTCTTAACGTCGTCGTTCTCGTCTTCTTTGTCATCTACATCACGGTCTTTCAGATTAAACCTGAAGAAGACGTGATGGCCGAAAAGTTCGGCTCTGAGTATCAAGACTATCGCACTAAAGTCAGACGTTGGATTTGATAGAGCGCGGCGGCTGCACGATATTCCCGGCGCGAGCCGTTTTGCTTGTCCTAAGATTCCTCGCCAATTTTACGCCGAAGGTCGCCGCTCGGCTAAGTCTCGCCATGTCGCATGAAGCGTCTGCGCGTAAGGAGCGCTTGGTTCAATATGGGGCGAGGGCGGTGTCGACATCGGCCAGTCGATGACCGAGTCTTTGAAGGCTGGTCTAAGAAACGCATGCTGAACATATTCAGACACCCGCGGCGCAAGGCCCGGCGTTTCCCATAAGTGTCCCAATCCAAGCCATTTCAGCCGGAAGATGCTGATTGTCCACATGATGTCGGCCATAGTGTAATCGTCGCCCATCACCCATTTGCCCGAATGCGTATTGAGTTGCGCTTCAAGGGCGGCCACGTGATCTTTCATTCCTTTATGGGCTTCGATCATCGCCGACTTTGTGTAGATGAAATCCTTTGCCGTCGCTTCCTTCGCGATCTTGGCATCGTAAGCCGCAATCAGCGCAGGATCGTCAACGGTCGCTTTTAGCGCTTCCAAGTTTTTGATCTTCCGATCGTGCACGCCGTCGATCGCCTTTGCGATGACTTGGGGGCGATCATCATCCCGGTCGGGCGGCTCTCCATAAAGCACAGCCACGTGGGGGGCTTGGTCGATAAGCGAGATTTGCGCCTCGATGGCGTCTTTTTGGTTATCCGGTGATAGCCGCGGTCCAATATCGAACTCTTGATCGACGTAATTGCAAATCCGCGCAGAGTCGACGATCACTCTCTGTTTCTCGTGGTCAATGAGCGTTGGCACAACGCACGGGTCAAATCCTTCCGACTCTACAGATGAGCGGCCTGTGTATCCATCGACGAGCGCGGCGCCAGGAGCGCCCGCCATGCGCATTTTGACGTATCCCGGCAAGTAGCAGTCCGGCGGCCGTGTTTCCGTCATCGACAGGTTCATGCGGTGCTCGAGATAGGGAACTTGTTTTTCCGCGAGCACATTTCGCACTTTGTGAGAGCAAACAGAAAAGGGGGCGTAGTACACCTCAAATCGAGCCTTATCGCCGTCTTTAAGCCGAATGGGCTTTCCCTGGCCCGCTTTGCCAAGGCCTTCATTCGCGGTTGCGATTAGATCTGAAAAGCTCGCCACAGTCGTCGCCTCCTAAATGTGGACGTGATCCTTCGTTGGTGATCGACGTCTCGTTTTTGTTTCAGTTCCTGCGTGCGCAAGAACTTTAACTTGCGGATCATTTTCCTAACTTCGTCAAATTCAATGCGTACACAGAGATAGTGTCTTGACCCAAAACTTACTTGTTGAACTTCCCGCCGCTATACCACCACGCCCAAAAGCTCAAAACAATCGCGCTAGACGAGAAGATCGTCATGACAGTCCCGGGAACAAAGTTTACGAAGCCGCCAAGGTCTAAGAATGTAAAGTAACCGACATCAAGTAAGCCGCCGATCATGGCGGTCACCCAAATGGCTGTCGTGTTTTTCCGCCAAATGAACACAGCGCCAATAACTGTGACGACGCCACCCCACAGTAAATTCCACCCATGTTGGTTCAAGATGGCGCCGACAGCGCCATGATACTCCGCTTCCAACTCGGCTGGTGGAACGGCGTCTGCGATGGCCTGAAATCCGCTCGTCGCGTCACTGCTAAGGACAATCACACCCGCCAATGTGTGAACCAGGCCCCAAACGACCCACAATATTGCTGCAATTCGCAGCGCGATTATTGCCATTGTATCCTCGCTTGCTTCACTGCGCCCACGCGGGCGGGAGGGGTTACTGAACGCCCCTAACGAAGATGACTCAACGCTTTTCTCCAACGTGTCCGCTACAGCCCAGCCACCATCTCTAGAGATGCGCCGTTCTTTTTTTGCTCTGCGTGCAGCGCGTCGCGCATGGCGATCAGCGGCGGCGGCATCATGACCTCGCGATTAAACTCAGGTTTTGCGTCCAAAGTGTCGAACCACGCGCCCACTTTGGGGTGCAGACGATGCAGCGGATAACCGGCGTGAACCAGCCGCCCAGCGTAAATATACCATGCAATATCTATCAGCGAGACATCTTCGCCCATCAGGTTGGCAGACGCCGCTAGGCGCGCGTCAAATTCATCCAACGTATCTTTAAAACGACGGCCAGCCTCGACAATCTGTTCATCGGTTATCCCGCCATTTGCGGTCATGTCTTTGAAGAATTTGATTTGCACGGCTTTTTGCGGATCTTCGACGCCATTGACAGTGCCGGCGCCCGCGTTTTCATAGGCGGCTTCTTGTTCCTCTGTGCGCCCCATATTCCTCCCAAAGACATAGCGCATCGAAATAGCGCGAAGATCTAAGTGGAGATCGTCTTCCGCCTCCAAGAGCGCGCGCATTTCGTCATCCTTGTCCGTGGGGATCAGTTTTGGATTTGGATGCTTCTCTTCTACATGCAGAAGAATGTCATTGCTTTCGATGATGACTTGGCCGTCATCAACCAAAACTGGGACCAACCCGCGCGGGTTAATGCCCATGAACCAGTCGGACAAATTTTCGCTTTTTACCAGATCAACGTGGTGCGATGTCCAATCAACGCCTTTTAAGTTTAGGAAGATCCGCGCTTTTTGCGAACAAGACGAACCGGCAAAGTGCAATAGATGCAAGCCCTTCCAATCAAAGACCTCAGTCGTGCGCACATCTTCTATATTGAGGTGAACCATGCGCTTGTTCCCTATTGTTCATTCGCCGGGTTCGCCCCTGGAGGCGGACCGTTCTTCAGCATTTCAGCAAAACGCTCAAAACTTGCCTCGCATTCATCATCGCAAAGATGCGGGTAGAGATTGCGAAGCGATTGAGAAGGCTGCGGGTTTGGCGGGATTACGCCGTTCAACTCGGCGTAGGAATCATATTCCGCAATTAAGCTCGCCAGCACATCTGGGTTCTCGCCAGCGACATTTGCGGCCTCGCCGGGGTCGTTCGATAGATCGTACAATTCCCATTGGCCGGATCCCGCGGGAATTGGCATAAGGGTGGCTTTCCAATCTCCGCGTCGCACCGCGCGCGCGCCAAAGAGTTCTGTCGCAAAAGAGTCGCGCACTTCATCTGCCGCCTGTCGCCATACAGGCAATAGCGATACGCCTTGCACCGGCAACATTCCTTCAAACAGCGCGTCATTTGCGGGGTCCACGCCAGTCAGCTCATACAGACTTGGCGCAATATCCATCACATGGGCGAGGGCGTCGGTTTTGTCTCCTTGAGCAATCGTCGGCCCTGCAACAATCATTGGCGATCGAATACCGCCATCGCCGACGGAGCTTTTGAACATCCGCCATGGGGTGTTGGATGTATTTGCCCATTCGCGGCCCATCACGGTGAAATTACCGGGCTTACCAGCATTTTCTGGTTGGCGGTCCCAATTCGCGTTGAACCACTCTTTTGTGTTGCCCGGATAAACCAAGGGGCCAATGGCGCTCGCGCCATTGTCGGAAAAAAAGATCACATAGGTGTTTTCCAAATCGCCGCTTGCTTCAAGTTCCGCGATAACGCGCCCGAGCTGTTGATCCATGAGCTCGACCATGGAGGCATAGATTTCCATCGGTCGCGAGTCAGTGTTGCGCTGATCTTCGGTTCGCGTTTCCCATGGCGCCGCGTGCATCGGCAGCCAGGCTGGGAAGTTCGGCATTTGCCAAAGCGCAGCGTCCTCGTCGATAACGCCTTTCTCTTTGAGGCGGTCTTCGCGAGCGCTTCTGATCGCTAACGGTCCAGCATCATAGGCGCCGTCATAGCGATCAAGCCAATCATCGGGAACTTGAAGCGGATCATGGGGCGCGGTGTACGCAAGATACGCCAGAAACGGTTTGTCTCCATCGCGCTGCTGCAGATACTCCAACATTTTGTCTGTGAAATCGATGGAGGAGTAAAAATCCTCTGGGAGTTCCTCGATCCGCTCGCCGTTCTCAAAATACTCAGGGATCTCAATCGGATTTATGGACTGCTGATCCGCAAAGTGGCTGGCGCCGCCTTGCAACAATGTGAAGGACTTGTCGAAGCCACGGTTATTCGGATGCTGAGCTTCACTCAAGGCCAGATGCCATTTGCCTGACATCATGGTCTCATACCCCAAATTATGGAGCGCTTCCGAGAACGTGACGACCTGATCGTGCAGTTCTCCCGCATAATTGCGTGTCGTCTGGTTGGGCGCTTGGATGCCGGCCATCGCGCCAATGCCCGCGGGGTGGCTATCCATGCCGGTAAACAGCATAGATCGGGTCGGCGAACATGTCGGGGCGACATAAAAACTCGTCATCATCAGGCCGCGATCGGCGAGCGCGTCGAGCGTTGGGGTATTAATTTCGCCGCCGAAGGCGCCCACATCTGACCAGCCCAAATCATCGGCGACAACAATCAGAAAATTTGGCTGTGCTGCGTCTCCAATAGCTTCGGCTTCGGATTGAACGGGCGCTGACGGTGCTTCTGATGTGGTTGCTTCGTTTTGTCCGCAAGCTGCGAGCATGAGCGCGCCGATAAGGCCTATTTCAATCCGCATGAGGTTTCCTCTTGTTTGTTTTCTAGGTCAGAATTCGTTGCACAAAGACACCGTCCGCGCGACGCGCCCTCGGCGCATCGCCCTCTGAACAGGGCAAAACGCCACAAACGGAAACCGTTTGGGCGCGACATACGCAACTTAGAATGTGCGAAGCTGGAATACCGAATTCGGGTTTCCAGCTTCGCGTGAGTTGTTCAATCCGCAGATGTCGCGGACAGCGCTGTTTAGTATCTTACGCGCGCTTGGATGCCGAGCTCCCGGCCTCGGTCAATCGTGACAAACTCGCCGGTGTTGCCTGGCAGTGGTCCGCGGAAGCGGAAAGTGAGCTCGTCAGTCAGGTTTTTACCGACAAAGGCGACTTCCCATTTGCCGTCGTTGCCTTGAACGCCCGCGCGGAAGTCAACCTTCGCAAAGGAACCCTGGATCTCTTCTGGCTCCGGATTTTGTAATACTCCGAATTCAGATGAGAATGACACGCGGCCGTTAGAGACCAAATTCAAATCGCCAGTAAGGGGCGTATTCAAGTTGTAGCCTACCGAGCCTGAGATATCCGGTGCGTAGGCCGTGTTTTGACCGGCAATGCTTTGCCGACACTGGTCGCCCGGGAATGCCGGTACGAACGCTGCCGATTCTGCGCCGTTACACGCGGCCCCATCAAAGTCCAGATAGGTGGAGTCGAGGAAGGTGAGATTAAGGTCTAGGCGCAAGCTTGGAGTTGCTCGCCAGACCGCTTCCGCCTCTACACCTTGCGACCGCGCTTCACCAACATTGCTCGTGATGAACGCAGCTGATGCAACATCGTAGAGCTGCTCTTGAAGATCAGTGAACGTCGTGCGGAACGCTGCGACGTTGAGGGTCAACGCATTGTCAAAGAGCTCTGTTTTTGCGCCAATTTCCCATGCTTTAACGGTCTCTGGGTCAAACTCGAAGCCGCCATTTGCGTCATCCGGTGTCGGATCAGCTAGGACTTCAAGCTGGATATTGGGATCAAAACCACCTGTTTTGAAGGCTTCCTTGTAGGAAGCGTAAAGCATGATCCCGTCTGTCGGGTAGTATTTGACTTCAACGGCAGGGTTGAAATCGCTATCCGACCGATCACCTGGGAGCGAGTGGTTGTCATTCGGATTAGGGCTAATCAACGGATTGGAAAAAGCAGCGACCACAGGCGGCGGCGCCGGGGTGCCGTCGAACAGGAAGATGGTCTGCTCTTTCAGTGCTTCGGTGTCTACATTTGTCCAGCGCCCGCCGAAGTACAGATGCAACTGATCTGTGATTTCGTAATTCGCAGAGCCGAAGATGGCGATTGTCCGCTGGTCTTGATCGAACATACCTGCCGTTTCGAGGCTCGGCGGTTCGTTGAACGAGTTATTCATGTAATTGAGGGTGCCGTCCTCAAAATAGAACCCGAGCAGGTAGCTCAAAGGACCGTCGCCCGATGATTGTAGGCGTAGTTCTTGGCTCCACTGACGGAAATCCTCGATACGGTTGCCATAGGCCACGGCAAGCGGAGACGAGTCTACATCAAAACGGCGAATGTTCTCGTAATCAACGAAACCCGTCACCGACGTGACGGTGATCGAGTCGTTGAGGTCGTAATTCATGGTGAACGCGCCGTTGAGGTTCTCCAAATCGTTGATGTCTTCTTGCTCGAGACCGTTCGAGAAGACGCCGCCGCGCGAGAGGTTCTTGTCGAAGTCGTCTTCGAATCCAGGGGCTGAGAACAATGGCGGATTACAGAAGGGGGTGTAATCAGCAGGCGATGTTTCGGGGCCGCAATTCAACACCTGTAACCTACCGCCTTCTTCGATATTTTCAGCGTATTCAATTTTCAACGTCGCGTCGAAATTATCGGTCGGTTCAAATGCGATCGTGCCCCGGAACGAGTCATTGTTGGTGCGAGGAACACGCTCGTCATTGGTCAGGTCCACCAACCAGCCGTCGCTTTCTGTATGATTGTAGGCGAACCGGAAGCCGATCGTTTCTGTGATCGGGCCGCCGACGCCAATTTCCGTGACCCACTCGTCAGCGAGGAATTCATACGAGGTGACGAGATCTGCTTCGAACTCGTCACTCGGGCCTTTCGAAACAATATTGAAGGCGCCGCCAATGGTGCTGTTGCCGAAATAAACTGGTTGCGGACCGCGAAGGATCTCAATGCGTTCAAGGTCGAGAAACGCGGAACGCGCTGAAGGTCCGCGGCCACGATAAACGCCGTCTACAAAGGTGCCGACCGATTGCTGAAAGCCGACGCTGCCGCCCGAGCCGATGCCCCGGATATATAGCACGTCCGATGTTGGGTTACGCGCTACCGTGATCGATGGGGTGGAATCCGTCATATCACCTAGGTCTGTTACTATTCCTTGGCGAAGATCGTCCCCTTGGTTCACCGTAACAGAAAGCGGCACATCCTGAAGATCCTCCGCTTTCTTCCGAGCCGTAATGAGGATGGTGTCGTCTTGAGCAAATGCTGCGCCGACAGGTGCTAACATCCCTGCTGCAGCCGTCGACAATAGCGCAAGTTTGAACTTGTTCATTGATTTCCTCCCGAAAGGCGACTGCTCGTTTAGCGGCAGTCTTTTGGTGACTAGGACTTTACAAAATTTTGTAGTAGTGCGAAATTTATATCGAAAAATTTGCTTGTCAACGAATTACGGAGAACGGGCCCCGCGCTCGCCAAATAAGATTCCGACTGATGCGGATTGGCCACGCTGGTAACCTTATCGCCTCGTTTTCCAACTTGTGTCCGCTATGCAAGCCGATAGATAACAGTGCCTTTCCGGCATCGTGACAAGCGTGGTTTAGTCTAGATTTTCAAGCTGGAGACGAAACGCCATGGAAACAAATTTGGACAATCGTCCGACCGCGTTTGATCTTGCATATGCGAGATACAGAGCGCCTGATCTAGAGGTCATGACGACATTCTTGAGCGATTTTGGTTTGACGGTCCAAGAACACGTGGGTGCTGATGGCGTGCGGCGTCTATTTAGCAAAGGGGTCGGCGGAACGCCTTATGTTCACATCGTTGAAGAAGGACCTGCAGAGTTTTTGGGCGTCGGTTTCGAGATGACCTCGATGGCGGGGCTTGAGGCCGTTTCTAAAAAGGACGGTGCGTCCGAGATTGAAGAAATCGATGCGCCTGGCGCAGGTTTGCAGGTTCGCTTTGAGGACGAGAACGGATACCGCGTAGACGCCGTCTACGGTTGGGTCGCGTCGAATACGCAAAAGATATCGGAACGCGTCAGCTTGAACACGATGGCTTCAAGGCAACGTTTTAATGATCCGGTGCGCCTTAACAGGGGGCCTGTTGATGTGCAGAGAATTGGCCATTGCGTGATTAAGGTTAAAAGTTTTCGCGAGAGCGAACGTTGGTTCAAAGAACGCTTTGGGATGATCACCACGGAAGAGATTTACTTGGGCGAGCCGTCAAATGTCGTGGGGGCGTTTTTGCGCATCGACGGCGGCGAACGGCCGACGGACCATCATACACTCTTCTTGTTCCAGGCTGATACGCCGGGCAATTTACACACAGCGTTCGAAGTGAGCGATTGGGACTCCGTCATGCTGGGGCATGATTACTTGAAGTCCAAAGGGTATATGCAGCATTGGGGCGTCGGCAAGCACGTCCTTGGCAGTCAGGTCTTTGACTATTGGGAGGATCCTTACGGCAACGTCGTGGAGCACTTTACAGATAGCGACCTCTTTGACGCTGATCACCCCGTTCGGCTGGAACCGCTTGAAAACGTCATTGGCGTTCAGTGGGGGCCACAACCGCCTTATGAGGGACCGCCAGAATAGAAACGGCCTTTTAGTGATTGCCAATCGGGCATAATAATAACGATAAATTGCAAGCCTACGGAGTAAAAACTAATGGTCGCCGATGCAGATATTCGATCAGTAGACGCAAAAAAAAGCGGGGAGCGACCGGCGCGTCGTCGGCGACCACAAGAGCGCGCTGAGGCTACGAAGAACAAGCTGCTCGAGGCGGCGGTTTTTGAGTTCGCGGATCGGGGATTTGACGCGGTGACGATCCGCGATATTGAAGTCAGAGCGGATGTACAGCGGGGACTGCTGAGCTATCACTTTGGCGACAAGGAGTCCCTCTGGAAGGCTAGCGTTGATAAGCTGTTTCTGGGGTATCGCGAATTTCAAAAGGCGCGTGCGGACATTGATAAAGACTTGCCGGACAGGGAAGTCTTGTCCTTCCGCATACGGAATTACGTTCGGTTCAGCGCA
>JBCDBM010000007.1:0-30688 GCA_039183665.1 Pseudomonadota bacterium | reverse complement strand
GGCCGCTTTTCTAAAATACAGGAGATCATCGACAAAAGCCGCCCCTTATCTTTCTTTTCATGAAAGCGCGGAAACAGTTCGGCTTCGTGCGGTTTTCTAAAATACAGGAGATCATCGACAAAAGCCGCGACGCCATGTGCGATCACCTAGATGCACTAGACCGGCACCTTGCCTCGAACGGTCCGTGGATCGCTGGCGATACCTTTACCTTTGCAGACGCAAGCTGGATGGTGCTCCTAGATCGCTTGGAAGAAGCGGATTGGTCTGATTACTTCTGGGGCGCCGCCATGCGGGCGCGCTTAAGGGATTATTGGGAACAGTGCAAAGCGCGGCCAAGCTATCAAGAACAGGTCGCGCAAAAACGCTGCCCCATTACGCGCAACGGAATCCGGGACGTCGCCGCGGAGAAATCTAGCAACCCTGAATATCGGAGAGTCCTGGAACACGGCCCCGGCGTCGCGGTTTGATATGTCGTGGAATGCGCCAAACACGGCTTAATTCGCAAAGAAGATGCTGGGGTTTTCGCTATCGGGGCCGAATCCGCTTTCCGTTAGCGTCTTGATGAACCCGCCTATCCGAGCTGGATTCGGCGGCTCCGGCCCTTCCATTCGTCGCGCGATCTCTTCATGAATAACGTGTGGCCAAACCTGCGGGAATAGCGAACCGCTTAGTCTATCTCCGGGTTCCAATCCGTGATCCCACAAGAGCGGCATTGTCGCATGCCGCGGCGCGTAAGTGACGTCTGGCCCGGCGTAGCGAAGCGCCAACGCACGACGATCTGCCCGATTGGACGCATTGCCGGCAGAGCCATGTGTAACAACAGGCCCGAACACCAAAACATCGCCCGGCTCCATGTCCCAACCGAGCAACTCATATTTTTCCGGATGTTCAGCGAAGTCCGGCGGAATCTCAAGCTTCGTGTCCATCAAGTACGGATCATGACCGGGGCTAACAGCTTTAAACCGGTTTGCCCATCGATGAGAGCCGCGCACATATTCCAAGCCGCTACTTTCGCGCGTTACCGGGTCTAGCGTCAGCCAGAACGAGACAAGCTGGCGACCTTTTACGGGCCAAAACGGAATGTCCTGATGCCAGGGGGTCTCAACCGGCGAGCCTGCCCGTTTGACAAAAAACTGCTCATAGAAAAAATTCACCGTTTCCGTTTTTAGGATTTGTTGGGCGAGCGCTGGGAAACACGAAAACAAAGCGAGATCGCGAAAGGCGTCGACCAGTTTCCAAACGAAAATATCCCCGCTAAAGCCGTTCTTTTCTTTGCTGCCGCCAAAGACGCTCAACGTTTCGATCGCGCTCTCCAGAGCGTCGCGCAGATCCAGGATCATTTGTTGATCAATCAAGCCGCGCGCACAGACGACGCCGTCTTCCTCGAGCGTCGCTAGTTCGTCATCCGCAAGATATCTAATCGGTCTCTGCGGCGTTGGGTATTTTCTATCGACCATGTGCTTTCGCTTTCAAAGCAATAAAAAAGGGCGGCGACATAATGATCGCCGCCCAAGATAGGGAAGAGCGAAGTTCAAGCCCTTACGCTAGAAATTGATCTTGCCTTGAATCTGATATGTCGCAGGTCGGTCCGGCGAACATGCGATGGACCCTGCACCTGCTGCCGGAGGCTCCTGACAAAAATGCGAGGTAATCTTGTCGGTTAGGTTTCGGCCGACAAAGGCTAATTCCCACTGACCGTCTTCAGGCCCAAAACCGGCGCGAACATTCAGTTTAGTAAAGCTTTCTTGTTTATTCAGAGGATTGAAATCCTGAACAAAGAAATACCCATCGGTAAACTGAACATTTGGCTCGATTGATACAAGGTAGTCGCCGATCGGATGTTCGTATCGCACGGTCACCGTACCCGCATACTCAGGCGCGAATGTCGTCTCCCGATCGGAAAGATCCTGAACATTATCGGTTGGATCCATGGGATCCCCGCCCGCCAGTTCAATGCACCCAAGGGCGACGGTTTGACCCGTGTAGCAAGGCGCATTGGCGAAATCCAAATATTTGGAGTCGAGATAGGTGAAAGCACCAATCACGGTTAGGCGGTCCATGAGCCGGGCGGTGAAATCTAACTCAACACCCTGCGACCGGGACGTCGCAGCATTCGCTACAGCCTGCGAGAGAGCTGAGCCGCCAGCCGAACTTTCCGCCAAGCTCGAGACTTGCCGATCTTTAAATTTGGATCTGAAGATCGCGAGATTTGCACTCAACATTCCATCAAAGAAATCGCCTTTAACGCCGACCTCATAAGCGTTCACGCTTTCTGGTTCGAATTGCTGAATGTAGTCTGTGGCGGTGAAGAAATCGCCAGGATCGTTAGGCGGATTCGCCAGCGAATAACCGCCAGCCTTGAAGCCCTGTCCAAATGTGAAATACACATTTGTCGAGTCTGTGACCGCATAGGTTAGATCAACTGACGGCAGAATATCATCGTCAGAAAGACTGTCGAATTCAAAGCGGAATGGCGCTACTGGCGCAAAGTTCACAGTGCTCGGATCAAAATCCGCCGAGATGATGCCAGGGGTTGTTGGCGTTTGTTCAACTTCTTTCTCAACGTTGATGTAACGCAAGCCGACCGTCCCGATTAGGCGGTCGGTAATTTCGTAAGTCGCCGTGCCAAACACGGAATAGGTGGTCGCTTCTTGGCGGCTGGTTGCGCTCTGAATGCCAGGATTGGTCATGCTGACAGGCGCGGGCGGAGTGAATGCCGCAATAGCCGTGTTGGAAAAACGGATATCCTCATCTTGGAAATACCCGCCGAGCAACCAAGAGAAAGGCCCATCAGTGGGCGACGCAATGCGAATTTCTTGGCTCCAATGCTCCGCAGTGTCCAGCTGATTGTTATAAAAACGGGATTCCGGTCCCGCGAGCGATGGAACAGTCGTGTTATCCAAATCGAGCTGGAATTCGCTTTCGAACTGATAAAATCCGGTTACCGACGTTAGAGTGAAATCGCCAATGTCATAGTTCAACGTTGCATTGACGACATCCAGGTCGAGTTTCCGAAACTCGTCTGTGAGATCGGTGTCTCTGACATAGTTCAACTCGTCGTCCACGGGCACGCCGTCCGGATCGAGACAGTTGAACTGAGCAACGCCGCCAGCGCCCATACCGTCAAATGGCGTACAGTTCAAAAATTCAATATCGAGGCCGCTATTCGCCTCCAGCTCTGCGTAGGTGTATTTGACCTGGGCGTTGAAGCTATCTGTGGGCTCCCAAAGCGCCGTGGCCCGAAAGATTGTATCCTCAATCGCAGGTTCTCTGCGGTCTAGGCCATTGTTCTGGATGTACCCTTCGGCGTCAGAATATTTCGCCGCCAAGCGTACGGCGAATGCGTCGTGGAGTGGCAGATTAACCGCGCCCTCAATGACTTTTTCGTCCGTTTCGAACTCGTAAGACGAGCGCAGATATCCGCTCAAGCCGCCGTCAAGGTCTGGGCTTCGCGAGGTCACATTGATGACCCCAGCGATGGTGTTCGCGCCGAAGTATGTGGTTTGCGGGCCTTTGAGAACTTCGACCCGCTCAATGTCGAGCAAACCGGCTCGCGTCGCACGCGAGCGCCCCAAAGAAACGCCGTCGAGCACGTAACCCACGGACTGTTCAAACCCTGGGTTTTCGCCGGATCCAACGCCGCGGATATTGATGAATGCGCCAGCGCCGCCCTTTGACAAGTTCACGGCAGGCACTGTTTCAATAACGGTTTGAAGGTCGCGCAGTCCCTGGTTCTCGATGTCTGCGCCAGCGACGACGTTTAGCGAGATTGGAACATCTTTGAGAGACTCTTCCTTTTTTCGCGCTGTAACGACAACTTCGTCTTTCGCATACGCAACGGCGGACGCCATTGACGCAAGCGCAATAACTGCCGCGCCCGCAAACATTGATGATTTTTTGAACTGTTTCACTTTGATTCCCTCCCGTAGGCTTTGACACTCTTTCAGGCCGCTTCTTTTGGTCTTTGCCTGGTGCGTTTCCGGCGCTTGGCGAAATCGTTCGGATTTCGACAAACGCATGGTTTCTCTTCACTAATTTCAGGTCCGACGAGACATGCGTCTCGCCAAAATCCCCCGATCCGTTCCAAGTTTTTTACGCCCGACGTCCGTTTGATTCGGTATCTCGAACGACCGCCGGCCGATCCTGTGCGCACTTTTAGTCGATCGGCTAAAATAAATCTAGCCTAGTGTCTAAATTCATGCAAGTGATGTTTCAGGGCGAATTCAGAACGCGCTGAAAACTTTTTGAATGTGCGCTCTAAAGGAAACAGGTTGGTGCCGCAGCGCAGCAAAAAATCAACGTGACGCGGAAGAGAATATGGTCGCCCTTACCGACATGGACATCGCGACGAAGGAAGTCCTGGGATGGACCGGCGTCCATTTGTTTCATTTCAAAAGTTCGTCGTGCTCTCAAAAGTGTCGCATATTTCTGCGACTTAAAGATATTCCCTGCACGCTCCATCACGTCGACCTTATAAAAGGTGAGAATCGAGATGATTGGTATATGGGAGTCAATCCGCGCGGGCTGGTGCCGACCCTTGTGCACGACGGAAAAGTGATCATCGAGAGCAACGATATTTTGCAATATCTCGAGGATAAATTTCCTGAACCCGCATTGATCCCCTCTGACGCAAGCGATGACGTGGATGCGTTGCTAAAGCACGAAGATGACCTTCACCTGGATATCCGTCGGATAACGATGCGCTATGTCGTTCCAACTTTTTTGATGCAAAAGAAGGAGTCAGAGTTGGAACAATACCAGTCGGCAGGGTCAGGCCTGATTCAAGGCGAACCTGATCCGCATAAAGAAGTCGAATTGCAGTTCTGGCGCGACATGAAAGAGCAAAAAGGGATCAGCGATGATGAGATCCGCAGTGCTATAGAAAACATCTCGAGAGCATTCGACGCTCTTTGCGCACGATTGTCCGATGCTCCTTATCTCCTCGGAGGATCCATCTCTGTCTTAGATATCGCTTGGTATATATATGTGAAACGCATGGTCGCGGCAGGTTTTCCGCTAAAGGAAAGGCATCCTGCGCTTTTGCAATGGTTCGAATCCTTAGATGAAAAATCCGAATTCCAAGAAGAAACAGCGACCCCGAACTCAGTAAAAATGGTGACGCGCACCCTACATTTGGTTCAGGCGATGAAAGGAACATCGTTACGCTCGGTCGCACCAGCGTAATGAGAGTTCTCGGAAGTTGAGCGGGAATCTGGCGCGTCAGGACGTGTTCGGAGCAAATAAACGCTGCGCAGTCTCTATGGGGGCGACCATTGACAAAGTGGCGGTCACATAAGGGAGAAAGAGAGCGCCGCGAAAACCAACGATCGCCAGTATAGCACTGCGTACAATCGCCTTTTCATGAGCGGACCTTCTTAAACCGATCCGTGGTCATGGACTCGCGGGTCACAAAGTACTTTTGCGGAATTTTATAGGACTCGACTTTGCCTGCGAGGTGCTTGCGAACCAAACTACGCAGCGCGCCTGATTCCATATCCGCGTCGCTAGGTTGAAGTCGGCAGCAAACAACCGCGCCGAGAAGGGGATTGGGCTGACCATAGATTGCGACATCCGCGACCTCGGGCAGTTCCTTGATGAGATTTTCCACCTCCGCCGGATACACCTTTTGGCCGCCCACATTGATGATGTCTGAGTCGCGCCCCTCAAATCGGAAGTAGTCGCCGTCAACTTCGACGCAATCGCCCGTCATGAAGTAGCCATCGTCTGTGAACGGACTGGGCGCATTCAAATAGCCAAGCATCGCAGAGCTTGAACGGACTTCCAGTTTCCCATCCCGAACACGCGTTTCGTACCCTTCCCCGCCGAGCTTCACCCAACGCGAGCGATTGTCGCGCGAGTGCGACCGCATGGCTCCAAACTCGGTTGTGCCGTATTTCTGCATCAGTGTGACGCCAGGGAACGCATCCGCGCAGCGCTCGAGCGTCGCCTGCGGCATCATCTCCGCGCCATAGGTGATGACTTTGAGCGAGGAAAGATCATAGCGCTGGTGCGCGCCGGCGATCAGCAACATATTCAGAAAGCTCGGCGCTGTGGGGAGCACTTCAACTTTGTGCTTTTCAATCAGCTTACAGACGCTTTCGGGATCGCGCCCATCGGTAAAAATCAGTGTCGACCCATTTGAGAGACAATAGAGCAGCGTATCAATGCCGCCGATATGATCAAACAACAGAAATGCGAGCGTGCGCATATCGCGTCGCGGCGTTCGGAACTTTAAGAGCAAATACTCCGCATTGTGGACGGCGCCTTTGCTGACCCCGGTGGAACCGGAGGAGAAAATTACGAGCCCAGGGCTTTGCGCCTCCCGCAAGGTTGTATAGTAGGCGTGGGACGCGGCAACATCCGTTCTGGCAAGCGTTTCTCCATCAATCAAATCAATGATGAATTCCGCTTCCCCAACTTGCGCGAATTCTTCGGCCTTCTCTAGGCTGGCGCGCGCCACGGGGATAACGATCGCGCGGCGTTCTAAAAGCGCTAATAAGCACGCGACAGCATCCGCGTTAAAGTCGCCTTTGAGTTGAACTACCGCGCCGCTATTGAGATCCGCCGCGACAAACTTCTCGGTCCATCTCGCGATGGCGTCAAGAAGATCTCCATAACTTGTGGAGACGCCGTTCAATACCGCGGCTTCATGGTCCGGGCGGTTTTTGAACCGCTCGAAGAGGAAACCCAGCGGCGCTTCAGCCATGATGCGTTAGACTCCGCCGAGGTAAATCGTCTGTCCTGTGACGAAATCAGACTTTTCGCTAATGAAGAATTCAATGACATTTAGAACGTCATCCATCTCACCATAACGCCAAATCGCCTGACGCTGCACCAGCGCGGTCATTTTTTCTTCCGGTACGGCGGCGACCAAATCGGTTGGCACTGGCGTCGGGCCCACGGCATTGACGGTGACGCCCATGGGCGCCACTTCACGCGCCAAGACTTCCGTCAAACTCACCACGGCTGCTTTTGAGGCTGCGTATACTGCCTCGCCTTCCAGCTTTAAGGGCGTCGCCACTGTCGCAAAGTTGACGATGCGACCCGTTTTGCGCCGGCCCATGATTTTCGCCGCCTCGCGACAAAACAAGAAGGTGCCGAATACGTTGGTTTCGAAAATCCGCGACATGGTTGATTTCGGCGTCAGCATGAAGTGGTTCATGCTCGCAATGCCCGCATTGTTGAGGAGGACATCGAGCCTGCCAAATTCGCGGCCCACGTCCATCACCATTTTTTTGACGGCGCGCTCATCTGCGACATCAAGTTCAAAATGCAGGTAATCCGGATGTTCAAGGTCTGACGCGCCTCGGCTGCATCCGGCGACTTTCCAACCCTGCTCCAGATAGTGTTCCGACAAATACCGGCCGATGCCTTTGCGCGTGCCGGTAATGATCATTGCTGGTTTTTGATCGCTCATGCTGCGTCAGCTCCAGTAGCCACTTCAACGGCATAATCAGCAAGCGCATCGACGGAACGATACGGACTGCGCTTGCGCGACATCGCCGCTTCGCTCGCCAGCAGAACTTCCTGGCCTGCTAAATCATACAGCTGTTGCTCGGTCGCCATGACCAGGTTGACGAGGCCCACCGAGTCGACCTTCCCTCCATCGCCAAAGATGATTTCATTGGGCGACTTATCCAGGCGCTGCCCGTCTTCCAGCGTTTCATTGATCTCATCGATCGCTGCGTAAATCGCGTTTAGGGCCGTTTGTTTATCGAAGCTCATGACGTTACACTTTCATTCCGATACTGAACTCTTTGTTGTTTCATCCCGCATTCAGCACAGCATCAATGCGGTATTAAAATCTCGCTTTGTTAAGATTCATCATCCATTTGCCGCGGCAACACTCGTGCTGGGGGCGCAAACACAGTGCGTTGAGACGGCACATTCGCGCTAACCACAGCATTCGGGCCGATCATGACATCGTCGCCGATGGTGATATTGCCCATCAGGACGCAACCAGCGCCAAAATTCACGCGGTTGCCGATCACCGGACCGACCCCTATTTCCCAAGTATTCGTAACGCCCATGGTGACGCCTTGGCGCACAACGCAATCATCGCCGATGGTGCCATAACCGTGGAGAACAATGCCGTGTTGATGCCCGATATGTAATCGCCGGCCGATCTTGGTCGTGTCGAACATCTCGATGCCGTAAAAATTACGGACGAAGCGATGCATCAACGAATACATCGCTTTGGTGATCAGTCGGAACACCGGGTTTTTCAGCTTCTGGCGCCAGGTTCCGAACCTGTAGGCGAACAGCGCTTGGAAACCTGGCAGCGTGACGTCGCTATGGTGGCCGCGATAGTCTTCTTTGACGATGGTCCAAAACCCGTGTTTGCGAATGAGGTCGACGCCATAAAGCGTTGGCTCTTCGCTTTCACCGGGCTCTGGGGCGAGATCGGGTTGAGATTGAGCGTCAGAGTCAGGAGTTTTGTCTGTCGTCTGTGCACGCTCTGCCGCCGCCGGCGCGCCAGGTTCGACCAGCGCATCGGAGGGTGCTTTCGGATCGTCAGTGGTCGCAGCGTTTGTCATTGCCTTGTCGCCCAAAGTCCAAACCGTTTCTTAAAAATCTCGCGCCTCTGACGGGAGCGTTTATAAACTTGACCAGCACTTTATGGGTGAGCCGCATTCGATCCTTCAAACTGGATCACGCCCCCCGTTTCTTCGACGACCGCCGCCGCCGCTTCATGGCGCCTCCAAAACGCCAAACCGTTTACGTAAATCCGAAATCTAAATAAACGCCCAATGGCTGCGCCTTGGCCCGATCGAGCTGTTGCGCCGCCCTCAGGGCGAAGAAATCGTTAACGGCCGTTTCTGGTTTAGCAAATCCCACGCCACTCTGGCGATCCGAAATCATCAATGCTGCACCGCGGTAAAAGGGCGCGGCTGGGCGATAACGCTTTATTTTTTCTCACCCGCTAGACTTTGGACGGGCCCCTGATTTCCAAGGGTTCCGCCCAAGCCTGATGTTGCGAAACCGTAGTTACGAGTCATGTCGAAAAATTATCACATCGTCCTTAGCCGCCCATTCGACCTCGACAAATTCGATCGTGACTCGGCGGCCGACGCTTGCCCGCGACACGCAATTTCCATGGTTCGCCATGCACTTGGCGCGATCGTCCACAAGCCGGAAGGCCGCGAGATCACGCTCTCAGATAAAATCTGGGCGAAAATTGCAGGCGGTTGCGAACCCGCGCATTGGGCGATGGCGCGCGAGCTAGCCGCCACGCTCGGATCCGACGACATCGTCCTGACCATGGGCGAAGACTGCGGCTTTTCGCTGGCAAAACGTTTGGTGGACCGCAACCGCCAAGGCGGTGCGCCCGGCCCTCGCCATATCTTGCATCTACAGAACCCCGACCGACCGCGCTCTCGGCTGATGCTGAAGCAGTTTAAGGTTGGCGACGCGATCGACATCTATGCCTCAGGCTATCCGTATAAAACGGAGTTCATTCGGCAATTTCTTAACGTTGGCGAGGAGCGCACGCATTTGCTCTCCGAGCAAACCGACGGAAAGTTCTTTACGCCTGGCCAACCCAGCGGCGACAAAAAACGGCCGGTCATTGCTGGCTGCGGCTTGGAAATGCGCGATTACATTACGCTGGCTCAAGCGAGCGGCGATATGGATATGGACGTGAAGATTTGCGCCGTCTCGCCGAACGCCACCGCGCGCAAAGATACTTTCCCAGAGTCTATCCCCGATAATATATATGTGGGGTATTTCGACTGGCCTGCTTTGCGGCAGCTTTATCGCGACGCGGATATGGTGGCGATCCCGCTGAAGCCAGGCAATTATCATGCTGGGCTTACTGTCATGCTTGAAGCGCTCGCATGCAAACGCCCCGTAGTTATGACAGACTCGGGCGGCTTGATGCGCAGCTTCGCCGACAAAGGTTTGCTCGTCGCGACGCCGCCGCAAGACCCCATCGCCATGAAAGCCGCAATTCAAGGCGTTCTTGACGACCCGAAAGCGGCCCAAGAGATGGCTGAGCGCGGCTATGACCATGTGATGGCGCATCACACCGTCGAGCCGTTTGTCGAGAATTTAGCGTCGCTTGTTCGCGGTTAGGACCGAAAACCGAACGCGGCCGTCGACGCACGCAGCTTGCGCCACAAGCGGTGATATGGGATATTTTTTAACGCAATGAAAGTTGCACCGTGGGGGAATAATCCGTGTCACAACGCATCGCATCGATACAGTTCATGCGGTTTTTTGCGGCTCTGTTGGTTGTCTTCAACCACAGCGTGAATTTCGTCACGGCGGCTCGCGGCGAGTCCAGAGACACGCTATTCGTTTACATTGGCGAGTTTGGCCAATCAGGCGTCCATTTCTTTTTTGTGATTAGCGGCCTTATCATGGTCGTCACGAGCGCCAATAAATTTCAGACCCCAGGCGCATCGTGGCAGTTCCTTCAGCGGCGCTTTCTAAGGATTTATCCTATATACTGGCTATACGGAGCAATTGCCTTTGTCGCGGCAATGGCCATGGACGGTGAGGCCGGCTTTAACGCTGTCCAGACGCTGGGCGCCTTTCTCCTCGCGCCGGGCCTGTCGGCAGATCTCATTTTCACCGGCTGGTCGCTCACCTATGAAGTCTATTTCTACCTGGCCTTTGCCCTCATTCTACCCTTTGCGATGATGCGCGGCCTTGTGGGCTTGTCGTGCTTTTTTGTCGTCAGTGTCGCGTTGGGCTTTCTCATCCCTTTTGAGAACGCGACCACCAGCACAATTTTCAACACGCTCTTATTGGAATTCGTGTTCGGCATGTGGGTGGGCTGGCTCATCCTTTATGCGGACAAAAAGTGGGAGCGCCTGGCGGTCTGGGCCATCGCGGCGGGCGTTTTGGGCTTCGCCATCGGCATCGCCATCGATTTCAATCGTCTGCCCACCGCTATCGCCTGGGGCGGCCCAAGCGCGCTGATCATTTTCGGGATTGCAATGCTGGAGCGCGGCGGAAAATTGCCGAAGTTTTTCGAGCGCACCGCGTGGCTGGGCGACAGTTCCTATTCTCTCTATCTCGTCCACGCCATGCTTATTGGCCATGTGGTGAGCCTTTTGAAGGCGCTGGGGCTCGTCACCGCGGTGCCAGCGATCTTTTCGGTGATTTTGCTTATCCCCATCATGGTCATTATCGGCATTCTCGCGTTCGAGTGGATCGAGAAACCGCTTATCGGCCGGCTGCGCGCCATGCCGAGCGCTTTTCGAGCCGCACAAACAACCTAAAATCCGCACCTTACGGTTAGCATTTGCGCAAAAAGGCGAGGTCCGAAGCGCGTCCGAGGTGAACGATTTGTTGATCCCTATGGCGCTATACACTTTTGTCACGAAAACAGCGTTGCGGCGCGGTTTCAATTGGTTAACCAGGGCGCGGCAATATTACTGATTTCGCGGCTGCACGTTTCTTGCTTCTGCTTGGTTACCAATATCGAAACTGACCGCGGCGAACCCGGCGAAGACGATATCTTAGGCGATCACCATGGCTGACCCTTTTCGCGATGACATTAGCTCCCGCTCAGCGCCGCTTTTTAGCAGGCGCGCGACCTCGTGTTCGCTGAAGCGTCGGCATCGTCAACGCCGCGAACGGCGCGAAAGCCTAGAAAATGGCGGCTTTTCTTTTGATTCTTCAACCCGAAGCGGCGCTCGCCGCAGTTAACAGATATCAAGGGGTGCAGACGTGGAATTTTTTACAAAAACGGCGGTCGACGCAGCGGTTTTGGCCGGCAAACATTTGCTCAGCAAATATAAGCGCCACCATATCGAAATGTATGGCGCCGACACGCTGTCGATCTCTAATAGAGGCTTGACGAAAGAAATCACTTCAACGCTGGACAATGAAGCCGATGAGGTGATCATCGAATTGTTGTCCGAACGCCATCCGGACCACAATATTCTCACCGAAGAAACCGGCATGATTGACAATGGCAGCCCATATACTTGGGTCGTCGATCCGCTGGACGGCAGTTCAAATTACGTCAACCACAATCCGTTCTTCGCCGTTTCGGTCTGCCTGGCTTGTGAAAACTCACCGATCACCGGGGTCGTCTTCGCGCCCTTTATCGAGGAAATCGCCGTGGCGCGACGCGGCCATGGCTGCACCTTGAACGGTCGCCCCGTTGAGGTTTCGAAAACGGACAGCCTTGGCAAGGGCTACATTGTCGGCTGCCCGGGCGGCGACAAGAACAATGTACGGTTTGCAACCATGAGCTATGTGCTCAACGAGTCGATAAAAGACTTTCGCAAAATGGGCTCCGCCGCCATCGAGGCCTACACCGTCGCCTCGGGCCGTGTTGACGCATTCGTAACGCTCAATATCTCTCCTTGGGACATTGCGGCAGGCGCGCTTTGCGTTGAAGAAGCTGGCGGCGTTGTTTCCGACTTCAACGGCAAGCCTTGGGACATGACGAAGAGCGACATCTGCATGTCCAATGGCCCGCTCCAGGAGGGCATATTGGAGAAACTCCAGGCCGTTAATCCGGACAGCGCCAAATTTCTCGAGAACGGTTTCAGCACAAAATAGACGTTGACGGCGATGGAATATCAGCAGCTTACCAAAGACACGATCAAAGACTACGTGATGCAATATCCGAGCGCTGCGGAAGCGCTGGGCGGCGCCAAAGAAATTGCGATCGAAGAAATTGGCGATGGCAATTTGAATTATGTCTATCGGCTGCGCAACGCGGCCGCACACAATAAATCTGTCATCGTCAAACAAGCTGTTCCTTATCTCCGCATGGCGGGTGAGGACTGGCCGCTTAGCCGTAATCGGATGGACTTCGAAATCCGGGCGCTGCAATTCTATAATGAACTCGTCCCCAGCTTCGTCCCAAAGATTTACCACGCCGACGAAGACATGAGCGTGATCATCATGCAGGATCTGCGCGATCACAATGTGATCCGCTATCGGATGATTGAGGGTGAAGTCTTCCCGCGCATTGGCGAGGACGTTGGAAAGTTTTTAGCGGAAACGCTGTTCCGCACCAGCGGGTTCGGGATGGACAGCCTGGAACGTCGCCGGTTGATGCAGAAATTCAATCTCAATGACGAGCTCTGCAAGCTCACCGAAGAGTTTATCTTTACCTTCCCCTATATGGAGCATGACTCCAATTACGATAATCCAAAAACGTCCGACTATGCGCGCCAAACCATACGCCAGGATCGCGAATACAAGCTCCGGGTTTTAAAATTCAAAGAGCTATTCCTCACCAAAGCGGACGCCCTGCTCCATGCAGATCTTCATACTGGCTCGCTGATGGGCAACACGGATGAAACCTATGTCATCGACATGGAGTTCGCCTATTTCGGTCCGTTCGGGTTTGACGTCGGCAAAATCATGGCCAACTTCTTCATGGCCTTTACGTCACACTATTACCATAGCGATGACGCGACCTATCAAGGCTGGTTGATGGAAGAAGCGTTCAAGATTTGGGATCGGTTTGAGAGCGGATTTTTGAAGCTATGGGGCGAGCAAGAGCGATCTGCCATGCTGGAAGTCGGCATGCTGTCCGATGAGGAACTGGCAGCGTACAAGAAAAGCTTTATGAAGCGTCTCCTGCAGGAGACCGTTGGGTTCTGCGCCTGCTCGTTGGCGCGGCGCACGCTCGGCATTGCCGGCGTCCCGGACATTCGTAAGATCGAAGACGAAGATTTGCGCTCAACGTTGGAAATTACAAATCTCAAGCTCTCTCAAAAATTGATGATGAGCTACGACACGATTGAGACGGTTGGGCAATTCCGAGATATCGTCGAACAGTTTTATACGGACACAAATCTTTCATATATGGAGAAAAGCTGATGAGCTCGTCGTTAATTGGAGTCATCCCAGCGGCCGGAAGCGGCGTGCGCGCGCGACCTTATAGCTATGAAGTGCACAAGGGCCTTTTCGCCATTGACGGACAGCCTAACATCCTGCGCCTTCTCAATCTCATGAAAAATGATCTGGGGATCGAGGAAGTCGTTATTCCTGTAGGATACATGGCTGAGTCCATTCGCGAGACATTTGGCGACGGCAGCGAATTGGGGATGCGCATCAACTATGTCGAAAACCAACACTTGGACAAAGGCTGGGCTTGGTCGGTGTTGCTGGCAAAGCCTTATCTTGCCGGACGTCATGCGTGCGTCATGTTGAGCGACGAGTTCTACCTTGGCACCAATCACAAAGACCTCGCCGCGGGCCCCTATAAAGACCACATGGCGACCGTTGCGGTTAAGCGCGGCTGCGACGAGGATATGATCAAGAGAAATTTCTCGGTAGAGCGTGACGGCGATCGCGTTATTCGGTTGGTGGAAAACCCTCGGAACGTCACCAACGACTTGCTCGGTCTTGGCAATATCGTTGTCGCGCCGCAAGTCTTGGAGCTATTGGAAGCAGCGTATGATAGCGGGCGCAGCTCAATTGAGTTCGTGAACTTTATCGATGAACTCATCCGCGATGGAAACAGCGTGTCAGTTTTTGAGATGACAGGCGAATATATCAATCTCAATGACGTTGCGAGCTTGGAAGCAGCGAACGACATTGCAATCCGCGCGCGTCTTACCAGCGAATAATCAATAGACTCTAGCCAGAACGCCTAGCGCCGCGCCGCCTCAATGAGTGTGGCCGCGCCTTTGTTCAAAAGCGCCAATCCCGCGGCGCGTCCCAATTCACGCGGTCGGTCCGCGGGACCTTGGTGCGAAACCTCGATGATCTGGCGGCCGTCTTCGCTAATCACCGCACCAGACAGGAAGAGTGTATCGCCTTCGAGTGCGGCATGACCGGCGATGGGCGCATTACAATGACCGTTCAAGACCCAGAGCATTTCCCGCTCAGCTTCCGACCTAAAGCGGGTTTTCGCATGATCAATCTTTGCAAGCGCAGCGCGCGTCGCCCAGTCATTCGCGGCGCACTCAACCGCAACCACGCCTTGGCCCACTGCAGGCAACATCTCATCGTGAGAAAACACCTTCGCAACGCGGGCGCCTAACCCAACGCGTTCCAGGCCGGATTTGGCGACGACCAGCGCATCGGCGGGCCCAACTTCGCCGCCGCCGGGGAGCTTTTGCGGCGTTTTCTCATCGAGTTTTCGAAGGCGAGTGTCGGCGGCGCCGCGAAAGTGGATGATATGCGCTTCTGGATAGGCTCGCCTCAAATAGGCGGCGCGACGCACAGAGTTCGTGCCGATCTTCAGGCCCGCTGCGCGCGTCGCCAAGAAGTCCTCTAAAGAATGATCAGGACGCAACACGAGTGCGTCCTCGGCCGCTTCGCGCTTCAGCATCGCGCCGATGACAAGTCCTGGCGCCTCTTCATCGCCCGGCATATCTTTGAGCGAATGCATCGCTGCCTCCAGGCGGCCCTGGCGCATCGCGTCGCGAATTTCTCCGACAAAGGCGCCGCCCTTGCCGCCATGGGTTTCTAAGCGGCTCACTTGGTCGCGATCGCCCGCGGGCGAAAATTTTACAAGCTCGGCTTCAACGCTGTTATCGGACGCCTTTAACTGCGCAATGACTTCGCGCGTTTGCGCGAGCGCCATGGCGGTCGAGCGTGTACCGATACGCAATCGGGTCACGAGCGAGCCATGCGCCGAACGCGCCCCATCGCCATCAACGGAAAATAGTGTCTGTACAAATTATAATTGATCATGAACGCGCGCGATAGCTCCGGCCCCTGCTTTAAACGCTCTTGCAGCAAAGGATCGCCAAGCTTGATCGTCGCCCCGACCCCGTAGCCGGGAAACCCCGTTCCCGTGTATTCGGGCTCGTCCCAGGTTCCATCCTCTTGGTGCTCCATTAGATACGCAATGCCGCGCGCGATAGCGGGCTCATCCTCTTTACGGGCAGCCGCCGTTAATCCCATCACGGCCCAAGCGGTTTGCGAGGCGGTGGAGACGCCGCGCCCCTTCATCTCAACAGACATGTAGGACTCGCAGGATTAGCCCCAGCCGCCGTCATCATTTTGGCGCGCGGTGAGCCAGTCCGCAGCGCGCTGTATGTAAGGCTTGGACATATCTTCGCCGATTGCCTCAAGCGCCGGCAAAACCGCCCCACAGCCATAGACGTAGTTGACGCCCCAGCGCCCAAACCACGCGCCGTCTTCCTCCTGCTCTGATTTCAGATAATCGATCGCGCGGACCATACTTGGGTGGTCCATCGTCATGCCAAGCTTACCAAAGGCTTCGACGATGTGTGCGGTCACATCAACGGATGGCGGGTCAAGCGCTTCCCCAAAATCACAAAATGGGATTTTCGTCAGAATCTGTTTGTTATTGTCTTTGTCGAATGCGCCCCATCCGCCATTTTTCGATTGCATCCCGATCAACCAAGTGACGCCGCGGTCAATTGCTTGGTCGATGCCTTTCGCCTTCCAAACGGGGTCGTCGCGAAACTGCGACAAGACGATCAGCGCGACGGCTGTGTCATCCGTATCCGGATAAGCGATGTTCTCATATTCAAACGCCCAACCGCCCGGCTCCAAATCGGGACACTTCACAGACCAATCACCGGGCGCAAGCACTTGTTTGTCGAGAACCCAATCCAGTGCTTTCTCAACAGCGTCTTTTTCGCTCTCCAACATGTCGCAATCGTCGAATGCGAGGAGCGTTAGCAGCGAATCCCAAACCGGGCTGGTTGACGCTTGGATCCAAGTTGCGTCGTCAATGTCAGCTCGCCAGCGCGCGTCATTCAATGCGCCAAGGCCTTTCTCCAGAACCGCATGCGTTCGCGGATAGCCCTCATTATACAACGCCATGAGCGAATAGATCCATGGCGGTTGAATGCCGCCCCAGACGCCGTCAGCATCTTGATGCTTGATGATCCATTCAAGCGCGGACTTTATCGCCCCTTCCCGCAACGGCGTGAACCCGATCGTCTGTAGCCAATGGAGAACCTTGTCGGCACCGAGGAAAAACCCGTCGATCACATTCGCGCCGGGTTTAGTCGGATAGGCGTAGTCAAATCCCGCGCGCCCTTCTGGGAACAACTCTTCCAACCGACACTCGGGCGGCAAGGGCCGCGACGGCCTGCGCGCGGACAAGACGGCAAGAGGCATCAGGGTCGCGCGGGCCCATTGCGCAAAATTGTAGATCGAAAACGGAAACCAGCTGGGGAAGCGGATGACTTCCGGCGGCAAGTTCGGCGTTTTCTCCCATGGATACTCGCCGATCAGCGCCAGCCAATAGCGCGTGAAGACGCGAATATTCTTTAGGCCGCCGCGGGATAAAATCCACGCCCGCGCTTTTGCGAGCGCCGGATCATCGACGGACGCGCCCATCGATCGCAAGGCGGCATACGCCTCCACGGTGGCGTTGATGTCTCCCGCCGGCGCGCCATGAAAAATACGCCAGGACCCGTCCTCGCTTTGACTCACCCGCAAGGACTGGGCGAGGCGCGGGCGCAAAGGATCATCTTCAAGGCCTAGAAACCACAGCGCGAGGATCCACTGGGCCTCCATACAGGCGTTGGATTCCAAGCGCCCCACCCAATAGCCTTCCGGTTTTTGGCGATCGATAAGCCAGGTTGCAGCGGCGTCAATGGACGCATTCAATTGGCTGTCGAAATTGGATGGCGCGGCGTTATCGTCGAGCATAGAACCGAGACCCAGGGGCTTAGCGCCGCTATGTAGCGCAAGCGCGGCGCGCCATCCAGCCGACCAAGCGCCACATCACGTCGCGCGAGGTATTGCGCCCGCCCCTTCCATCCGGCGACAATCCTCTTATCTTCCGTTCATGCCAGATTCTCGCGCCAAACGCCCCTCGCCCCAGCCGACCACCGACAAGGCCGAGATCACGGATCTGGGCTTTTCCGAGGCGATGGCGACCTATCATGATCGGGCCGCGCCGGCGCTATGGACGCCCCATCGCCCCGACCGCCCGGCGAAGGAGCTATCTCTTTCGCGACCGCTGCGCACCGCCTCAGAATTCGAGCCGGCGGGCGACCAGCCCACCGCCATCGATGAGCTCGTATCAGGGTTGAAAGCGGATGAGTTTGATCAAGTGCTTCTCGGCGCGACCGGGACCGGCAAGACCTTCACCGTGGCGAAAGTTATTGAAGCCGTGCAACGGCCCGCTTTGATCCTGGCCCACAACAAGACCTTGGCGGCCCAACTCTATGGCGAATTCAAAGCGTTCTTCCCAGACAATGCGGTGGAGTATTTCGTTTCCTATTACGACTACTACCAACCTGAAGCCTATGTGCCGCGCACCGACACGTATATCGAAAAAGAAAGCACGCTTAACGAGCAGATTGATCGGATGCGCCACTCGGCGACGCGCGCGCTGTTGGAACGCGACGATGTCATTATCGTCGCCAGCGTGTCGTGTATTTACGGCATCGGCTCAGTTGAAACCTACACGGCGATGACATTCTCGCTCAACATCGGCCAGGAACTCGATCGCAAGAAGCTTTTGGCGGATTTGGTGGCGCTTCAGTATCGCCGCACCGATGCGGATTTCGTGCGCGGCACATTCCGAGCCCGCGGCGACGTCATCGAGATTTTCCCGGCCCACTATGAAGACCGCGCTTGGCGCGTCTCCATGTTCGGCGACGAGATCGAAAGCTTGTCTGAATTCGATCCTTTGACAGGCCAAAAGGCTGACGACCTTGAAGAGGTCACCCTCTACGCTAACTCGCACTATGTGACGCCGCGCCCGACGCTGCAGCAAGCCTTGAAAAGCATCAAAAAAGAGCTCGAAGACGTTGTTCCGCTCATGCGTGAAGAGGGCCGGTTGCTTGAGGCCCAGCGCTTGGAGCAACGCGTCCAGTTTGATTTGGAGATGATGGCGGCGACAGGTTCCTGCAACGGCATCGAAAACTATTCGCGCTACCTAACAGGCAGAAAGCCTGGCGAACCGCCGCCCACCTTATTTGAATACCTTCCAGAGAATGCAATTATTTTCTTAGACGAAAGTCACGTCACGGCCCCACAACTGGGCGCCATGTTCCGCGGCGACTTTAATCGAAAGCGCACCCTCGCCGAATACGGCTTTCGCCTACCTTCCTGCATGGATAACAGACCGCTGAAATTCGAAGAGTGGGAAAAGATGCGCCCACAAACGATTTGTCTATCGGCAACCCCCGGCCCTTGGGAACTCAATCAAACGGGCGGCGTGTTTACGGAACAAGTTATTCGCCCTACGGGCCTCGTGGACCCTGAAGTGGAAATTCGCCCAGTGACCGGCGACAAGACAAATCAGGTCGATGACGTCATTGCCGAGTGCAAAGAGATCGCGCAGCTCGGTGGACGCGTTTTGGTGACGACGCTGACCAAGAAGATGGCCGAAGACCTCACCGAGTATATGCATGAGCAAGGCGTGCGCGTGCGCTACATGCATTCGGACATCGATACGCTGGAGCGCATCGAGATTATCCGCGATTTGCGCCTGGGCGCGTTTGACGTGCTCATCGGCATCAATTTGTTACGCGAAGGTCTCGACATTCCCGAATGCCAACTCGTCGCTATTCTTGACGCTGACAAAGAAGGCTTTTTGCGCTCCGAAACATCGCTCATTCAGACAATCGGGCGCGCGGCGCGGAATGTAGACGGCCGCGTCATTCTCTATGCGGACCGGATGACGGGCTCCATGGAGCGCGCGATTGGCGAAACAAATCGCCGTCGTGAAAAACAGATGGCGCATAATGAAGCGCATGGGATCACGGCCAAAACCGTCAAGGCGAAAATCTCAGATATCGCAACCTCTGACGACGAAGCCGCTAAAGCCGCCGCGGGCCAGACCTTTGTGGGCCATCGCGGCGTCGGCGCAGCCCGGCCTGGCGCCGCCGGTTTTGCTGAGGATGTGGCCGAATTTATCGCGCCGGGCCACAATATGCAGGCCCACCTCGACGGGCTTGAAAAAGAAATGCGCGAGGCGGCTGGTAATTTGGAGTTTGAGGAAGCTGCACGCCTTCGCGATGAAATAAAGCGTTTGCAGGACGTGGCGATGGCCGTCGCCGACGACCCGCTCGCGCGCCAAAGCGAAATCGTGACCCGCACGGAAGCCGCATCGGACGGACGGATCTCCAAAAGCGAGGGCACCGTCAGCACCCTGACGTCAAAACCAAAGGGCGCGCGCGGCAAGCGAAAAAGCAAACGGCGACGCTGAACCGGCATCAAGATCGTTTGGTGAATTTGGTGTTAACCCTACCGGGCATCGAACAATCCGCCGGGCTTCATTGACCGCGCCGCAACTTTTATCGCAGCAAATGACGCCCTCGTTAGAGGGAGGCGTCTGCGCCCATGAAACACGCAACGATCGCCGCGAGCGCTGCGGCGCTGAGTTTTTTTTGTGTTCCCGCTTTAGCAGGACAGAACGTTGCTCTTGGCGTGCAAGCGGGAACGCTAGGCGTTGGCGCGGATGTTCAAGTGCGCGCATACGGACCCTTAGTGCTGCGCGCCGGGGGGCACTTCTTGGATTTCAACATCAAGGCCAAATATGACGGCATCCGGTATGACGCCGACTTCAATCTCTCTAACGCCTATCTGACGGCCGACGTTCATCCGCTAAATACGGGGCTGTTTGTTTCAGCAGGCGCCATCATCGGGCTCGACAATATCGGGCTCACGGCGACGCCAGCCAACCCACTGCAAGTGGGCGATGTCGTCTTCAACCCCGCCGATCTCGGCACCGTGCGCGGCGATGTTCAAGCGAATGACGTCGCGCCATTTTTGGGCGTCGGGTTTGACGATGCGCTTACCGGGATCATGCCGCTTAGCTTCTCGATTATGGTCGGCGCAGCGTTTACCGGAGAACCCGATGTGGCGCTGACCGCCGTTGACGGCCTGTTGGAAGGCGACCCCATGCTTGAGGCTGAACTCGCACGAGAGCAAGCGAACCTACAAGAAGACATCGACGATTACAGGATTTACCCAATCGCGCGTATCGGCGTCGCCGCGAGTTTTTAATCTCGGCGACGTGTAGGCGATGAAAAGAGATCTTGATCGCTTTCACGTATCCCATCCGCATCAAGAACATTCCCATGAGAATCTACATAGGCTGTTAGGGTCGACGGATCAGACCCGTCGTCACCGCCCAGTCGCGCAAGATTGTTCCAGGCGCGCCATCCTGCATAGGCCACGAACGCCCCGCCAAGACCGATAAGCGCCGGATAGGTCCACCCTGACGCGATCGGCAAAAAACCGTCGATTGCCGTGACGCAAAGGCCAGCGCCAATGACCCACGCGCAAGCCTTGCCGAACGCCATCAGCCGCGAGATCGCGGGCGCCGTACCTGTCGCCGCGGCGGCGCTATCGTTTTCATGGTGATAGTTAGAATTTTCCACGGGCAGCACTTGTTCCGGACCATTGTCTAAGCGGACACTTCTTCAGCCATGATGCATACAAACCCTTAATCGGTCGTGGACATTCGCAACGCGCATTTTAGCGTTTCGCTTGCCGTAAAACGGCGCTACCGTGCGCAAAAAATAGAAGCCCCTAGAAAGGACATCCCCATGCGCAATCGGCTTTGTAAAATCGTGGCGACGCTCGGTCCGGCGAGCCGCGCGCCGTCAATGTTGCGCATGTTGCATAGCGCCGGCGTCGATGTTTTCCGCCTCAATATGAGCCATGGCGGCCACGATAAGTTGGGCGATGTCGTAACCGCCATTCGCGACATCGAAAAAGAAAGCGGCCAGCCGATCTCGATATTCGCGGATTTGCAGGGCCCGAAAATTCGCACCGGCGCATTTAAGGACGGCGCGCTGACGCTGCGCTATGGCGAGACGTATCAGTGCAAATTGGCGAGCGAGACCAGTGACGACGACATCATTCCCATTCCCCACGAGGAATTGTTGAGCGTGCTTTCCGAAGGCGACATTCTGAAATTCGACGACGGCAAACTCCAGGCCACGGTCGTTGAATCGCAAAGCGACGTCATCAAAGTGCGCGCCGACACGCCGGGAGAGCTCAAAGACCGCAAAGGCATCAATCTGCCGAACCGCCGCTTGCCGATTTCTGCGCTTACCGAGAAGGACCGCGCCGACTTAGAATTCTCCCTCGGTTTGGGCGTGGACTACATTGCGTTGTCTTTTGTGCAGCAGGCGAGCGATGTCGAGGAAGCGCGCGCGCTCATCGGCGATCGCGCGAAAATCATTTCGAAAATCGAAAAACCACAGGCGATTGACTCGCTGGATGATATTATTGCGCTCTCCGATGCAGTCATGGTCGCGCGCGGGGATCTTGGCGTTGAGTGCGCCCCGGAAGACGTTCCGCTCTTGCAGAGGCGCATTGTTCGGACCTGCCGAAAAGAAGGCAAACCCGTGATCGTGGCGACCCATATGCTCGAGTCCATGGTGGAGTCTATCGCGCCCACCCGCGCTGAAGCCTCCGACGTGTCTACAGCCGTTTTCCAAGGCGCCGACGCGGTGATGCTCTCGGCCGAAACAGCGGTCGGGCGGCATCCGCCAACGGCTGTGGCGATTATGGATCGCATTATTTGCGCGACAGAACGAGATGATGAGTCCGCAGGCTTCCGGCTCGTCGAGCGCGAGGTGGAAGATTACAACACTGCCGATGCGATTTCGCTGTCGGCACGGCGCATCGCAGAATTGCTCGATTGCAAATTTGCCGTCGCGTATACGAAAACCGGCTCCACAGCCCGGCGGTTATCTCGCGACCGCCCGCAATGCCGCATCATCGCAGCAACGCCGCGCCAGGACGTCGCGCGCCAGCTTGCGCTGTATTGGGGGTTAAGCCCGATTGTCACCGAGGACATCAACCATTTTCACGAAATGATCGAGAAAGCAGATACGCTCGCCAAGCACTTTGGCGGTGAGAATGGCGAACGCATCGTAATCCTCGCCGGCTATCCTTTCGGTCGACCCGGCAAGACCAATACGCTAAAGATCAGCCGCATCGGCGCAGTTGAATCTTGAGAGGACCCCAATCAGATGGCGATTACGACACGAGCGATTGACTATGGAACCGACGACAAGTTCGAAGGCATGCTGGCGCTGGATGAAAGTGCGACGGGACCGCGTCCCGCGGTGCTTGTTGCGCACGCCTGGGCGGGACGCTCGGACTTTGAAGTCGACAAAGCCAAAGACATCGCGGGCCTCGGATATGCCGGCTTCGCGCTAGACCTGTACGGAAAAGGCGTACTCGGACAAACGAAAGAAGAAAATCAGGCGCTGATGACGCCGCTGCTGGAAGATCGCGCGAAGCTGCAATCGCAACTCGCCGAAGCGGTCGCGGTTGTGAAAGCGCAACCGGAAGTGGACGAAACGAAAGTCGTTGCCATTGGCTATTGCTTTGGCGGCTTGTGCGTTCTCGATCTCGCACGGATGGGCGCAGACGTCCTGGGCGTGGCCTCTTTCCACGGTCTGTTTAATGCGCCGGGCAATCTCGACGGCAAAACGATCGACGCGAAAGTCCTCGCGCTGCACGGTTGGGACGATCCCATGGCGACGCCCGACCAAGCTGTCGCCTTCGCCGCAGAGATGAACGAGCGAAAAGCAGATTGGCAGTTACATGGTTATGGCGGCACGGTGCACGCCTTCACCAATCCGCATGCGAATGATCCAGAATTTGGCACCGTCTACAGCAAAACGGCCGACACTCGATCTTGGGTCACGCTTCGCGCGTTTTTGGACGAACTGTTCGCGTAAGTCCTAAGCGGCGCCGCGCGCTCGCCAGGCCTCATCGACAAGGTCGAGGAAAGCGTGCGGACTTTCGGCGCCCTCGACCGCAGTGGCGGTCAGTCTGACGCCCCAACTGTCGGCGATCGCGCGGTAGCGCGGGCGACGCCATTCAATCAGACGCGCAAATCCCCAACGGATGAACGCGTCCGGGTCAACGGCTTCCGGGTCATCGCCCGTTTCAGCGAGATATTCGTCCCAAACCTGACGCAAAAAGCGCTCATTGTAATACATGGGCTTCGGATTGGCGTTAAAGCGCGCTTTGAGCGCTTCCGCATGGGCGTCATCGCCTTCGATCAGCACAATGAGGCAGGTTTCCGAAAGGGATCTAAGGACCGGATCGGCTTCATCATCCGGCTCGACGACCTCGCAAATAGAGCCGCTGGTATCACAGATGAACTGCTCATAGCCGTAAATCTCTTTGGCTCGCCTGACGAAATCCGGCGTATCCAGCATGGCTCGAATTTCTGCTTCGCGATGTTGGCGCTGGCGGCGAATGTACTCGTCCAGCGGCATGCCGCCCTTTTCCGGATCTCCTGGTTTCCCGAGATAGACCGATAGCGGATCAAGGTTGTCGAACGTGATGTTCGAAGAAATATAGATCGAATCAGAAAGTAGTAATTCGCGCAGAATGGGCGCTTTCATCGCCTCGCGCTTGAAGCTGTCGACAATCGCTTCATCCATATATCGCGTGCCAATGCGGTAATCGACAGAGTAATGGAACCATCGCGCCTCACGGCGAAACATGGATGAGACGCGGGTTTTGCCCACGCCCGACATGCCCAATAAGGCGATAGGGTCACCGCGTTGATAATCGATCATTTGTCACTGGTAGACGTTCTCATGGCTCGTGTCACGATGGGGGTTGGTTGTCCCGACGGGACGCCTCACCGATGAGAAGATCGCGCGCTGCATTGATTTTCGACGCGAGATAATCACTGCCCCCCTTATCGGGGTGCAATTGCCCAATTAGCTTGCGATGCGCGGTGCGCACTTCCTCGGCGGACGCTTTTGACCCAACGCCCAAGACCGCGGCCGCCTCATCGACGCTCATGACAGTCGCAGGCGGTTGCGCCTTTTTCGGTTCGGGTTCGCTGGCGCGCGGGATGCGCGTATCGCGCCAGGCTTCGATAGCCATAACCCCGCCAGCGGCAAGCAACACCATAAAGGCGAGCGGCCAGAGGCGCGCCGCCAGGAGCGCTGCGACAAGCCCTAACCACACAACGATTTTTAGAACCGTGAATGTTCTTTTGCCGTCAAGCGCATTGGGGCGCGCGATGCGCATCAGCAACCATCCCGCAGCGCCGCCAGCTAATAATAGGGCGATCAATCCCAACGCCATTTCAGTCACACCATCTAACGCCGTATTTGGCATTCGATGCGCGGGACCATCTCACGGACGGGCTTGCCGAGCAATCAAGCGGCTTGGCGGAGATTCTCCGTAGGCAAGTTCATCGCCGCGATGAGCGCGCGGATTTCCAAGCGCGCCGTGACGTGGCTCATTGTCGACAAACGGACCGGCGCATCGCGCCCGCCGAGGTCTAGTAGGGTTAAACCGAGGGGAAAAAGCTCCCGATAAATGACGCGTTCGCCGAAGCCTTTGGCCATGCGAAAGCCAATGCGTTCTGACAGGCGCTCCAGCTTATCGCCCATGACCAGCTTGTTGCGCGCGCGTGTGGACGACAAGCGGTTGCGCATTACCACCCAATCAATGCCGCCTGGCACGCCACTCATGGCGCGGTGCTTTCGCGCATTCCAAACCATCTCGCTATACATGCTCGGTCCAGCAATATCGCCCGTTTTGGGATCGATGCGTGCGAGAAGGTCAAAATCGATAAAACTGTCATTAAGCGGCGTGACAATCGTATCGGCATGCAAATGCGCTATCCGCGAGAGGTGGGTGTTCGCGCCCGGACAATCGATGACAGCGAAGTCGCAGCCAGCGAGCGCCTGGAGTCCCGCCTTAAGGTTCTCTGTTTCGCGTTTTTGGGACGCGTCCCGACTGTCTAATGAGCAGGGCTCCACTGTCGAAACCACAGGCAGTTCCAACTCTTTGTTCTTGTTTTCGCAGAACTTTTTGCGATTCTCCAAGTAACGGCTGAGACTCTGTTGGCGCAAATCCAGATCGATTGCGCCCACCCGCGCGCCGGATTTCAACAAGGCGACGATGACGTGCATCGCCGCTGTTGATTTCCCAGATCCGCCCTTCTCATTGCCCAGTACGATTACATGCGTCATTGAATTTGCTCGTTATGTCTCTGCATTGCGGCCCGTTTCTTAACGGTTTTCACGGATCTTGCGTTATCCGCGGTCAAGGAACGTGACCGGTTCGCTGATATTGACCGATTCTTTGCGTGGAGACGACTTCATTGAAGCACCCCGCCGCCATCTTGTTGTTCGCGATTTTAGCACATTCGCCGGCGCGCGCGGACATGGATTTAGCCCCCCTCCGCGCCGTGATAACAGCCGACACGCGCGAGGCGAAATTCGTCATCTCGAATCCCGCTCGGCGGATCATCGACGGCCGCGCCTCATGGGTGGATTTAACTGCAACTGAGCAAGGCTATGCGCCCGCATCAGCGGATGAACGACAAACGCTGAGCGCCGCTCCTTTGCTAAGTCTATCGCCAGCCTATTTTCGTCTTAAACCCGGCGAGCGAACCGAAATTACCGTGACGCTCAAAGACGGCGCGCGCTTGCCCAAAGGCGAGCTGAGATCTCATCTGCTTATTGAAGCGAACGCCCTGCGCACCCCTATTCGCAAAGCGGGCGGCGAGGGCCTGCAAGTTGATTTGAGCGTCGGTGTGTCTGCGCCCGTAATGGTGCGAGGAGCGGGGTCAGCTGCGGCTCAATTCGCAAATACAGAACTCGTCCGCGACGACGAAGGTTTTCTCGTTTTGTCGACGGCTATTCAGGCATTGGGCGATCACTCCGCCTATGGTCGCATCGTCGCTTCGTTTACGCCTGCTCCGACCGCGTTTGGGCAGCAGGCATTGAGCGAGCGAATTCTCGGACAGCGCGCCAATGTCGCCGCTTTTCCGGATACAGAGTATCGGCGTGTTGACGTGCCGTTAGGCGCTATATCGTTGGGTGCAGGCAAACTAACTTTGCGTTTTGAGGGCGCAGCCGAATTCCACGGCCGCATTTTTGCTGAGCGCAGTTTCGCGATTGAGCCGCCGCCCGGCTAAACGTGTGATAATCCTGGGGACGGAATTTCTTGTGCAACGCCTAGCCGGCGTCTGACGGCGCCAGTCGATCGCCAACAAATCCAGAGACAGCGCAATACAAGCCCTTATCAATAAGGCTTGCGCAGAGCGCGCCCGCTTTCGCCTCTGTCGAAAAACCGCCGCCGATTAAGCGCAGAAATTCCCCGCGTTCCGGTATGGATACCGACTCAACGCGCGGTTCTAGAAGACCGAGCTCATCCGGATTCTCACGCTGCAATTTCTGCCACCCTGCAAGAGCGTCTTCCGTCACCCGATAAGACGCAAGATGAACACCGTAGAGCACGCTCGTCGTCGGAATTTCGCCGACCGCTTCATTCTCAAACACAGCGTCGGTGGCGGCGAATGTGGATTGCACGAGGCGCGGCGCGTCTTCCAAAGGCGCGTTGGCGGCGGCAATTTCAGGCGCTTTGGCGCCTTCAACAATCGTATTGGGATCCGCGTCAAGCGTTGTGGCGGGTTCGGCCAACGCAAAAGGTGGCGCAACGAGCCGCTCTTCGCCCTGTGCATACACATCTAAGGCGCGTTCTGATTCGAGCGAGGCGGAGAGCTCTTCATTCTCCGCTTCGAGCGCGTCGACTTTTTTACTCAGTTTGGCGTTCTCAGCTTTGAGCAGAGAGATTTCCAGTTCCATCTCCGCGGTCATCGCTTCTGCGACGCTAAACGCTCCGTCAATTTCTTCGGCGGTTGTTGTGCGTTCGGCGCGCACCAAAGTTGCGCAGGCCGGTAGGAGTGCGGCCGCAGCGACAGCGCCAATAATCTTGACGGCGCTAGTGACCTCAATGGGCATCATAGCCCTAACTCCTTGAAGAATCCGTATTTAACCTTATCGCTCTTTGCTATTGCGCACGTCAACACGCTTTTTTCGCGTGTCTGCGCGGCCCATTGACTATAAGAGCCCGAGATTGGCCAATTCGCTTGTTAGTTCCGGTGGCGCGGCGGTGGAAGAAACATTGCCTTTGAGATCTTCAGGCGCATCGTCGCTTGTCAAATAGCGCCAACCTTGAAAGGCGCGACGCGGTTGCGCCGCGGTCAGCACCAAGGGCGGCTCCAACAATATCGCTGTGCGCCGAATTCCATCAGCGCCAGCCACGTCTTCAAGGCCAATGATTCGTTGGCGCGCGCGAACCGCGCCTTTCATCACCCAGTAAAGCGAGCCGCCGGCCAGCAGTTCTGATTCGCGGCGCGGCCGCATGCGAGTGACATGGTCGTGCACGGCGCCGCGGCCAGACTTTTTGTTGGCCGCGACCCGCTTGGCGACCCACGCCTCAAGGTCTTGAGGATGGCTTGCGCCGACGCAGAGTTTGATCAGATGCAAGGACATAAATTGTTCTTCGTCGGGTCACGAAATCGCGCCAACAGACGAGTTTAAAAACGCCGAGAGATCACGATCAGCAAAACGATATGTCAGGATTCGTCTATTCCGCGACCCGCAAGCGCGCCATATCGCGCGCCCGCTGGCGTTTCATATCGTGCCGCACTGAGCGTTTCACCAAAATATATAAAATGAAATAACACATCGCGGCGCCAATCGCAGATAACCATACTGGCAGGTTTTCGAAAATTGCAGCGAAGCGATCATAGCTCAAGCCAATCGCCGCCGCGATTCCCGGCGCCTCCTGGCCGACAAGCAAGAGAACGCCGACGGCAGTCAATGCAAAGGCGAGAAGCCCGGCAAGAATAGCGCCGACCGTAATCCCCACGTCAGCATATTCTTCTTCCTTAGAGATGATCATTTTCGTGGGCTCGCCGGACAGCGCTTGGGTGGCCGCGAACAGCGCGCGCGTTCGAGCGGCTTGTTCTTCCATCGTCAGCGTTCGCGCGCGTTCTTCTTTGATGTCTTCGATGTCCACATGAGGACGCGCGGTCAGGATCGCCTCAGATACATAATCGGGTTCGCACTCCATAGCGGGACGCACGTCCGAGGTCGGCACAACGACGGACGCATCGGTCGGCATTAGGAAAAGTGATTTCTCCGCCGCGCGTCGTCGCACCAATCCATCAAGCGTAACAAGCTCATTATTGACCAGCGCCTTCGACCACATTTCGAATGCGTCGGCGGCGGCAAGCTTGTCGCCTTCGTTCAGCTTACGGAGCGCTGTAGAGCGTCGCCAATTATCCTCGCCGATATTGAATATCAGCGAGACCAAAGCATCGTGCTCGTTCTGATTGAGGGGCGCGCGTACGGTGTCGTTTAAGAGTTGTTCGATGGGCTCCACGTCAGCTTTAAGTAAGCGTTCGGCGTCGCCCTCGGTGACGCTCATGCCGTGGCGCGCCGTGTCGTTGTGGCCATACCCGACGGTCCACTGCTCGTCCGGCGTGTAATGCGCCGACATGCGCAGTCCTTCATACCCCTTGATGAGATTAAGGCCCGTTTCTCCGGTACGCATCAGACCCGTCCAACCCCTATTCCAGCGCGCTCTTCTCAACTACAGCCGCAAGCCGCCCCAACCGCTCGCGTTAACCTTTCAAATAACACGCTCTGCCCGGATTGGGTAGTCGCCGGCGCGTCACGAGAAGGCGCGCACTGGCCCGGGCTATTACCGGCCCGCAATCCAGAATAGCGTGATTGTGTGCCCCATTTTGGGACAAAAGGTGACCATTGAGAACCCGTCTCGAGACTTCGCATTCTTGGCGCCCCCCTCCCCGGCACACAACAACCGATTGAATTGAATAGATAATTTGGCATCGAGCCGGATGGCGCAGAAATTGTGTCTTGTGAGGCGTGCGACTTACACCCGCGCGCCCTTTGATGGTTCGGCGCGCGCTGCGGCCTCGCACGCCGCCGAAGCGCATGAGGAAAAGATGTTTGGCAACGGGTTAGCAAATATTGTCGCCGCCGCGATTCTCGCGCTCGCGATCGTTTGGAACGGGGCGCAGAATCGCCAGACCGGGCTGGATGAAGACGGATTCGCGGAACGCCAGGCCAGGGCTGTGGGCGATATTCGCAACGATATCGTCATCAGTTGCGGCTGTTGCGGCGACGAATCAGCCGGGAGGACGGCTAAGGTCCCTTTTTAGGGACCCGCCCCGCTCCACCGCCGATCGCCGGCTACGCGCCGGCGCCGCTGGAGGAGCCCGGGCGGGTTCTGGAAATTGAGCCGATGGATATCGCCGAGCCGTTGCCGCCGCCGGCTTTCCCGCCGGCGCGTCCGACGCCCTTCCATGGCGGGTTTGTTTTTAAACCTCTGCCCCCATTTCTCGTGGCGCCGATCATTATTCCGCCAGGCGAGCCCCCTTGCGATCCGAAAAAGGACCCCGATTGCCCGCAAGACCCTCCTGGGCCCGAAGAACCGCCTGTGGAAGTCTCGGAGCCGCCCGTGCTTTGGCTCCTTGCCGCCTTAATGATCGCGATGCTGGCCGCTTCCCCAAGGCTTTTAAGCCGGCAACAAAATCGCCGCCGCTAGGCCTAAGAAAACGAAGAAGCCCACAATGTCCGTGACCGTTGTGACAAATACGGCGGATGAGACGGCCGGGTCAGCGCCGGCGCGCTGCAAACCGATCGGGATCAAAATACCCACAAGTCCAGCAGCGAGCAGATTGATGATCATTGCAACGCCAACGACGACGCCGAGGCGCGCCGACTCCGCGCCGTCACCCCAGCCATTGCCATAAAACCACGCGGCGGCGAGCCCCCCCATGATCAGGGCAAAGATGACCCCATTCAAAAAGCCGACGAGCGTTTCGCGGTAGACAATGCGCGCCGTGTTTGACGGCGTTAAGTCCTTAGTGGCGAGTGAGCGCACCGCGACCGTCAGCGTTTGGGTCCCCGCGTTGCCGCCCATGCTCGCCACAATGGGCATGAGAATCGCCAACGCAACAATTTGGCCAATCGCCGCGTCGAATAGCGCGATCACGAGT
>JBCDBM010000006.1:0-32475 GCA_039183665.1 Pseudomonadota bacterium | reverse complement strand
GCCGAAGACCTAAAAAGCGTACGAAGAGTCAACGGCGGACGCGATTAGCACTCTACACATGGGACTGCTAGTTCTAACTACAAGTCATCATTTGTCGCATGTGGTTATTATGCAATAAAATCAGTTCGTTGTAGGACTGGAGTATGTCAAAAAAGTGCGGCGGCGAATTAGGGACGCGTGCTTCGCCCGGTGTTTCGTAACATTTTGTCGCAAGTTGTGTAATTTGCCGCGCACGGCGCAGCTCATTGCCTTTGTTGGCGGATCCCGGCATTGTGCGCTGCACAAAACAAATACTTGAAGGTGCTGGAGAAAATCGATGATCGACTTAAGAACAATCGGCGTGATCGGCGCAGGCCAAATGGGCAACGGCATTGCGCATGTGTGCGCGCTCGCGGGGTATGATGTCCTTCTGAATGATCTCAATGAAGACGCCGTTGCGGCCGCTAAAAAGATCATCGACAAAAACCTTCAACGGCAGATCTCCAAAGATCAGATCGACGCGGACATGGCTGCGGCGACGCTCCAGCGGATTACCCACGCCAAAACCATGGACGCGCTTTCTGATTGCGACATGGTGATCGAAGCGGCGACAGAAAATCAGGACGTTAAAAGGAAGATTTTCGCCGAGCTCTCCTCGAATTTGAAAGAAGGCGCGATCATCGCGACCAACACCTCGTCGATATCCATCACGGGGCTTGCGGCGTCCACCGACCGACCCGAGCGCTTTATCGGTGTTCACTTCATGAATCCCGTGCCGCTCATGAAGCTGGTGGAGATCATCCGCGGCATCGCCACGTCAAAAGAAACGTTTGAGACAACAAAAGCGCTTGTTGAAAAGCTCGACAAGACCATGGCCGTTTCAGAAGACTTCCCAGCATTTATCGTCAATCGCGTGCTGCTGCCCATGATCAATGAGGCGGTTTACACGCTGTATGAGGGCGTCGGTTCTGTGAAGTCGATCGACACAGCGTTGAAGCTTGGCGCCAACCATCCTATCGGCCCCTTACAGCTCGCAGATTTTATTGGCTTAGATACCTGTTTGGCGATTATGCAAGTGCTGTATGAAGGCCTGGCGGATTCGAAATATCGGCCCTGCCCGCTTCTTGTTAAATATGTGGAAGCCGGGTGGCTTGGCCGCAAAACCGGTCGCGGCTTTTATGACTATTCAGGCGCAGAGCCGGTTCCGACGCGATAACGCGACGTCACATTAAAGCCCAACGCTAATTGTAAAGGACCCCGCGGAGCCGGCGCCCATTGCAGACGTTATTCAGTGTGCGTGATTTCCAATCCGACCAAGTCGATCAGCGCGCCGGGGTCGTCTGCGTCCGCAGCCGTGGCAATCGCCTCAAACGGCACAGGCTCCGCTGGCGCCATCACGGCTTCAAGCGTGCCGCCGCGCGAGAGAAAATCAGCCACCGCATCGACATAACCTGGCAATTTTGGATGGATAGACCCTGCATCCATCGCCATGAAGCGCAAGAATGTCGGCGCCATTTCGCGCATGGCGCCGGGTTCGCCGCCAGTGGACAGCGCCGCAATCGCAAATATTGCATCGATCGCGTTCTCATCGACAATCTTCACTGACATGCCGTCAAGCGCGCCGGGGAGCGTTGCGTCTAGCGCCGGATCGTCACTTTCAAACCGTTCGGCAAGGTCATCCAACACAAAGCCGCTCATATTGAGATCCATAAACACATCGGCGAAGCCTCCGGTCGTCGCCACATAGTCGAGCGCCGCCTCGCCATTATCGGCGCCCCAGTCCCATGCAAAGGACGACTCACCTTCCAGCTTGTCTAGACCGCGTTCCTTGAGCATCGCGATCGCGGTTTCGTCCGTTTCCGGAACATAAGCCGTCCAGTCATAAACCGCGTTCTTTGCATCAAAGCGGACTTTCGACGGGATCAACCACTCGAATTGCGCAGCGCTCATGGTCGCTTCTTCAACAGACGAAACCCGCCGTCCGTTGATATAGCTTTCCACATTCGTCATGCGCATGGAGCCAAGATCAAGAAGATCGCGGGCGCTGACGGGCGGCTCTTCTTTGCGCAAACCATATTCAAGCAAGCCGGATAAATCGATCTTACGCCATTCAAAGGTTTCTATTTCGCCCCGTTGTTGCGCGCCGAGGATGAACTCGAAATACGGCGAGTCAAAAACGAGGGAGGCAGGGCCGCCCAACGTCTCCCGCGCCGCGTCGAGTGTTTCATCAGTTTGGGCGACCGTATAGACGAGATCATTGGCGATAATCGCCGCAAGCTTGCCGCCGCCTAGGCCCACCATGCGCAGATCCGGAGAGGCAAACTCAATGTTGTCGCCAATTTCGCTGACCTGCGTGAATTGAAAATCTTTGAAATAGAGCCCGCCAATATCAACCGCATTGAAGAACGCCGCCGAATTTCCCGAACCGTTTCTTGGCATGCCTTGGCGAACATTAAGCTGGTCGAACTCCACCGCACCGATCGTCAATTTCGGCTCGTATTCAGCAAACCCCACGGACTCAATCTCAAACAAGCGCACTTTTTCAAAAATGGTTTCAAAGGGCGCATCGAAGGGCGCATCTTCAAGCGCCTCAACACGCTCCACCGCTTCAATATCGACGCCGTAAAGCTCGGCACGGCCGATCCGCAGTCCCTCGCCGTCATCAGAGTCCGAGAACGTCAAATTCGTCACCACCGTCGCACCAAGTCCGGGGTCAAACTCTGCGGTCTCATAGGTTGGACGGTTCTCCTCCGGGATTTTCTGGAGCAGAAGCTCAAAATCCAGAGGGTCGGCGCCTTGCAAATTGAACGGCGCATCTACCGGCGAGCTGGTCGTTACGCTCAGTGTTTCAGCGGAAGGAACGACACCGGCTGGCGAGGCGCTTTCGGCGTCTTGATTGCCACATGCGGTGAGCGCCGCGATCGCGGCGCTGGTGAAGATCATCTTTCGCAAAGTCATGAAATCTGGGCTCCCCGGCCCGAATGTGCCCGCCCGGTTCCGGAGGGCGTTTTGGCTATGGCGGCGCGTCAACGCTTTGAATCAAGAAGGCGCAGCCGACCGCACCAACCGCACCGCCTCGTCGCTTGCCCAATCAGCGTCCCCGATAAGGCGGCCGATTTCACGGCCATAAGCGTCATAAAGGACGGTTACGGGAAGGACGTCAACGGCGCCGACAGCGCTGGCGAAACTCAAGGTCTCGTCGGTGTAAAGCTCGAGATTGGCGATATTGAGGCGGTCAAACATGGCGCGCGCCGCCTCGGGCCCTGCCGGGTCCGCCGCCACGGCGACCACCGCAACACCCCGGCCGCCCAACCGTTCCTGCAGCGCATCAAGGGACGGGAGCTCTTTCAGACAGGGCGCGCACCAGGTCGCCCAAAAATTCAACACCACCATTTGGCCGCGAAAATTTGCCAGCGATACCGGCTCGCCATTCAGAGCGAAAACGTCTGGCGGGGCTTTGCGCGGGGGCAATGCATATTGGAAATCAGCCATCTCGCCCGTGAGCAGCGCGCTATCGCGGTTCAGGGCAGACGCGGATTTGCCGGTCCCCTGCTGGACGCTGGCGGCGATAATAACGTAAAGGAGGAAAATTGCGCCAAGACCGCCCCAAATGTAGAGCCACGATTGCGGGCGTTTCAAAGCGCTCATGAATGCTGCTTCCCTAACGTTGGACGACGACCGCCATGACAAGTAAGCCCCAAACTTCCGAAAACCAGATGTGGGGCGGTCGATTCTCTCGGGGGCCCGCCTCCATTATGGAGGAAATAAATGCCTCGATCGACATTGATCAGCGGCTCGCGGCTGAAGACATAGCGGGCTCAAAAGCCCATGCGGCGATGTTGAAGCAAACGGGCGTCATTTCCAGCGATGACGAGGCGGCAATCCAAAAAGGCCTCGACGCCATTGCCGACGAAATCGCACGCGGCGCGTTCGCGTTTTCCGCGGCGCTGGAAGACATCCACATGAACATCGAGGCGCGGCTAAAAGAACTGATTGGCGAGCCGGCGGGTCGATTGCACACCGCTCGATCGCGCAATGACCAGGTCGCGACGGACTTTCGGTTGTGGACGCGAAAAGCCTGCTTAGACGCCGCGGCCGCGCTTGATGCGTTGATGTTGGCCCTCGCCCAACGCGCAGAGGAAAACGCTGATGTTGTGATGCCGGGCTTCACCCATCTTCAAACCGCGCAGCCCGTCACCTTCGGCCACCATTTGATGGCTTATGTGGAAATGTTCGCGCGTGATGGCGGGCGATTTCGGGATGCGGCGCGCCGCATGAACGAATCGCCCTTGGGCGCGGCCGCGCTGGCCGGCACCTCCTTCCCCATTGACCGCAACGCCACGGCGAAAGCGCTCGGGTTCGACGGCCCATGTCGGAATTCGCTGGATGCAGTTTCCTCACGCGACTTTGCGCTGGAGGCGCTTTCAGCCGCCGCCATTACGGCAACGCATTTGTCGCGGCTCGCCGATGAATTGGTCTTATGGACATCGCCGCATTTCGGGTTTGTGTCTCTGTCCGATGCGTTCTCGACGGGCTCATCCATCATGCCCCAAAAGCGCAATCCGGACGCGGCCGAATTGGTGCGCGCGAAAGCAGGGCGCATCACTGCCTCGCTGCAAAACCTGCTAGTCGTGATGAAAGGCTTACCGCTGGCCTATTCCAAAGACATGCAAGAAGACAAAGCGACGACCTTCGAAGCGTTTGACGCGTTGGCCCTAGCGCTCGCAGCCATGACCGGCATGATGGGCGATTTAACGCCAAATCCTGAAGCCATGAAAGCAGCGGCGGGACGGGGCTATTCTACCGCGACGGATTTGGCTGATTGGTTGGTGCGAACACTGAATATGCCGTTTCGCGACGCGCATCACGTAACGGGCGCTGTCGTGCAAAGGGCCGAAGAAAAAGGCGTTGACCTGGATTCGTTATCGCTGGCGGATATGCAGGCGATAGAGCCGAGAATCACCGAAGACGTATTCTCAGTATTGTCCGTTGAGGCGTCGGTCGCGTCGCGCACCTCGTTCGGCGGCGCAGCGCCGGAGAATGTGAAACGTGAAGTGGCGCAGTGGATAACGCGTCTTAAGGAGGGTTAGGCCATGCGCGTAATATTGCTCATGATGACTGCGATTTTCTTTGTATCCGCGTGCGGTAAGAAGGCCCCGCTTCGCCCGCCCGAACAGCCCGAAGAAGAAGCAGTTCGGTAAAAGCGCGTGCATCATTTTACCTATCGCGATACCCGTCTTCATGCGGAGGATGTAGATCTTACAGCGCTCGCTGATGAGGTGGGGACGCCATTTTACGTCTATTGCGAGGCGACGCTGCGTCGGCATTATCGGGTCTTTGCCGATGCATTCGACGGACTGGACGCGCTCGTTGCGTATTCGGTGAAAGCCAATTCGAATTTAGCTGTGTTGTCAGTCCTTGCGAGCGAAGGCGCCGGGGCGGATGTGGTCTCGGCCGGCGAGTTACACCGCGCGCTTAAAGCCGGCGTCCCGCCTGAGAAAATCGTCTTTTCCGGCGTCGGCAAAACGCGAGACGAATTGGCGGCGGCCTTAGATGCGGGAATATTCCAATTCAATATTGAATCGGAGAATGAGCTCGAGGCGCTTGCAACGCTCGCTGAGGATAAAGGTGAAGCCGCGCCGATCGCTCTGCGGGTCAATCCCGATGTCGCCGCAGGCGGCCATGACAAAATTTCCACGGGCAAGGCGGAAGATAAATTCGGCGTCGCCTGGAGCCGCGCGCGCGCGCTCTATGCAAAGGCGCGCGACCTCGCTGGGGTTCGCGTCAAAGGGGTCGATATGCATATTGGCTCGCAAATTACGGACCTTGAACCCTTCGAAACAGCGTTTAGCAAAGCCGCCGCGCTGATCACCGACTTGCGCGCCGACGGGATCGCCATCGACCGATTAGATATCGGCGGCGGCTTGGGTATTCCTTATGAAACGGGCGCATCGCCCCCGCCGCCGGAAGACTACGCGGCGATGGTGAAACGCGTGATCGCGCCGCTTAACGTCAAACTCATTATGGAGCCGGGGCGCGTTATCGCGGGCAATGCGGGCGCGCTTGTCGCGCGCGTCACCTATGTGAAAGACGGTGAAGAAAGACGGTTTGCGATTTTGGACGCAGCCATGAATGATCTTTTGCGGCCGGCGCTGTACGATGCGCGCCACGAGATCTGGCCGCTTACGAAACGCGATGACGCAGTCGCGAATTACGACGTTGTGGGCCCCGTTTGCGAAACAGGCGACCGTTTTGCGAAAAGCTACGCTTTGCCGACGCTGCGCGAGGGTGATCTCGTTGCGTTCATGACCGCCGGCGCCTATGGCGCGGTTTTAAGCTCGCAATACAACACGCGACCGTTGGTTCCGGAAGTTTTGGTTAATGGCGACAAATCCGCAATTATCCGACGGCGGCCTACAGTATCGGAAATACTCGCAGTCGAGAGCGTGCCTGATTGGGTCACGGACAAGCCCTAGAGCAGCCCTGCGATCATAAAGTTATTATGGACGACCCAGAGATTAGCGCCGGTGGCAAGACCGAAAAACGCCAGCACGATCCAATGGGGGAACCACAAGACCATAAAAGAAATCACGGCTTGAAGACCGAGCTTGGCGATCACCCAACCGTCCCCCATATGCTCCATAAAGGCGCGCAGAACCGGGTTGGCTTCCAGGCCGCGTCCCGACTCGATGGCGGAGATAGTAGAGTAAATGTCCGCGAAACCGACCAGGTTGTAGAGGACAACGGCGGTGATTGCGGCCGAGCGACGAAGGACAGAAGCGCGCGCAGCGGCGGCGTCCTCAATGAGTTTGTGCCGCCGTTTAGACGACGCGAGTGACCAGACCAAAGCGCCTACTCCAAGTGTTAATGTTAACGCGACGAAGGTCTGAACGATCTCAGTCGACAAGGGCGAGCCCTGCGCGGTAAACTGCAAGAAGCATGACGATCGACTTGGGACACTTAGAGCGCGGGCGCCGAGACGCGCCAAACGGCTTGCTCATCGCAGCCGCACGGGCCGGTATTTTTTGGGAACGGGTATGGCCAGCCATACTGCCAGCGCTATCCATACCCTTCGCGGTGCTCGTCATTAGTCTGTTCGATCTATGGCGATGGGGGCCGGTGTGGCTTCATGGCGTCGCCCTGGCCGCCGCGGCGATCGGCTTTTTTGCGCTGCTCGCAAGAGAGGCGACGTCGATCAAATTACCGACGCGACGCGAGGCCGTTGCCCGCCTGGAGCAAGACGGCGCCTTAGAGCATTCGCCATTGCAATCGTTGGAGGACAAACCCTTTAATCCGACAGCGGAGCAAGAAGCCTTTTGGCGCGCCCACTTGGAACAAAGCCGTAAGCGGGCCGGACAAGCCCGGTTCGGCGGCGTCCGGGCGACAGCAGATGAAAAGGATCCCTTCGCGCTGCGCTATGGCGCGATCGGCGTCTTGGTCGTGGCCTTGGTCGCCGCGGGGCCCGCCTGGGACGACAGAATTGGGGCCGGACTGTCCCCATCCGCGCGCGACCATGGAAACACGCTTATTGCGGACATTTGGATCGAACCGCCGGTCTATACAGGCAAAGCGCCTGTCTATTTGGTGCAAGCGGGCGAGCCCGCCAAGCGCGAGACACAAATCAACGCGCCGCAAAACTCAACCGTGATTGCCCAGTTCAATGGGCGCGGCAGAATGCAATTGCTGTTTGCAACGCCGGACGAGACCCGCGAAGCGCCGCTCGACGCCAAAGACGGCGCGGCCCGTGCGGCGTTATCCTTAGAGGAAAGCGGGCTCATCCGGGTTCGGATGAATGGACGCGAGTTGCGGTTTCCCATTGGCGTCCTAGCAGACGCGCCGCCTAGCGTCGCGTTCGCCCAAGCACCGGCCAGGACCGATGATGCGCAATTGGCGTTCACGCTAGAACTCGAAGATGATTACGGGATCGCGAAGGGCGCGCTTATCTTGCGGCTTGATCCGGAACAACAACGGGCGCTCGATGCGCCAGATTTCGACAGCGCCACTCTCGACGAGACCCGCCGTATCGAGATCGCCAGTATCGCCGGCGCCCCCGGGCAAAGAGAGATTGTCGTCAACTTGCAAGAAGACCCATGGGCCGGGCTCAGCGTGATCGCGCGCGTCGCAGTCGAGGATGGCGCTGGCCAAACAAGCGCAACTGAAGAAGCGTCGGTCACATTGCCCGAACGCGCCTTCTTTAACCCGCTCGCCCGCGCAGTAGTGGAACAGCGACGAGAGCTTTCGGTCGCCGGCTCGCAATGGCCCCGCGTCGGCCGCAGCTTCGACGCGATGACCTTTGCGCCCGAGACCTTTTTTGTTGATACGCCAACTGACTATTTAATGCTGCGCACAGCGTTCTGGCGCGTCATGCGCCAAGATGGAGAGGGCTTCGATGACGCGATTGACGAGTTCTGGCCGCTGGCGCTGCAATTAGAAGACAAAGCGCTGGCGTTTGCAAAACAACGTTTAGATGCGGCCGCTGAAGCGTTGCGCGAGGCCTTGGAGCGCGGCGCGGATGATGATGAAATCGCGCGCCTTGTAGAAGCGTTGCGCCAAGCCAAAGACGACTATTTGCAGGCGCTTGCTCAGTCGGGCGTCCGTGATCAATCCGACATGTCACAGAATGCGCAGCGTCTCGATCAATCGGACCTGGACGATATGCTCGACGCTATTCGTGATCTGTCTGAGTCCGGCGCTGACAATGCAGCCCGCCAAATGCTGTCAGAACTGGAAAATTTCCTGAACAATCTGCGCATGACCCAAGGCGGGGGCGGAGGCGGCGGCAGTGGACCGTCGCAAGGCGGCGCCGCGGGCGAAGCCGGCGAGTTGATCGGGCGTCAGCGAGAGCTTGCTGATGAGACCTTCGAAAGCCAGCGCAATCCGGATGCGAACCCGGACGCCCTTGCAGACCGTGAAGGCGCCCTTGGTCAGGATCTAGAGTCGTTAATCGACGAATTACGCGACAATCCGGGTGCGGATCCTAACGGACAGGCCGCGCGCGCGATGGAGCGCGCCCGCGACGACATGCAAGAGGCGGAGAATGCGTTGCGCGCCGGCGATCCCAATGGCGCGCAAAGCGCCATGGACGAAGCGATCGCCAATATGCGCGAGGGCGCAGAGGCGCTTGCGCGCGAGCAACTGCGCCAGGCGCGCGATGCGTCAGGCAATGAAACGCAAGGCGCGTTCGATCCGTTAGGGCGCCCCATTGGAAATGCGTCGAATTCCGACGTCACTGTCCCGGGCGACTCTGACATCAGCCGGACGCGGGGCGTTATTCGCGAACTGCGTCGGCGCCTAGGCGAGCCCGGACGCAGCGAAGACGAAATCGATTATCTGGAACGTCTCTTGGAGCGATTCTAACATCGGCACGGGCGGTCAATCGCGCGCGATAAAGGGAACCCCGCGTTGCCGCCCATTATCGTCCATGCCGTAGCCAATGAGAAAATCTTCAGCGCCAGCCTCAAACCCAATATAGTCCGGATAAAGATCTTCCGCGCGGCCAGTCAGTTTTTTTACGAGCACGCCGATCTTGACGGCGGCCGCCCCGCGCTCCTCGACCATACGCTTGCCAAAATGCAGCGATCGGCCCGTATCGAGAACATCATCCAGCAACAGAACCGTTTTGCCTTTCACCTCAACTGAGAAATCTTTCGTCAAGGTGACAACCCCGCTTGAGGCGCGCGCGCCGCCATAAGAAGACAATTGCAGGAAATCCACCAGCGGATCCGCACCATGACGGTGAAGCGCGCGCGACAAGTCTGCGGCAAAAACAAAGGCGCCGGTTAAGATAGGCGCGAGGAGAAAATCACTGGGCAGATCATGGGCGATGTCGCGCGCAAGGGCGTCGATGCGCGCGTCGATATCGTGAGTAGAAAAGAGCGTCTGCATTTCCGCCGCGGGCCTTTCACATCTTGCCCGCTGCGGTCATCGGCTGATGGGCGCTATCGCGATTGGTTGAGGATATCCGCGATCGGGCTACTGGTCGGCGCGAACGATAACGCGATTTCTGCAACGCCGTCAGGCGCCGGTACGCGCGAAATGAAGTCAATCGACCCGCCTTGCAAGACTTTTGCGGCTTCAGGCGAAAAGGTCCAGCGGGAAAGGAGTTCGCCGCGCGGTCCCAGCGCCTCGGCTTGCAACAGCGGCGCGTCCACCGACTGGTCCGTCTGGTTGCGCAGATTGCCGGTGATCTCGATCGTCGGGCCGGCGGTGGACATGGCGAGGCGATGGCGCACATTCTCAATCGATAAGACATAGGCGCTGGCTTCGATGCCGACCGCGGCGTAGGCGTCAGCTGTTTGCGGCGCGATGCGGACAATCTCGTCGCGATAGGCGACGGCTGCGTAAATGGTTCCTGCAACCGCGGCGATCCAAGCTGACCATCCAAAAGCGCGCACGGGCGTCATGCGGTTTTTGTCCCGCGCCTCGGCGCGTCGGCGCGCTTTGACAATGGCGCGCTCCAACTCGCGCGGCGTTACGCGCAGCGCCGCAAAGAACTCTTCATCCAACGCATCGGGGTCAAACCGGGGCGTATCTTCCATTCGCGTGAGTGCAGTAGCGCGACGACGCTCTGCGCGAATGCTCCGTCCAAAACCCGGTTTTCTGTATGCATCATCATCGTCGTCATCGTCATCGTCATCGTCTTCGTCGTAGTCGCCATCGCGATGGGTGAAGCCGCCGACGTCTTCGAAATCCGCATCGACAACCGAGGCGCGGCTAGCGCCGTATCCCTTTTTTAAGTCGAACTCTAAAGTCTCGGCTTCCTCATCGTAGTCGTAATCATCATCCTGTTCGGACTCGTTGAACCGCTCATCGCGCGCAGGCGCGTCGTCGCTAAGTCTGACGCCGGCGCGGCGAGAGGACTTTTCCTCGTTACGCGACCTTCGACGCGATGATGGGCGCGCAGCGGCCTCGTCTTCGTCGTCATCATCCTCGTCGAGGATTGGCGCATCATAGGCGCGTTCAGCTTTTTTCGATCGCTTCCGCGCCCGCACTGTGTCTTCGGCGTCAACGTCATCGTTGTGACCCTCTTCCGCTTCACGCTCTCGCCGCGAGCGAACCCTACGGCTGGACGATGCGGCGCGCGCCGGCTTCGGCGCGTCGAACAAAGCATCATCCTCGTCCTCGTCGTCATCGCCGCCCGACATCGTATCAAGGGGCGGGTCTTCCGCGGGCGGCTTCTTCGCATTCTTGGCGGCTTTTTCTCGGACGATGCTTTTGACAGCGTCGTCGTCACGCGCGTCATCCTTGGCGACGCCGACTTTGATGCGCCCGCTGCGCTTTGGCGTGACGTCTTCCTCTACGTCCGCGTCTTTAGCGACGGTTTTGGCTGCCTTTTTCGCCGGTTTCGCGGCGGCAGGTTCCGGTTGAACCGGTTCCGGCGGAAGCGGTTCTAAGTCGTCGAGGGGCTCTGGCGCCGGCACAAACCAGCTTTCGCCGCACGAAGTACAGCGAACGGACCGGCCGTTTGGGGAAAAACGAGCGTCATCGACGTCATAACGCGTAGCACAATGTGGACAGGTGATTATCATAAGCGCTGAGAATCGTTTAGCTGGTTGCCCAACAGGCTCGATGGCCCTTCATGGACGCACGCAACATGATTGTTGAATTTGACAATGTCGGCCTCGCCTATGACGACGAGCCCGAGACCCTCAGCGATATCAACTTGCAGATTCGCGAGGGCGAATTTCGCTTCCTCACCGGACCATCGGGCGCGGGAAAAACCAGCCTTTTGAAAATGATCTACTTGGCGCAGCAACCCACGCGCGGGCGCTTTTTGTTGTTTGGCGAAGACGCGGCCAACGCGACGCGAGATGCGCTGCCGCATTTGCGCCGGCGCATTGGCGTCGTGTTCCAGGAATTTCGCCTGCTCGACCATCTTACCGCCTTCGACAACGTCGCCCTGCCGATGAAAGTGGCGGGCGTTTACCAAAACAAATATCGCGAAGACGTAAGCGAACTCTTAAATTGGGTCGGATTGGGCCACCGGATGGACGCAAAACCGCCGACCCTGTCCGGCGGCGAGAAACAACGCGTGGCGTTGGCGCGGGCCCTGGTGACGAAGCCCGACCTCATTTTGGCGGATGAACCCACGGGAAATGTGGACCCATCAATGAGCGAGCGGATTATGAAACTCTTTGTAGAGCTTAATCGTTTGGGCGCTGCGGTCATCGTCGCCACGCACGATCTCAATATGGTGCAAACAATTGGTAAACCCGTCTTAAGGTTATCTGACGGTCGGTTATCGCGCGCGCCGGGCGCAGGAGGCGCGCCATGAGCGAGGCCGCACATCCTGAGCTCGACGCCACTGAGCCGGCGGAAACCGTCCGTGCCCCGAAAAAGGGCATGTTCGGGCGACCGCGACGGGAACCGCTCATCCCTGATGCCGGAGCCGCGGGCGCACCGTTGACCGCCGTGATCGCGGTGATGTCGTTTCTCGCCGTACTCTCAATTGCAGCCGTGCTCGTCATTAACAAAGCCGCAGGCGATTGGATGACGACGCTTCGCTCAGAAGTCACGATCCAGGTGAAAGGCGCGGATCGGGACGACATCGAAACCGGTGTTGCGGAGGCCTTGCGCGTCTTAGACGGGGCGGCCGGGGTGTTGTCCGCTAAACGCATGGCGCCGGACGACGCGGCCGCATTGCTCGATCCGTGGCTCGGCGAAGGCAATGCGCAGGCCTTTTTGAATGTGCCTGCGATCATTGAGGTTAAGATCGCGCCCGATGCAGAAGAAGAACTGGCGCTGTTACGAACGCGCCTAGCGGCGGCTGCGCCCAACGCCGCGCTGGACAATCACGCCGGGTGGCACCGCCGGCTGGAGCGCGCGGCGCGCTCTGGGCAAACGCTCGCGTTTTCCATCCTAGCGCTCATCATGAGCGCGGCGTGCGCCATTTCTATCTTTGCCGCCCGGGCAGGCCTTGCGGCCAATTATGAAGTCGTCTCTCTGCTCCATCTCGTGGGGGCCACCGATCAGTTTATCGCCAGCGAGGTCCAACGGCGCTTCTTTGTCTTGGGGCTGCGCGGCGCACTGGGCGGTCTCGTGGTGGCGGGCCTGGCCATCGGCGGCGCGATTATGGCCGCGCGCGCCGGCGTTGCCGCCGACGGATTTCTGCCGCAATTTGAGATTAACACCCCGATGGCGATTTGGCTGCTCGCAGCGCCGGCAGCCACATGCTTGGTGACCGCCCTGACCGCGCGATTGACGGTGTTACAAGCCCTGAAATCGCAATATTAAGGGTTTGGCGAGATGATGCGCCTCGGGCGGGACCAGGATTGCGTGCTTCTGGTCTCTGCAGCGCCATTCGGGTAAATTGCGATTCTCTGTCGCGATAGCAGGTTCTTGTTCGTGCAGCGTCTTTTGCTCTCTATCGCCGCCCTTTGCATGATGTTTGTCATCGGGTTTGGCTTTTTCATCGCGCGACTGCCTTATGTGGCCGCCGATAGCGATCCAATGTTGGGCGATGCGGTGATCGTTTATACGGGCGGCGGCGGCAAACGCATCACCGAAGCGATGGCGATATTTGCGGACGGCGCCGGAGAGCGATTGCTAATCTCGGGCGTTCATCCGGATACGTCCCGTCAACACTTGATGGATTTGTGGATCGGCGCGCAAACTCGGTTCGATTGTTGCGTCGATCTCGGCCATGAGGCATTGACGACCGCGGGCAACGCCACCGAAGCGCAGGCCTGGGCGGCCAAGCACGAATTCAGCCACGTTATTTTGGTAACGTCGGACTACCATATGCCCCGCGCCCTCGCAGAAACGCGCGCACAAATGCCCGATGTCGTTATCGGCGCGCATGCTGTGGACTCAGGCTATCTTGATGCGGCTGGGCGACCCGCCTCTGCGGAGGCATGGGAAAAGCTCGCGGGCGAGTATGTGAAGTTCGCCGCGGCGCGCGGTCGTGTGTTTGTTTAGTCCATAGGGTTATATACCTTCGATGGCTCGCGTACGCGCTATTCTGTTTATTGCTTTTGTGGCTATGGTCACCGTTATATTTGGTGCACTGATCGCTTTGTCATTGCCGTTTGGCGGCGACGGCGCCCGCAATGGCGCTAAGGCCTGGAACCGAACGGCATTTTGGGGTCTGCGGCTCATTGGCGGTGTTACATTTAGAGTTGAAAATCCTGAGCGCTTGCCCGAGGGCGGCGCGCTCATTGCCGCCAATCACCAGTCCATGTGGGAGACCATGGCGCTTTATATTCTCTTGCCGCGACCCGCCATGATCGCCCGCAAGAGCTTGACGAAAATTCCAATATTCGGTTGGTTGCTGGGCCCGGGCGGCGCGATCTTAGTCGACCGCGAGGGCGGCGCCAAAGCCATGCGCGGGCTTTTGCGCGAGGCCCAAGCTCGCGTAGAAAAAGGTGAACAGGTGATCGTTTTTCCTGAGGGCACGCGCGTGCCAACGGGACAAACGCGTCCTTTCAAGCCTGGGGTCGCCGGTATTTGCGCGGCGATCAAAGCGCCTTGCACGCCAATCGCCCACAATAGCGGCGCGTTTTGGCCTCATCGGGCTCTGGCGCTGTATCCGGGACAAATCACCTTACGCGTCTTGCCCGCTATTGAACCAGGCAAAGACCGAAACGCCTTTCTTCGCACCCTAGAAGCCGCCATTATCAACGCTCGACCGGACCTTAATCCCGATCAAGAAACGAAAGTCCCCTCCTCAATGCAGAGAACGTCCGATGGCGGATGAATCAAAACGCCTGTCGCGCAAATGGTTGTACGGTCCCTTTGTGGTCGCTGGCCTCATTCTTCTCGCCTATCGAATGGTGTGGGGCTATGCAGCGGATCAAATGAAAGTGGGCCTGACCGATTGGGTCGACGTGCAACGGGCCGCTGGCTACGACATTACGCACGACGCGATTACGGCCACTGGCTTTCCATTTTTTCTGCGCGTCCATATTGATAATGTCGAGGCGCAATCGCCTACGCCATGGGAATGGCGCACACCGCGCATTACGCTCGACGCGCTGCCCTATGATTTAAACAAACTCATCATCACCATCCCTAAAGGGCATTCTGTAAGCGAACCAATAGGGCGACAATGGGATATTGTAGCCGATGATTGGCGCGCAGGCCTATACCGCGATCCCGATACAGGATGGCGCTACTCCATGACCATCGCCGAAGCGTCGGCGCAATCGGGAGGCGGCGAATTGATCGACGCCGGCTCTATCATCTTCGATATTGCCCCGGAAGCGGGTGGACCCGAAACCATCACGCTCAACCTCGCCGCCTCAAATTTGCGCTTCACCGGGTCGGAAGAACCCGTCACGCTCGAAACGCTTCAAACCTCTATTTCCCTCGAACGCGCCGATGCGCTTGTGGGCGTAGACCCCCTAGCGCTATGGCGGCGCGAAGGTGGAGCGGTCGCGATCCACGGCCTCATCGCACTTTTTGAAGGCTCGCAACTTAACGCATCAGGACGCATCAGCGTCGATAAAGACAACCATCTCACGGGCGTCTTAGATTCAGAGCTTCGCGACCCTGCTGGCGCAGCGCGGCTATTCGGAAAAATTGGCATGCTGAGCAATGAAGAAGCGGAACTGGCTGCAGCGGGCCTAGCGCTCTACGCCATGGCGGGCAGAGGACGCATCGCAGAACAGATAGAGATGAGATCCGGCGCGGCCTATTTGCGCGGCATTAAAATCGCCGATTTGCCGGCGCTCGACTGAAATCTAGTTTAGCCGAATGCGGCGCCAAGCGCTGGTTGGTCGTCGATGCGGGTTGATACGAGCCGCGTAAAATCTTCCAAATAAAGCGCGCCGTCCGTCGTGCGTTTGACCAGAACAATGCGCCGATCGCCGGGGTCGCGCACGCGCTTGATGAATCCCAGGATCGATAACGCATCAAGCGCTCGGGAGATCGCGGGCTTGGGTACATTTAAATCGCGGGCCAAAGCGCGAACCGTATGGGGGCCCGGATTAAGATAGACGGTCAACAAGATTGACCATTGCCGCATGGAGAGATCCGGGCCGTCCGCGCGGACCGCATCGCAAATAACATCGCGCCATCGAGACAAAAGATCTGCAGTGGCCATAGCCGCCCAACCAGAGGTTGCGTGTCGTTACCGAATACTATGGTTGCAACTGTTCGCCCAAAAAGAGCAAGCGTTTAATGTGCAAATCTTGTCGCGATGACGTCGTAAAGCGCGCGAATCGCCTGCGCTTCGCCGCCGGCGGGTCGGCCCGGCGCCGATTTCGGACGCCATGCATAAATGTCGAAGTGCATCCACGGCGCGGTTTCCGGCGCGAAGCGCTTTAAGAAAAGCGCCGCGGTGATAGATCCCGCAAAGGGTCCATTAGATATGTGGCTGATATCGGCGACGGACGAGGCCAACATCGAGGCGTAACCAGGCCATAGCGGCATGCGCCAAACCGGATCATCGGCCCGTCGCGCCGCCGCTTCCAAAGCGGCCGCCAAGTCGTCATCATCGCAGTAAAAAGGCGGAAGCTCCGGCCCCAGCGCGACACGGGCCGCACCCGTCAGCGTTGCCAAGGTCACCACGAGCGCTGGGTTGTCCTCGCGGGCTAACGCCATGGCGTCAGCCAGAATGAGTCTGCCTTCCGCATCCGTGTTGCCGATCTCAACACTCATCCCCGCACGACTGTCGAGAACATCGCCGGGGCGAAACGCATTGCCGGAAATCGCATTTTCAACCGCCGGCACAAGTATCCGCAGCCGTATCTTCAATTCGGCGCGCATGATCATCCGCCCCAAGGCTAAGACATGCGCCGCGCCGCCCATATCTTTTTTCATGAGCGCCATGCCGGCTGCGCCTTTGATATTGAGCCCGCCTGAATCAAAGGTCACGCCTTTGCCCACGAGGGTTACTTTTGGGGCATCCGCAGGCCCGTAAGTGATGTCGATCAGCCGCGGCGCGATCGCGGCGGCCCGCCCCACGGCATGGACCATCGGAAAATTCTCCGTCAGCAGATCATCGCCAGTGGTGACCGATATTGCTGCATCATGGGCCAGGGCAATGTCGCGAGCGACAGCTTCGATTGCGTCCGGGCCCATATCGCTTGCAGGGGTATTAACGAGATCGCGCACCAGCGCGACGGCGTCCGCCGAGCGGCGGGCAGCGTCCAAATCTGCATTCGCCGGCGCGATCAACCGCGCCCGCGGCGGCGCCAGGTCCTTATAGCGATCGAATCGATACCCGCCCAGGAGCCACGCCATCGCAGCCTTCGTGGCTACCGCCGGCTCAAAATCGCCCTTCAGAAAAAAATCGCCCTCAGGCAATTTCTCTGCGGCCGCCGCGAGCGCAGCCATATCTCCCTCGCCCGCGCCGCAAAGCGCGCCGTCGTCATTTACGAGCACGGCGCCGGCCGAACCCTTAAAGCCATTTAATGTTGCGAGCGACGCCAAAGACTGCGGCGCACCGGACTCTGAAAGCGCATTTTCTGGAACGAAATAGAGCGGACGCGCCGATTTAGCGGCGACTTCATCATATGGCGTTAAAAGGTCGTGTTTCATCAAGCTTCCGTTAACTTATCAACTCACCGCCACATGAATGGACACGGTTAAGTCTTTATTGATGTCCTTTGCCGATGATCGCCCCCGTTTTATCCCGTGCGATCAAGGCGAACGATAATGATCCGTTTTCAATCAACCGGCTTCCGAGCGGCAGGCGTCGCGCTTGCAGGCGTTATGCTAACGGCTTGCAGCACAATGCAAAAGAGCGAATCCGGCGCGAGCGTCAGCAATGATGAATACCGTGCCGCAATCGAAGCGTATTCGAGCCCCTCTTTGGACGACAACCTCGACCCGATAGCGGCGGCCGCTTTTTGGGGCACGCGCTACAATAAAGACCAGTCGGATCCTGAAATCGCCGTGAAGTTTTCAAAGTCGCTACGCGCCATTGGCTCGACCGACGAAGCCATCAGCGTGATGCAAAAGTCCTCAGGCAAACATCCCGACAATGCGGATGTGAGTTTGGAATATGGAAAAGTGTTGGTTGATGGCGGCCGCGCCTTTGAGGCCATTCGCCACTTCGAGAACGCCGCACAAAAATCGCAAACTGACTGGCGAGCGCTGTCTGCCTATGGCGCCGCACTAGACCAAATTGGCGAACATGATGAAGCGCGCCGTAAATACGATCGCGCTTTGGCGATTGCGCCAGGTGCGGTGAGCGTACTGAACAATAAAGGTCTCTCTTACGCCCTTGACGGCAAATTGTCGGCGGCGCGCGAGACGCTGCGTACCGCTGCGGCGAGCGCAGGCGGCGATGCGCGCATTCGTCAAAACCTTGCGCTAGTCTTAGCGCTGTCGGGTGATCTTGACGGCGCTTCGCGTTTGGCGCGGTCCGATTTGCCGCCTCAGGTCGCTGGCGCCAATATCGATGTGTTCCGTCAAATGATGAATCAACCTGCCTATTGGGATGAGTACTCGCCGAACGCGGTGAAGACGCCGGCCTTTGATGACGCGCCTGCCGCGCCGCTGCGCCCGGAGCCTCTGCCCCCGCTGCGCGAAAAGAAAAAAGAGCCTGCGCCGCAACCCAAAGCGGACAGCGAGCCGATGGCGCTTATCAAAGCAACGCCGCCGACCAATGCGTCTGCGCCGCTTAAAGACGACGAAGCAGAATAGACTTAGCGATCGGGCCGCAATGGCGGCGTCGCCGCCGTTGCCGGCTGCACGCCTGCGGTGATCTCTTCACGCCAGTGAATGTACATCGCGATGATCACCGCGATCATCGCGATTAGAATGAACAACCCCGGCAAACCGCCCAGATTTGACAGCATCCGAACGCCGTCGATACCGGTAGTCGCCGTCATTACAAACGCGACCGCGCCCACCAACGCGCCCCAAAAAATCTTCACGCGTGTCGCCGCCGCGCGAACCTCTTGGCTATCGATGCTGGATTTAAAACACACGCTCGCAATCGAGTGGGTGTTTGAGTCCATGGCGGTGACAAAAGAAATGAATGAGAGAAAGACGAAGCTGACAACTAAGACACTGCTCAGCGGCAGCGCGTCAAACAACGCATAGATGACCGCCTCTGGTCCATTTGTCTCAAGGGCTTGGGTCAGGGTTCCGCTTGTAAGCGCATCAATTTCGATCGCGGCGCCGCCGAAGATGGTCATCCAAAAGCCGCCGAAAGCCGCCGGTAAAACCAGATTGAAAGTCAAAAATTCGCGTACGGTATATCCGACTGCGATACGCCCTAAGAAAAGTGCGGTGATCGGCGCCCAGGCGAGCCAGTTCGCGAAGTAGAAGACGGTCCAGTTGCGCGTCCAATCATCGCCGGCGCGCGCGCCCCAGCTCAAACTATGGGGAACAAAATCGACCGCGTAATCCACCACGCCGCCAAAGCCCGCTTTCAAGATCGGCCAGCTGGGGCCGAAGATCAGCACAAAGGCGCTCAACAACAAAAAGAACCGGATGTTAATATCCGATAGGACTTTGATCCCCCGTTGAATGCCGCTGATGGACGAAACAACAAAGATCGCGACGATTGAACTGGCGATGAGCAAGCGCATCCAAACGCCGTCATGCCATCCGGTCAGCTCGCTGACGCCGCCCCCAATCGTCATGACGCCCGCCCCGAGCGATGCGGCGACGCCCGCCACCAACGCGTAAAGGCCGATCGCATCAATGATCGCCCCGCCGCGGCCCGTCGCCGCTCTGCCAAAAATAAGCGTTAATGGTCCGCTTAAAGAATAAGGGCGGCCGAGATTGAAATGGGCGAGCGCGAAGGCGAGCGCAGGAACGGCGTAAATCGCATAGGGCGTGATCGTCCAATGCATAAACATCGCCGATAGCGCGAAATGCGTCGCCCCGCTGGAACGCGCGTCGACACCGGCAAAGTCCGGCGGGCCATTAAAGTGAAACATGGGTTCGGCCGCGCCCCAAAACAAAATGCCGATGGCGATCGTCGTACACAGCGTAATCGCGAACCAATTCCAACGGTTCAAGATAGGTTTTGCGGTTGGACCCCCAATGCGCACAGATCCGAGAGGCGACACCCATACCCAGATCAACACCAACACCGCGCAAAAGGACGCGAGGCTGAAGAGCCAGTCAAACCGGGTGAGGATCCATTGATTGGCCGTGCTGGCGGCGGCGTGAAACCCATCGAAGTCGATCAGACTGAACGCCAATGCGAGAAGCAATAAAATTGCTGGGGGCGCGATCACCAGTGGGCGCGTTTCTTTGAGCGTTTGAAGAATCATCGCCTCCGGGTTTCTCGCGCTTGCATAGCCTAGAGGCGGTGAATTTCCAAAATGCGGCCCCGCTCCGATTTCAGCCTTTAGCTGCGGCTTTCGCGAAACGCCCAAAAGCGCGCGCCCAAATAGCTAACTGCGGGAATAATAGCGATCGCCAAAACGATGGAGGCGGCGCGCCCCACAAGCCCAGAAGCAGTGAGCGCCGCCAAGACGACATTATTCGCCAGAAATCCAGCCGCTGCGAGGATCAAAAAGCGCTTCACCGCAGCGTCTTTGCTGGCGCCGGCGTTTTTAAAGGTCCAATGATAGTGACCAAGAAATGAGGGAATGAACCCAAGGGAGAAGCCGAATAGGTTCGCTGCGAAACTGTTCATGTTAAAACCGACAGCCAACGCCAGCGCGACGCCGACATGCACAAGCGTGGCGCCAACGCCGACGATCCCATAGCGCGCAAGCCGCAGCCCTTCGCTAATCAATGTCGCCAGCGTGACGTCGCGCAATTGCATAGAGTTTCCCCGCTTGATGACTGAGGCGGCTACAGCAGGATCGCGCCATTGTCACTTACGCGGGATGACGCAAGATGTTTGCCACCGCGCAAAATACCGAGACTAGTTCATCCGCATATCCAGCGTTAGCGGGAAGTTTGGCGAGGTTGCGGGCTCACGCATCACAAAGGCGCCGGGAGCGCTGGCAAAGGGCGCAAAGCGCGCTTTGCGGCGGCCGTCCGCCTCTAAAGCGTTGACAGGCTGTGTCTCGTAATTGCGCCCGCCGGGGTGCGTGGAAAAGTAGGTGCACCCGCCAATGGTCCGGCTATTGGCTTTATCGAACACGTCAAAAACAAGCGGCCCGTGGGGGAAGATTGTCGGGTGCAAGCAAGACGGCGGCAGCCAAGCGCGATAACGAATGCCGGCAATTTTTTCATCCGTATCTTGAATATCGGTGAGCGGGATACGAATACCGTTGCAGGTCATTGCGTAGCGATTTGGGTCTAGCCCAGAGACAATCAACTGCACACGCTCTACTGAGCTGTCCACGAAGCGCGCAGTACCGCCGCCCGCCTCTTCCTCGCCCAACACATGCCAAGGCTCCAATGCGGAGCGCAACTCTATATGGATGTCGCCAATGTCCACAAAGCCCAAGAGCGGGAAGCGGAATTCATATTGCGCTTCGAACCAATCAGGATCGAAGGGCACGCCGACCCCTTGCGAGGCTTCCGCCATCACGGATTTAAAATCCGCATAAAGATAATGAGGCAGCATGAACCGATCATTGAGCGCCGTCCCGAAGGGAGTGAGCGGTTTTTCATAAGGCGTCTGCCAGAACCACGCGATGAGCGCCCGCAACACCAATTGCTGGGCCAGGTTCATGCGCGCATGGGGCGGCATTTCAAAAGCGCGAAACTCGACGAGCCCCAACCGGCCCGTCGGCCCGTCCGGCGAGTAAAGTTTGTCGATACAGATCTCCGCGCGATGGGTGTTGCCTGTCACGTCCGTCAGGAGATGGCGGAAAATCCGGTCCACCAGCCATGGCGGGCAATCCGCGCCCGAAGCCACGAGCGGATTGGGCACTTGGCGCAGCGCGATTTCCATTTCGTAGAGCGTGTCTAAGCGCGCCTCATCAATGCGCGGCGCTTGGCTTGTTGGACCGATAAACATGCCGGAGAAAAAATACGAAAGAGACGGATGGTTTTGCCAATAGCGGATGAGCGAGGCTAAAAGATCGGGACGCCGCAAAAACGGACTGTCGGCGGGCGTGGCGCCGCCAACGACGATAGGCGCGCCGCCGCCGGAGCCCGCGGGCCGGCCATCGATGGCAAATTTTGACGCCTCCAAGCGACACTCACGCGCCACGTCATAGACCGCTTCAGTAATTTCGATTTGCTGGTCCCAGGAATGGGCCGGTTGAACGTTCACCTCAATGACGCCAGGGTCCGGCGTCACTTTGATGACATTAAGACGCGGATCAGATGGCGGCGGATAGCCTTCGATATGGACCGGCAGCCCGGTCTCGCGTGCGGCCTCCTCGATAGCAGCGGTCAGGTCCACATATTCATCAGCAGACCGTACGGGCGGAAAAAACACGCAGATGACGCCGTCGCGCGGCTCCACGGTGAGCGCCGTTCTGATGCCCGGTCCCCAACCGTAAAATGCGCCGCCAGGTTCAATGTCTTCGTAGCTTATATCCCCATCTGACGTATAATCAGCATCATAATCAAACGATGCGGGGCCCGCGCCTGCCGCCCCATGCCCGCTCGCGCCGCCGCGCGTTTGAAAAATGGGCGCACGAGCCGGTAAGGCGCCGCGAGCAGCGAAGGGATCGAGCGGTATAATTTCTGGGCGGCGGGAAGGCGCCACATAACCGAGCGCGTTGAGCGGCAAGCGAAAACCCGACGGGCTGTCGCCGGGTTGCAGATACAGCCGCTTGCGCCTGGTGCGCCAGCGCTCGCTCATCCATCGAAAGGCGCGCTTCGGGCGTCCGTCGCGCGCTTGCTGCGCCTGGACGGGCAGGACATACGCCGCCGGCGCGCCAAGACCGCGATCAAACACCCGAGCAAGCCGCGCCCGCTCTTCGGGTTCTTCAAGCTTGTTGTCAATCGGGTCCACATTATGCGGTAAGTTCTGCTCACGGAGCAAATAGGCGGCGGTATCCTCAAAAGCGGGCGACGCGAATTCGCTGCTCACCTCCAACGCCTCGCACACGGCGCCCATAAATCGTTCGGCGTCTTCGATGGTGCTCGTTTGGGGCACATCCTCGCGCGCGATCAGCGCCGGGTTCTCCCAAAGCGGCGTCGCGTCTGAACGCCAATAAAGCGCAAAAGCCCAGCGCGGCAATTGCTCGCCTGGATACCATTTGCCCTGGCCATATTGGAGCAGACCGCCGGGCGCGAACCGATCACGCAGCTTACGAATGAACTGATCCGCATAGGCCCGCTTTGTGGGTCCGACCGCATCGATATTCCATTCGCCGGCGTCCCGATCAGATGAGGCCACAAAGGTGGGCTCGCCGCCGGTCGTCAGCCGAACATCATTCTTGACGAGGAGTTCGTCGATTTGCGCCCCGGCCTTTTTAACCGCTTGCCATTTATCGTCTGAGAAAGGCTGGCTTACCCGCGGCGACTCATAAATGCGCGACACGGACATATCGAAGTCGAACGCGACTTCGCACGGTTCATGACCGCCTGAGATCGCCGCCGCGGTTTGCGGCGACGGCGTCGCGGCCAAAGGGATATGCCCCTCGGCAGTGAGCAACCCGGACGTCGGATCAAGCCCAACCCAGCCAGCGCCCGGCAAATAAACTTCCGTCCACGCATGCAGATCCGTAAAATCTTCAGCTGGGCCCGACGGGCCATCCAGCGCGATTTCATCTGACTTCAATTGAATGAGGTAACCGGACACGAACCGCGCAGCGATGCCTAGCCGGCGCATCAACGCCACCATCAGCCAGGCGGAATCGCGGCACGAGCCAAGCGCTTTGTCGAGCGTTTCTTCAGGCGTTTGGACGCCCGGCTCCATGCGCGTCGTATAACGAATATCTTGTTCCAGGCGTTGATTAACCTCGACCAAGAAATCGTTCGTCGTCATCTGGTCTTCCGGGTCGCTGTTTTGGCGTCCGCGCCAGACTTTCAGCTCACGCTCGACCAGTTTCTCAAAGAGCGGGCCGCCCTCAATGCGCTCCAAATAGGGCGCCAGATCGAGCTTCGTCTCTGCATCATATGCGAACGGAACATGGGTCGCGCCTTCTTCCAAAAAGAAATCAAACGGGTTGATCGGCGTGATATCCGCGATCAACTCCACCGTGACCTCAAATTTTTTGGTCCGCTCCGGGAACACGAGGCGCGCCAAATAGTTGCCAAACGGATCCTGCTGCCAATTGAGGAAGTGGTCCTTGGGCTCTATTTTGAGAGCGTAGCTTTCAATTTGGGTTCGCGAATGGGGCGCTGGCCGCAGACGCACGACCTGGGGCCCGAGATTGATCAGCCGGTCGTAGGTGTATTGCGTTCTATGGGTGAGCGCGACCTTAATGCTCATTGTGCAGCGCCCTCCTTGGGCGGCGATCGGCGGGCGATATGCTCGGGATCACGAAATTCACGACGGCTAATCCCAGATCGTTTGCGTCGATTGGCATAATATTGTTAAATTAAATGCTACAGTGCAACATAAGCCCTTAAACCGGTCGAGACCGCCTGCGATGTACGACGAAATGACGACTGGCGATTCCGTACGCGCGCCCTATCGAAATATTAAACGATGGATCGATGAAATCGGACCCGAGGCGCTCGATAAAAAGCGCCGCGAGGCAGAGACGATTTTTCGGAAGGTCGGCATCACCTTTTGCGTGTATGGAGAAGGCGGCGACCCGGAAAGATTGATCCCCTTCGATATGATCCCTCGGATCTTCAGCGCCTCGGAGTGGGAAGAGCTTGCGCGCGGCATAGAACAGCGGGCGATCGCGCTCAACAAGTTTCTATGGGACGTTTATCACGACGCTGAAATTGTCGAGGCTGGCATCGTCCCCGGAGATCTCATTTTTGAGAATGACTCTTACCAACCGCTGATGAAAGACATCGACCCGCCCGCGGGCGTCTACAGCCATATTATCGGCATCGATATTGTCCGTGTGGGCGACAATGACTTCTATGTGCTGGAGGATAATTGCCGAACGCCTTCCGGGGTCTCCTATATGCTGGAGAACCGCGAGATCATGATGCAGCTATTCCCGGACTTGTTCGAGAATGACGCCATCGAACCCGTTGAAGACTACCCCTCAAAACTCTACGCAACCCTGCGCAGCGTGAAGCCACCCTTATGCGAGGGCGAACCAACCCTCGCCATTTTGACGCCGGGCCCTTTCAACAGCGCCTTTTACGAGCACTCCTTTTTGGCGGACGAGATGGGCGTCGAGCTCGTGGAAGGCCCGGACCTCTATGTCGAAGACGACCGGGTCTATATGCGGACAACAACCGGCCCCCGGCGCGTCGACGTCATCTACCGCCGCATCGACGACGATTATATCGACCCGAAAAACTTTCGCTCGGACTCGATTTTGGGCGTGCCAGGTATATTCGACGCCTATCGCGCCGGCGGCGTGACCTTGGTCAGCGCGCCCGGCGCGGGCATTGCCGACGACAAAGCTATATACACCTACGTGCCCGACATGATCCGGCACTATCTCAACGAAGAGCCGATTTTGAAGAACGTTGACACCTGGCGCTGCCGGGACGAAGCGGATCGCGCCTACGTTTTGGAGAACATCGCGGATCTTGTCGTCAAAGACGTGCACGGATCGGGCGGCTACGGTCTGTTGATCGGCCCGCACGCAAGCGACGCGGAACGGGCGGCTTTCGCAAAAAAAATCGAAGCCGCGCCAGAACGCTATATCGCCCAGCCAACGCTTGCGTTATCAACCTGCCCGACATTGTCAGGCGACGCGTTGGCGTCCCGGCATGTGGACTTGCGGCCCTTTGCGCTGGTGGGCGCAGGCGAGGATGGCTGCTCGGTGTCGATGACGCCCGGCGGGTTGACGCGGGTCGCGCTGCGCGAAGGCTCATTGGTGGTGAATTCGAGCCAAGGCGGCGGCGTTAAAGATACGTGGGTTTTGAACGGGAGCGGATAATGGCTTTGCTAAGCCGTACTGGGGAGAGCCTTTATTGGATCGGGCGCTATGTGGAGCGCGCCGAGAACATGGCGCGTCTGCTCGATACGGGCAGACGCATGAGCGCCGTACCCAATGACGCCGATGACGAAACCTCGGAATGGCAATCCGTGCTTGCGGGCGCCGGCGCGCGCTATGCGTTTGACCAATCGCACAAGGACGTGACCAAACAGAATGTCGTCGATTTCATCGCGTTCTCGCAGGCGAACCCGTCGTCTATCGTCTCGTGCATCGCCCAGGCGCGCGCCAACGCCCGCGCCATTCGCACGGCGCTCACCATCGATATGTGGGAGGCCCTGAACGAGTTTTGGCTTGAGCTGCGCGCCAAAGCGCCGATGCGCGTGGGCGCGGGCGAGCTGGGCTACTTCCTCGATTGGGTGAAAAAGAGCTGCGCGCTATTTCGAGGCGTCGCAGACTCCTCTCAACTGCGCGACGACACGCATAATTTCCTCCGACTGGGGACGTTCGTGGAGCGCGCCGACTGCACCGCGCGCCTGTTAGACGTCAAATGCTACGTTTTCGATGACCGCGACGAACCCGTTTCGGGCAGCGTCGACACGTTTCAATGGACAGTCGTTTTACGCGCCACCTCTTCTTTGCGCGCCTATAAGTGGGCCTATGGCGGCGGCTATGATCGGGCCAATATCGTCGAGTTCCTAACTCTTAATCCGTATACGCCGCGTTCACTCGCATTTTGCGTTGAACGCATCAGTGAGCATCTCAACCGGCTCGCACGCCTATATGCTGCGCGCCATGACAGTCATGAGATTTGCGCGAGCATTGCCGCAGAATTGAACGCCAGCGATGTAGAGGCCATCTTTGAGGGCGGCTTGCATGAGTTCCTGACGCGCTTCATTGCCCGCAACAATTGGTTGTCGACGCAAATTGCCCGCGACTATAATTTCTTGAGCGCAGCGGAAACGGCGGGCGTGGATATCGCAGCGGAGAGCGCGGCTAAGCCGAAAAGCCGCACGCAAGAGCAAACCCGCGTAAAACAACCCCTTACCGCGCATCAGGAAAATAAGTCCGCCGTCGCCAGTTGACGCGCTGACTTTTGGGCCTCTAATGCGAATTCGCGGTTCGCGGCGGTTGGCTGCGGAATCGCGAATCGGGGTTAGAATAAAGCTATGACTTATTGTGTCGCGTTGCGCCTGAGAACCGGAATGGTGCTCCTTTCAGATACGCGCACCAATGCGGGCGTGGATAACATCGCGCGCTTTCGGAAAATGTTTACTTGGTCGGCCCCGGGCGATCGCGTCGTGGCGATGCTGACGGCGGGCAATCTCGCCGTAACGCAAGCCGTCATTGCGCATTTAAACGATGCGATCAATGATCCGAATTTCCAAGGTGACACCATCTTCACCGCGCCCTCGATTTATCGCATCGCGCAGATGGTGGGCGAACAAATGCAGTTTGCGCAAAACCGTTGGGGCTCTGGCCTTTCAGCGATGAATGAGTCGGGACATGCGACTATGATCGTCGCAGGCCAACGTGCGGGCGGCGCGCCGCGGCTCTTTATGGTGTACTCCGCCGGCAACTTTATTGAAGCCACCGAGGACACGCCCTTTTTCCAGCTCGGCGAGCTGAAATATGGCAAACCCATCATCGATCGAGTGATCAGCTATAACTCGTCGCTGGATGACGGGGTGACCGCCTGTCTCCTGTCGATGGATTCAACGTTGCGGTCCAATCTCTCGGTAGGAATGCCGTTGGACCTCGCTGTGATCCCAACAGACTCATACGCCTTTTCCGAACTACGCCGCATTGAGGCAGACGATAAGAACTACCATGCCATGAGCGAGGCATGGTCGGCATGCTTACGCGAAGGGTTTGTGAGCATGCGCGAAGCACCGAAATGGACGTGAGGCGCTTCAGCAGTGAATACGCTTTAATCGCTTTTCAGACGTCTCCAGGGAATAAGCCATGTCTCCCCGTCCGCGTCACCGCTCAGCGGCGTAACCTTGTAGACATTCTCCATCGCGTCTTTGGTCAAAACATCATGAGGCGGACCGTCGTCGATAATCCGCCCATCTGACATCAATATCACGCGGTCAAGAAAGCGCGCCGCCAAGTTGAGATCGTGCAGCACCACGAGCACAGCATCGCCAGCTTGGGCGCGGCTTTTCAAGATCTCCATGACCTGAAGTTGATGATACGGGTCGAGCGCGGCGACAGGTTCATCGGCAAGCAGAACAGGCGCGCATACGGCCAAGGCGCGCGCCAGGAGCACGCGCGCTTTTTCACCGCCTGAGAGCGTCGAAAAGGGTTGCCCGTCGAGCGCGTCTACGTGGACGCTTTTCATGGACGCATCGATAACGCTGTCGCATTGAGCCGTGCGCGCGCCGAACGCGCCAAGATATGGCGTCCGCCCCAAGGCAACGACGTCGCGCGCGCCAAGGGCCCATTCCAAATGATGGTCTTGGGGCAAATACGCAATGCGCCGCGCTCGCTCTTTTGGTTTGAGGTCAACCAATGAGACACCGCCAACCGAAATGGCGCCGCCCACTTTTGGCGCCGCGCCGACGATCGCGCGCAACAAAGAAGTCTTCCCGGCTCCATTGGGGCCGACCAAACCAACGCATTCGCCGCCCGCAACGCTGAGCGACGCCTCGCGGACAATGGGCCGCCCGGACAACGTGACGCTCAAGCTTTGAACCTCTAGGGACATCAGCGCCCCCCGAGCCGCAAATGTAAGACAAGATATAAAAAGAACGGCGCCCCGATAAGCGCCGTAACGACACCTAACTTTAACTCCGTACCCGGCGTAATAAGACGTACCAGGATATCGGCCAGCAGCAAAAGTAACGCGCCGCCAAGGGCGCTCACCAATAACAAGCGTCCCGGCTTGTGGCCCACAACGGGCCGCAGGAGATGCGGCGTAACGAGGCCCACAAAGCCGATGACGCCGCTCACCGCTACCGCGGCGCCGACGGAAAGAGCCGTGCCGGTTACGATGAACGCGCGCATGCGCTTTAAATCAACACCAAGGCTCGCAGCGGTTTCCTCACCCAAGCTCAGCGCATCTAGGCCATTGGCGGAGGCCGCCAGGAGGGCCCAGCCCAAAACCATGAACGGGGCGGCGAGCTGCACATGGGTCAAGCTTCTGTCTGACAACGAGCCAAGCATCCAGAAGACAATTTCATAGGCGGCGAATGGATTGGGCGACAAATTTAGCGCCAACGCGATAAGCGCGCCCGTAAGGCTAGAAATGGCAACACCCGCCAAGATCAATGTCAGGGTCGAGCGACTGCCGGCGAGCAAGTGAAGAATGAGAACCGCCCCAAGGGCGCCGGCGATTGCGAGAAAGGGCAACGCCAAGGCGAAGGTTGCCGCAAGGCCAGTATAGATCGCTAAGACAGCGCCAAGCGCCGCCGCGCCCGAAACACCAATAACGCCGGGCTCAGCGAGCGGATTGCGCAAAAACCCCTGCATGGCGGCGCCCGACAACCCCAGCGTGGCGCCAATCATCAGGGCAAGGAGCGTTCTGGGTAAGCGGATTTCCCGCATAATGAGCGCGGCTGTCTCGACATCGCCGCCGGTCATAACCCCCCATAGGGCGCCGAGACCGACGGCGGCGGGGCCGATCATGAGCGATGCGAAAGCGGCGACGAGAACGGCAATAAAAAGCCCGCCGGTGAGAAACCCGTAAGGGATCTGCATCGACGGCGCCTTTCCAGGCACGCGCGATCTATTCGTCTCAACCGCGCTCACTGCGCTAAAATCTCCCCGCGTTTCTCTACCAGAAGCTCTAGCACAGGAAGGACCGAGAGGCCGCCGCATGACGTGAGCCGGCTGGGAATACTCACGGTCGGCGTGACATCGGTCAAATAAGCGAGCGCCGGGTGGCGAAGCGCGTCGGTCGAGAGGGCCGGCGCCGCATAAGACGCCGCTCCAAGATCAAGAAGATCGGGTCGGTGATGCAGCAATTGCTCGATTGACAGGCGCCGGGCGCCTTTGAGCGCTAACGCGTCGGCAAGGGGCGTGAACCCGGCAAGGGTCGCGAGCTCCGCAATCAGCGATCCCTTTCCGGACGTAAAGCCATTAACGCCATAATCAGCGAAAACCAGTTTAGGGTCGTTTTCGGTGGTTGTTGAGGCGACATGAGCGACCGCGTCGTCAATCCGTTTATTGAACGCTTCGGCTTTCCCGGCCGCGCCGATCAAGTCGCCGATCTCTTTATAGTTTTCTTTGACCGCCGCGATCGACTGCGCAGGCGCGAACTCGGCGACGGGTATCCCCAGGTTTCGAAGAAGGCGGACCGTCTGCCGCGTCGTGAAGCTGCCGGCCAAGACGAGATCGGGGTCGAGCGCGAGGATCTCTTCCGCGCCGCCGCGGTTTGTGGGGATGGTCGCCGCTTTGTCTGCAACCGTCGATGAAATGGGGTCAGCCGCCAAAAAAGAAACAGAGAGAATCTGTTCCGGACGAGCCAGTTCCAAAAGCATTTGATCTGTACACAGATTGATCGAAACGATGCGCGCCGGTTTATCGTCTTCCCCGTAAGCTGCGCCGCAAAAGATCGCAATCGCAGTGCAAAGCGCTGGCAGCCAAGAGTTCTTGAAGTCAAACCGCCCACGCATCTCTCACGCTCGCGATAAGTTTTTTGTCGCGTGCGCCAATTGAGATCGTTGTCGCATCGTAGTCATTGTTGAGACTTAAACGTGGTGTCGGCAGTCGCCTGATCACGATCGACGAACCGCGCCATTACAAACAGCAGATCTGACAGCCGATTAAGGTAACGCGGGATTTCCGTTGCGAGGGTGTGGGCGCGCGCGGCGGACAGCACGCGCCGCTCTGCGCGGCGACAAACCGTGCGCGCCAAATGCAGCGCCGCGGATGCGCGCGTATCGCCCGGCATCACGAAGTCTTTCAACGGCGGCAGGTGCGCCTCATAATCATCGATCGCGGTCTCTAGGAGGTCGACCGCGTCCCCAGGCAATTGCGCCGGCGCACCGCCAATATCAGCGCCCGCGCAGGCTAAATCCGCCATAAGCCGATAGAGTTCTCCTTGAAGGGCGGCCACCCGAGCCACAACTTCGGGCTCCGCAGTTTCTGCTTTCGCAACACCGAGCGCCGCCACAAGCTCGTCCACCTCCCCCAACGCCTCAAGCCGCAACTCGTCTTTAGCCACTCGCTCGCCGGTCAATAGCGAAGTTTCGCCGCCATCGCCTGTGCGCGTATAGATTTTCATCCTCTGTCCTCTCGCCGCGCCGATGCAACGCCCAAAAAAGCAAATTTGGACTGGGATGCGCATCGTCTTGATGACCTCACGCCCCAACAACTTCCCGGCAAAAACGCCGCCAAACACATAACCAGTATTTTGAATGCCCGTCCAATCTTAGCTGCGACGGAAAGACGGCGACGACTGATCTAAAACGCTGAACAATGCCATGCATTTACAGTCGCAGCGGCGTTGGGCTGAGGAGTACTTGATCGGGACGGAATGAGCGCGTCTTTCGCGACAAAACTAGCGAGGTCGCGATGAGCACGTGCCTTTGGCGCATTGACGGGCGCCATAAAGCCCTTGGCCAGTGAACAGTTGGACATTTAGGTGTTCTTGGTAAGAAATCGCAGCTAACGAACCCGATATCGGACACGCCCGAACTGCAATATGTCTTGCGCACGCAGTTTGACCGGCATTTGCCGTCTCAATCGTCGCCCATTAATCGTGCTTCCGTTCATCGAATCCAGATCCAACAAGTAGTACCTGCCGTCGCGCCAATAAAGCTTTGCATGCCGTCTTGATATGCTGACATCTTGGATCATGACATCACTGTCTTTTCCGCGCCCCACCACAACGCCCCCGCCGACGAGCTTCTTCGCGGACGCCGTGACAGGCGCTGCTTTGCCGTGGGTCAAGGGATTGAGGGTTAAGCTGCGGGGATAACCACTCGTCCCGTTCATATAACGCCGGCTTGCAAGTCGTTCGGGAATTGACGCCGTCCGCAATTGAAGCCGCCGCGAAAAGCGCAGACCTTTGCGAGCGAAAGTGACGAGATTTCGCCATACGTTCTTTACAGGTCCATCGTCTCTCAATCCCGAACGAGTAGACTGCGCAGAATTTTGTTGGCCAGTGACCGCTTCGAGTAAGCGCTGGCTGAGCGTTTCGTCGTCGCATCGCCAACCATCGATCCATTGTGTTGTAGAGACGAAAAACTCAAGCCGGCGAGAGGGCTGAACATCCTGCAGCCGAACGCAAATTATGCTTTTGTTTTTTGATACAGCGCGTTCGACTTCTCGGGCGACAAAACTCGACTTGTTAGACGCGCGTGACAGCAGCAAGAACAGGTGAGACGACTTCTCCAGACCAGAAATAATCTCTGCGCCGTAATCAACCCCATCGCGAATATCGCGAGGCGCAATCCAACATCGCAATCTCGCCCGTTCCAACAGCGTGACGAGCGTGTTCGCTTTATCCATGTCATGGCTGGCATGGCTGATAAAGGCTTGGAACTGGCTTTTAGACGCCCGCATGGTGATTGATAGTTATCGTGTCGCGACTTGCCGTCGCCAGACAAAGAAAATCGTCAAAAGCAAAAACATCACGGTGTGGGCGGAGACCAGCAGCGCCGCGAGCGACGTCGATTGCGCCGTCATCAATTCAGGCTCTCCGGTTTCCGCGTTGGGGATCTGGATTGGCCCTTCACTTTCGATGAACAGGGATTGCATGCCTTCT
>JBCDBM010000005.1:0-33906 GCA_039183665.1 Pseudomonadota bacterium | reverse complement strand
TCAAAAACCTGGTAGGTAAATCGATCCTGGCCCACAAATCACCGTTGGGAAGCCCGCTTCCTGGAACTGGCCCGCCTCCGCCGCATAAGCAACGGTCTCGGTTGCGTTACGCCCTGTGAGCGCCTTCGCAAGGTCCGCGGCCGGATTATTCGTTGCCGGGGCCAGTGCAGGCGCATCGGTAAGTTGCGTAATTTCAATACGGCATTGCGGCGCTTTGGCGCGCATTTCGGCTTCGACGCCGCGGGCGAAATCTGAAAATTCCTCTGCGATCTCTTGTCGACTTTCTCCGGGCAAGGCGCGCAAGTCCCAATCAAAATAGGCCTCGCCCGCCATAATGTTCAACTGCGTGCCGCCGTGCGCCACATTCACGGTCATGGTCGAATAGGGCGGATCGAACGGACAATCCGCGGCAGCGTCGCGGGCGCGCGCCGCGCGCATATCTGAGATCTTTGTTATAAGCTTGGCTGCCGCCTCAACGGCGGAAACACCGCGATCCGTTTGGCTGGAATGCGTTGTGTACCCCGTAACGTGGACATGGAAGGAGCTGATGCCCTTATGGCCGTCAATCACTTTCATGCTGGTCGGCTCCCCGACAATAACAGCCGAGGGCGTCGGGATCTTGTTGGCGATTTCACTGATCATACGCGGCGCGCCGAGACAGCCGATTTCTTCATCATAAGACAAGGCGAAAATGATGGGGCGCTTAAGTCCGGCATCTATCATATGACCGGCGAGTGACAAACCAATCGCCGAAAAGCTCTTCATATCCGTGACGCCGCGGCCGTAAAGCCGGCTTTCTTTTTCAACCACCGTCCAAGGGTCGGTATCCCAATCTTGGCCGTCAACCGGGACGACGTCCGTATGTCCGGATAAGATTACGCCGCCCTCCGTCTCGGGTCCGATAATGGCGTAAAGATTGGCTTTCGTGCCGTCATCATTCATCACACGGAATGAAGAGACGCCGAGATCATTCAAGTGCGCCTCAACGAAGTCGATAAGCGCCAAGTTGGACCGAGACGAGGTGGTGTCGAATGAAACGAGTTTCGAAATCCACTCAAGAGCGTTTTGGATGTCAGTCATGACGGGAAAATGGCCTGCGCGAGGTCGGGAATCAATAGCGTGCTGCTGTCGGCCGTTAACCGGCCAGAGAGAACGCCTCAAGACCGGAAAGGCGCATGGCGGTCTCTCGAGACGACACGCTTCGTGGCTGGACGTCTTTGACCGCCTCTGCGAACGCTTTGATATGCCCTGGCGTTGTCCCGCAGCACCCGCCAAGAATATTCACCAAGCCGCTTTCGGCCCATTCGCGCAGATGCGTCACCATTGATTCTGGCGTCTCATCATAACCGCCAAAGGCGTTTGGCAGCCCGGCATTTGGATATGCGGAAACGTAAGTCTCCGAAACTCGGGACAGCTCTTCGACATAAGGTCGCATCAAATCAGGGCCAAGCGCGCAATTCAGGCCGACACTGATCGGTTTGGCGTGGCGCGTCGCATACCAGAACGCTTCTGGCGTCTGCCCCGAAAGGGTTCGCCCTGATTGATCCGTGATGGTCGCAGAAAGCATCACAGGTAATTCCACGCCAACATCATCAAACACTTCGGAAAGGGAAAAAATTGCCGCCTTGGCGTTCAACGTATCGAAGATCGTCTCGACAAGGATGATATCGGCGCCGCCCTCGATGAGCCCCCGCGCCGCCTCGCCATAAGACTGCGCCAGGGTTTCAAAATCCACATTGCGCGTGCCGGGATCGTTCACGTCCGGTGAAATTGACGCCGTCCGGTTCGTAGGGCCAATAGCGCCTGCTACCCAGCGAGGGTTTCCATCGCGCGCGACCTCGTCTGCAGCGGCGCGCGCGAGCCTCGCGCCTTCGACGTTTAATTCATACGCTAACCCCTCCATCTCGTAATCGCTTTGGGCGATCGTTGTGGAGGAAAACGTATTCGTCTCAATAATGTCTGCGCCCGCCTCTAAGTAGGCCCGGTGCATTTCGCTCACAATTTCGGGGCGCGACAGAATGAGAATGTCGTTGTTGCCCTGGATATCGCAGGACCAATCGCTGAAACGCGCGCCGCGATAGCCTGCCTCATCCAGCGAATATTGCTGGATAAAGGTGCCCGCCGCCCCGTCTAGGACGAGAATTCGCGCCTCAAGCGCGGCTTTGAGCGCCTCAAGGCGCGCAGGGCGTTCTTTGATCGGGTCAGTCATCATATAGCCTCGAAAGCATATAAAGAATTCTTTATATGCATTGCAAGGGGGTGACGACGAATATCCGATGCCTTTGCATAAACGGCGCGATTACTGCGCTTGCGCCTCAGTCGGCCCCGCAGCTTTTTGGACGTCTAGAAGCTCGACGTCGAAGATCAGCGTTTCATTGGGCCCAATAGGCCCGCCGGGCGTGCCGACGCTGCCATAGGCGAGATCAGGCGGGATGAAGAATTTGAACTTGTCGCCCACGGACATCAGCTGAATACCTTCGCGCCAGCCATCGATCAGATTGATGAGGTCGATTTTGAGCGTTTCGCCGCGTGCATAGGAGGAATCAAAAACCTGGCCGTCTTCCAAAGACCCCTCATAGTGCACTTCGATAAAATCCACTTCGGCAGGGCTCACGCCGTCTGCAGCGCCCTCAGCGAGCACGAGATATTGCAGGCCGCTGTCGGTGGTTTTGACGCCGTCATTCTTCGCATTTTCCGCAAGGAATGCCTGGGCCTTTTCCAGATTACGCTCAGCGTTATGAACTCTGTGCAGTTCAACATCGAAAATGAGCGCGCTGTTGGGACCAATGACGCTGCCAGGCGGCACCCGTTCGCCATAGGCCAGATCAGGCGGAATGAAGAAACGATATTTGTCGCCTTCGCTCATCAGCTGAACGCCTTCGGTCCAGCCCGGTATAACTTGGTTCAGGCGAAAACTCGCTGTCGCGCCGCGCGCAATTGAGGAATCGAATTCTACGCCGTCGGTCAACGTACCCACATAATCGACCACAACGAGGTCGGTGGAAATTGGCGTCGCGCCGTCTTCTGGCCCTTCGCTTAGCACTAAATACTGCAAGCCGGACTCGGTGACTTGTACGCCCTCTTTCTCGGCGTTCTCCGTAAGAAACGCCTCGGCATCAGCGCGATTTTGGTCGGCCAGTTTTTGTGCGGCCTCGCCGTCGAGATCAGGCAACGCGGCTGAGCCGTCCTCCGTTTCTGCGGGTGCGCCGGTTTGAGAGTCGCCTGTTGGGCTCTCGGCGTCGCCGACATCAGTATCGGAGCCGCCGCATGAGGCGGCCAATAACGCGGCCGCGCCGGCGATAATCAACAAATGGGTTTTCAAAGGGGTTCTCCTTTACTGTGCGACGCTCCCCGCTCGCGCGCGGACCTTAAAGCAAGGGCTCGCTCAATCCAACGCAGTAAGTCGCACGTTCGATCATGAACAATCTGTTAATTGAATACGGCGGATTCCTGCCAACGTCGCGCCGAAGAAGGATCACCGCTCCGCCATCTAATGCCGGAATCGAGGAAATGAAAAGGCGACCCAAACAGCGATGAGCGTCCCGGCGAGACCAAACCATGTCCATGCATATTCCAAGTGTCGGTTGGAAAACTCCAGGCGGGTGACGCCGCCTTCTGGGAATGGTCCCGGGCTTTCGCCTCCAAAGCTATCGACATAAAAGGCCGGCGCTTCCAGGCCTGCAGCCGATGCAAACAAAGTCGGGTCGCGCACCCACCACAATCCGTCTCCGGATTGTTTTGTTGAGCGAAACCAAGAGGCCGGCGGATGCAACGTCTCTGCAGCGCGAAAGAGCCCGGCGACGGTGACTTCTTCTTGAACCGCCGCATCGACCCTCGCCGCCGCGTTCGCGGCGGATTGCGGGGCGAAGCCGCGATTGACATAAATGAGACTATTGTTCACCGCAGCAGGGTCGACGCGCAACGGCGTAAAGACAAATACGCCCGCAGCGCGCTCATGCTGGCCAAACATCAGCACTTCATTGTCATGTTGAAAAACGCCGGAGATTTTGACGGGCAAATATTCGATATCCTCGCCGGCGGCGCGACGGACAAGCGCGTCACTCAAATTCACCGGCTCTAGGCCCACGCGCGTCTCCACCGCCTCAATAAGCCCACGCTTCCATTCGAGTCGTTGAAGCTGCCATGAGCCCAGCGAGAACAAAATCAACAGCGACAGGACGGTTGAAATAGAAAGCGCCGGCCGAAAGACGAAACGCCGATCCGCAAACAGCGATGTCATGCTTCAGCGTCGTCCTCTAGCTGACCCTCAGCGGCCTTGTGACGATATTGGAGCGCAATCAACGTCGCCTTAAACGGCCGTAACAACGCCAACGATAGGATGACGGTCACCGCCAAGCTCAGCAAAAGCGCGACTGCTGCGGACGCATACCAGGCAAAGCGCGCCACAAAAGCGAGGGCGACGGCGGCAAAGCCGACGATGAAAATAACGAAAACCGCCGGGCCATCTCCCGCATCCGCCTTGGCAAAGTCGAGACCGCAGCGGTTGCACGTGCGGTGTAAAGACAAAAATCCATCAAACAAAGGTCCCTGCCCGCAGCGAGGGCATTTGCCGCTTAGCCCAGCAGCGTAGGGAGATACATGCGGAAATGACGTCATCAGCGTCTCCGCTGAAAGAGCAGCGTTAGGAGAGCAAGCCTTGGTTGCCCAGAACATAAATAAAGGCGAACAGGAATAGCCAAACCACGTCCACGAAGTGCCAATACCAAGCAGCCGCCTCAAACCCGAAATGTCGCTCAGCGCTGAAATGACCAGCAAGCGCCCGGAACAGACACACGAGAAGGAAAATCGTTCCGATCAATACGTGCAACCCATGGAAGCCTGTCGCCATGAAGAAGGACGCGCCATAGATGCCGCCGCCGGAAAATGAGAACATTTCGTAATGAATCGCTTCCCAATACTCGACGCCCTGCAGGAAGCTGAAGAACGCGCCCAGGATAACAGTGACGACCAAGCCCTGAACCAACCCTTTTTGATCATTATGCAGAACAGCATGGTGCGCCCAAGTGACCGTCGTGCCCGATAACAGCAATACGAGCGTATTGATGAGCGGCAAGCCCCAAGGATTGAGCGGCTCTACGCCAACAGGCGGCCAAACAGCGCCGGTCGCATGCACACGGCCATCGTTACCGATGTAAGCAGGATCGCCCTCGAAATTGAGCATCTGCTCGCCGCCGGTGAGCATGATGGGATCACCCGCGCCCGGAAACAGCGCCGCGCCAAAAAACGCCCAGAACCAGGCAGCGAAGAACATCACCTCAGACGCGATGAACAACACCATACCGTAGCGCAATCCAAGGCGAATAACGGTGGTGGTGTTCTCGCCGCGAAGGCTTTCAAGCGTAACGTCACGCCACCATCCGATCATGGTGATCAAAACGCCGGAGAAGCCGATCAGGAATAGCCAATTGCCTTCTAAAGCAAAGCCGCCGACCCCGCCGACCTGCAGCCCGGCCTCATTGGCGCCGGACTTCATCCAAACCACCGCGCCAATCATCATGACCGCGGCGGACAAAGAGCCCACCAACGGCCAAGGCGACGGATTGACTAAATGATAATCGTGTTTGACTTCGCCGCCGGCCATAACCCGCCTCTTTGTATCAGGTTGTTTTAGCCGGTGTTTTACCCCGTCGCGTCAGCACATTCCAAGGGTCGCAATCGGCTTGGGCCGCGCCATAGAGCCGCAGCGCTCAATGGCTGCCCTGAGCCCGAGCTATTGCAATGCAGCGATTTGGGTTTCTTCAGGGTCGTCCCAAGGGAAGAACGTGTAAGACAACGTAATTGTCTGGACCTCGTCGAGGTTGCGATCCTCATCGAGCTTAGGATCGACATAAAAGGTAAGCGGCATCGAGACTTTCTCGCCCGGCTTCAAGAGCTGCTCAGTGAAACAAAAGCACTCGATCTTGCTGAAATAAACGCCCGCCTTCGCCGGCGATACATTGTACGTCGCGCGACCGACAACAGGACGATTGGATCGGTTCTCGGCCTCGTAAAAGGCCAAACCCGCCTCGCCGATCTGCAACGTGGTTTCAAGTTGCTCGGGCTTAAAGCGCCAATTGAGCCCGGCGCCGACAGTGGCGTCAAAGCGCACGGTGATCTTGCGATCGAGAACCTCTCGCGGCGCGGCGTCCGCCCGCTGCGTCACCCCGCCCCAGCCGGTGATCTGACAAAAAGCGCGATAGGCCGGCACAGCAGCGAACGACATGCCGAGCATGCCCAAAACGACCGCGGAGATGATGATCGCTGTGCGTCGGTTATACTCTTCTTTGGTCACCATTGTGATCGCTATCCCGCGCCCGCTGACGCGCCGGCGCTTAATCGTAATATGGTCACGATAAAGACCAGAACAATGAATGCGCCCAATGCTAAGGCGAGCGCCAAATTGCGCTTTTTGCGTGCTTTGTCTTCGTCCGGGGTGAGTGACGTACCGGCCGATGACGGAAGATTATCACCCCCCGCCTCAGACAAGGATCGCCGCCATGCGTTCAACCAGGATCAACGCGAACAATCCAAACAGATACAAAAGCGAGAATCTGAACAACCGTCGCTCCGGGCCGCGATCGCTGCTTTCCCCGCGCAACACCGCATAAGCCAAACGAATAAATTGCGCGCCTAAAAAGAACGACCCAACGCCATACAGCCAGCCGCCCATGCCTGTCAGAACCGGTGCAAATCCAATGGGCGCCAAGATAAGCGCATAAGCGAAAATATGTCTCCGCGTCGCCTCTTCCCCCTTCACCACGGGAAGCATGGGCACGCCCGCACGGGTGTAATCACCCTTGATATACAGCGAGAGCGCCCAGAAATGCGGCGGCGTCCATAAGAAGATGATCGTGAAGAGCACCCAAGCGTCGAGCGGCGCCGAGCCTGTGATTGCGGCCCATCCGACAACCGGCGGCAATGCGCCTGCCGCGCCGCCAATAACAATATTCTGCGGCGTCGCTCGCTTCAGCCACATGGAATAGATCACCACGTAAAAGAAAATCGTGAAGGCGAGGAGGCCAGCGGCCAGATAATTAGAGGCCAACGCCAACAGGGACACCGAAAGAGCGGACAGGATCGCCCCAAAAGCCGCGGCGTCCTCCTTGCGCACCCGTCCGGCTGGGACGGGGCGCTGGGCGGTGCGCGCCATTACGGCGTCGATGTCGGCATCCCACCACATGTTGAGCGCGCCAGAGGCGCCTGCCCCAACAGCGATCGCAAGCAAGGAAATCGCGGCCAGGCCAGGATGCATGCCGCCGCCAGCGGCGACCATGCCAACAAATGCTGTGAAAATGACGAGCGACATCACGCGCGGCTTCAGCAGCGCAAAATAATCATCTGGCCCGGCCAGAGCCAGAAGGCGATCCTTGACGGCGACTTCACTCATAATCTGAGGGGTTATGCCCCAAAGCGCCTGGAACCGAAACAGAATTCGGCATCAGCACGCCCGCGGCGCGGCGTCGCTGGCGCGGGACCGCTAAATATGCGCCGCCATAGCGGAGGACGCACCGTCTATGGGGAGAGCGTCAGGCGTGTCTTCGCGTTTTCCTGGATGCGCTCATCAGAAAACCACCAATAAACGGGAGTATTCTCCTCAAGCGCGCGCGCTTGATCCGCGAGATGCGCATTAAAACTACGCCCCACGACGCCGCCGGCCAGCACGGCGCGGACTTTTTCGTCATCACCCAAATCGGCCACCATGCGCAGCGAAGCTGTCCAGCTCGGATCAAACCCCTCTTGAGAGAAGCGATACATCGATCGGTTAAGCGTCTCGCCAGAACCGCCGACCGGCATGTCAAAGTTCCCCGTGAGATCGCCGATAAAGCCATCTTGGCTCAATGGCGCGACCCACCGCATGGCGCGCACATCTCCCCAACGCCATCGGTCCGTATCAGCGCCGCGCATCGCGGTGAGCTCTTCAATGGCGTCCTTGGCCGCTGCGCGAAACATGTCGTCGCGTCCTTCGACCGCCTCCGTTCGCTGGTCATCAAACCAAGTATGGGCTTGCGTTGGATCAAGCGCCCAGTGGTGAAGACGCTGTTGCCAGCCATACCATGTGTAGAAAAAAGGCTCGAGGAGGTCTGGGCCAACCTCGTCTCCAAAAACGCGCCTCGCGAAATGGCGATGCATCGATTGAAAAATTGTCGCCGCGACGCTGTCAGGCGTGTCTTCGTAATCCCAAGCCCCGAGAATATCAGCCAAATGCGCGGTCTCCGGATCATCGGCGATCGCTTGCGCCATCAGCGGCGCCATCGATTGCGCAAACGGATTAAAGACATCCCGCTGAGCGGCGATGTGGTCGTCGATTGAAACGACATCCTCTCCAGAAAGGAGTTGCGCAAGCCTTTCAAACCGATAGGTCGCTGAGGAATAGGTACTGTACGGGTACGGATACTCTTCCGGCGCGATGAAGTGATTGGCGCTTCCCGCCCAGCCAACTTCAGGATCAATCTGTCGTGGCATTTCGCCAATGGGGATAAGACCGTCCCAAGTATCAACGGCGCTTGCTGGCGTCGGCGCGCCCCCGTCGCCGATCACCCGCCTAGGCACTGCGCCCGTGCCTAGGCGCGCAACGCGCCCTGCCTTATCGCCCAGCGCAAGTGTGAACCCCAGCATTCGATGGCGATCCCAAGCCGCAATCAACGCATCAAGATTTTGCGCTTCTAGCGCGCCGCGAATACCCAAATCCGGTTGTGGAAACTCAGCGACCGCCCAGCGCACGCTGATGAGTTTGTTAGAGGCGAGCGCCATGCCGTGATCGGAAATAACCGGCCCGCGCCGCGTTAAGCGGATGATCAAGGTGACGGGCTCGGCGTCTTTTATCTCGATTGTTTCCTCGATGATCTCGAATGGCAAAGATGCGTCGTCTTCTAAATAGCGAGTTGGATCATTCGGATCCTCGCTCTCCACATACAGATCAACGACATCCGCATAGCCATTGGTGACGCCCCAGGCGACGTGTTCATTGCGTCCGACGACCAGACCCGGCATGCCGGCATCGACGCCGACCGCCCGAAATTCTGGCGTGATTAGCCCCACGGCGTGCCAAGGACCTGGCAATCGCCGGGCATCCAAGTGCGGATCGTTGGCGACGACAGCGGCGCCGTTTGGCGAACGCCAACCGGCGACCGCCCACGCATTAGAGCCGCCCTGACCCTCAAGGCTGGGATCATGACGGGCGCCGCGCAAATCGGCGCCGTCCAACCCGATGGGATCAACAACGACAGGCGCTCCTTCTACCGCGTAGCCGACTTCAGGATTAATAACGAGCGGTCGTATTTGCGCAGCGTTTTCTGCGCCCAGCCGTTCGGAAAGCGCTTGCGCCAAAAGCTCTGTATTGAAATTCGCGCTGTTGGACCACGCGTAATACAAAACCGTTGAGACGATGTCGGCTTCGCTCCACTGCGCTGGGCGCAGACCAAGCGCTCTAAACTCAAATGGATGGTCGCGCTCATAGTCGCGAATATAGGCATTGAGACCATCTGTATAATCCGTAATCATCTCTTTATTTTCAGTATTCAGCGCTTCCCAATGCGCCTGCGAAATACGGCGAAACCCAAGAACGCGCGCAGAGCGATCCATCTCAAACGTCGCCTCGCCGAATAGTTCGGATAGCCGTCCGTGCGCCGCGTATTTTGTTAGCTCTAGCTGCAGCAAGCGATCTTGTGCTGCAATAAACCCTTGCGCGCGAAACGCATCGCGCGCCGACTGTGCGTAAATGTAGGGCATCCCCTTTTCATCCCGGATTATTTCAACCGGCTCATCAAGCTGGGCGAGGCGCATCTCGCCGGAGGTTTGGTACCCGCCCAATTGGGACGCGATGATAGGCAGGCTGACGACGATGAGAAGCGCCAGAATGGCAAGTCCACTGGCTGCGAGCACGCCAAGGCGAAACTCGCCATCTGAATTCCGTAAAGGTAGCATGCCTGGCCTCTCGCGTATTTTCGCAATGCAATAAAATGGCTCTCGGCGTCAAGTTTGATGACGAAATACGGCGATATCAACTGCGGTGCGCAGCGCTGCGTGTATCGTGCCAAGCAATACCGATGGCGCGCCCATAGTCATGGTTAGCGCTTGTTGTTCCGCGCGCCCCGATTGGTGCATTGCCCGGCTCGCGGAAGCGCCGACCCAATCCCCTGCTGCGGTTTCACTTTCGGCGTCGAAACGGAAGCGGGCGCGCCGGGGTTTTTTTTCAATTGCGCCAAGCAGACGTTAACATTCATCGCCTACAAAAAACACCATGGCTGCTGGCGATCAGAAATCCGGAATCCTCTGCGCGTTTCGAGAGAGTCTCGAACGCGACGGCATTTCTGCGCGCGCCGCCCGCTTCAAAGACCAAGATACTGAGAATAGCTATATCCAGCACATTGTTCAGTCTACGCTGCAATATGAGCGTGCGATTTGGCTAGCGGTTATCGTCGTCTACATATCCTACGCGATTCTAGATTTTTTGACGATTGACGAGTCTCGCAACGATGTACTGATCATCCGGTTTATTGTTGTCGCGTTGATCTTGCTTCCGGTGCCGTTCACATACATCGATCGGCTGAAACGGTACTTTGGTTGGTTTAGCGCTGTCGGACTTTTCGTGTCGTCGGCCGGCATTATTGCGATGATCGCTGTCCTACCTGGCGTTGGCGCACCACCCTATATCATTGGGGTGCTCGTCACCTTTATCGCCTCGTCCTGTTTTATGCGCATCCCGTTTTACTTAGCGGCGAGCACGTATCTGGGTGCGTCACTTCTGTATCTCGGCTTGCTAAATATCGACGATAAGTTTTCGAGTGTCGACGTTATATCGATGCATTTCTTCACGATCAGCATTGCGTTTGCCGCCATCGCGACGAATTACTTTCAAGAAGTCCGAGCGCGTATCATCTGGCGACGAAATCAACAACGCGAGGCGGACGCCGCGTATATCGAGAAACTCCTCATTGAGGCGACGGCCGCCGACCAGTCAAAGATCAACTTTCTGTCGATGATGAGCCACGAACTGCGCACCCCACTGCATCAAATCATCGGCTATGCGGAAGTCGTGCAGCATGCAGGCGGCGCTGCGAATGACGATAGCGTCGAACATGTAGGGCAGATCCGAAGCTCGGCCAAAGAGTTACTTTCGAAAATTCAAAAGATGCTTCGCTACGCTGACGCAACCGCGGGCAAAATTGAATATGATCTCGCCATCACCAGCGTGAACGAATTGGTTGAAGCCTCCATTGAACAGCTAGCGACCAAGCTCAGCCAAAAGGGTATTCGCATCGATAGCGAAGGGCTTGAGAAAGCCAAATTGCATATTGATATTTTTCACACATGTTATGCGCTCAATAACATTGTCGACAACGCCATCGATGCGTCAGCGATCAATGCGCGCATTTGGATATCGGGCGCGCTGACGGCAACCAATGACTACGAGCTCCGTGTTCGCGATGAGGGCGTCGGCATGTCCCGAGAGCAATTAGACGCGGCGCTGCAACCGTTCACGCAAACAGAGCAAATTTTGAGCCGCTCGCGTGAAGGCATGGGGCTTGGATTGACCCTCGCGAAGCGAATCTTTGGGGATCAGGACGCGGTGTTGTCTATCGATTCTGAGGAAGGCGGCGGGACAACCGTGACCATCACGTTTCGGAACTCTCAAACCGGTCGACGCGAGCGCGCCGTTGAAGGCGCGGCCTAACGGAACTGCGGCGATGTCGCAGCCGGTTCCGCGTTAAGCTGGCTTTTCAACGCGGAGAAAATAAACGCCGTTCGTCGGGTCGGACGTCACATCGATTTTTGCGCCAGGAATGCCGTTCGCCATATCGCGCATAGCCGACTCGTCGCGGAAATAAAGGCTCCAATCGGTGACATATTCCAGCGCCCAAATCATCCCCGTGCTCAAATTGTTCACATTACCGACGATTACCTGGCCGCCCGGCCGGACAAAATCATACAGCGCCTTGATAAACCGCCGCGCCAGTAAAGGACTCAAATAATCGACGAACCCTGACGAATATATGATATCCGCGTCGATATAGGTGGCCGACTGTCGCGTTGGCGACAGCATATCGCGGAAGGAAATATTCAGGCCGGTCACACCCAACCGGTCGCCCGCATTTAGCTTTGCGATCTCACCGAAGGCGTAATCAAGCGCCTGCTCATCTTGATCGATAAGCGTCGCCTCCCAACGCGCATCCAATGAAGAGTGCTTGAGAACTTCTTCAATTTCGCGCGCCGGTCCTGAGCCTACACTCGTGATTGCATAAGGGGTTTTTCGATTGGCGCCCTGATGATCAGCCGCATAAGCACAGATCAACTCTGACAGCGTCTCCATCCGAGCAGGGATGCCGCGCGATGAGATCATACCCAAGAGGTGAAGAAATTTCGCGCGTACACTCTCGCCTTCTGGCCGGTTTTCATAGCCGTAATTCATAATCCGGAAATCGCCCGGATAGCCCGCTGGCTTATAATAGCAGCGCGCCCACCCTGGGCCTTCGATCAGAATCTGCGTAATGATTTTCTCAGTGTAGGATTTCAGCGCGATGCGACTGCGCTTGTCTTCATGCGCAGGGATGACGAGCGCATTCGCTTGATGCAGCAGCTCGACCCATTCGCGTTCGGCTGCTTTAGACAGGTCGATCGCCAACGCGTTCTGATCTTTGACGGAAAGCTTCTCTTCGATGGGCGCAATATGGGAGTCGATGCGGCGAAGATAACCGCCCAAAAACGCCGCCATGTCCGCGCAAAAACACTTATACGCCGCCGACGGCTCAATCGCCGTTTCACGCGACGGCAAATTAACCGCGAGAAGACCGGCGTTTCGCCGCATCAGCGCGTGTAAATCGAACACATCAGAGGTCAGCGCAAAACCCGCGACCAACTCGCCCTCGTCTTGATGGGCGCGAACCTTTCGCGCCACCGCGCGAAATAAATCGCGGCCACATTGGGTAAGGCGCAACACGCCACTTTCTCCGGGCGCAGAATAGCTATTGGTCTCGTCGCTCGCCCGCGCAATGGCCCCGACGCCTTGCGGGCTAATGTTGCGCAACTCGAACTTTTCTTCGTCAAACCATAGCAGCGGCGCAGCGCCGGAAAAAATCTCGTTTGCGTCATATCTGCGCGGGCGGAACAAACGCGCACGACCCGTCGCGCCCTGCAAATTTTCGTAAGCTTCCGCCATACCGAACATCGCTCTTTGCTTTCCTGAGGCAAATTATGCCTAACAAAAGGTAAATAGCAATCAACGAAATGTAATTTTTTGAAACAAGTCAATCAGTTAACAAGTTAATCCGATTTATTTGTCGAAATGCGCACAGTTGCTAAGCAAAACCGAGCAGTTTCATTGATGGTTTCGCGACCCGAACATCGTCCGCATCCGATGCATAGACCCGTGGGTACGCTATGCGGCGTCTTCGCCGATCAAGATCTCGCGCTTTCCTGCGTGGTTGGCGGAAGAAATAACGCCCTCCTCCTCCATCCGCTCAATCAGCGTCGCGGCTCGGTTATAGCCGATCTGCAATCGCCGCTGGACATAGGACGTAGAGGCCTTCCGGTCGCGCAGCACGATGGCGACGGCTTTGTCATAGAGCGCATCACCTGAGGATGTGTTACCGCCAGTTTCGAAACCAGCGGCGCTTGATCCGTCTTCGTCGCTCATTTCAGTGACGTCTTGCACGTAATCGGGCGCGCCTTGGCGCTTGAGGAACTTGACGATTTTCTCGACCTCGTCATCCGATACAAAGGCGCCGTGGACCCGCCGAAGTCGACCGCCGCCCGCCATATGAAGCATATCGCCTTGGCCGAGCAATTGTTCAGCACCCTGCTCGCCGAGGATTGTCCGACTGTCAATTTTCGAGGTCACTTGGAAAGAAATACGCGTTGGGAAGTTCGCTTTGATGGTGCCTGTTATAACGTCCACGGATGGGCGTTGCGTCGCCATAATGAGGTGAATGCCGGCAGCACGCGCCATTTGCGCCAGGCGCTGAACCATGGCCTCAATGTCTTTGCCGGCCACCATCATCAGGTCGGCGACCTCGTCGATTACGACGACAATAAATGGCATGGGCTCATAATCGAGCTCTTCAGTCTCGTAGACGGGCTCGCCGGATTCTTCATCATACCCAGTATGCACCGTGCGCGTTAGAATGTCGCCAGACTCCTCGGCCTCTGCGATACGCGCATTGAACCCTTCGATATTGCGAACGCCGACCTTCGACATCTTACGGTAGCGCTCTTCCATTTCCCGAACGGTCCATTTCAGCGCCACCACGGCTTTGCGCGGATCGGTGACCACCGGCGAGAGCAAATGCGGAATGCCTTCATAAACGGAAAGCTCAAGCATTTTCGGATCAATTAGGATGAGCTTGCACTGATCGGGTGCCAGCCGATAAAGCAGCGACAAGATCATCGCATTGATGCCCACCGACTTGCCCGAGCCTGTTGTCCCTGCAATCAGCAAATGCGGCATCCGCGCAAGGTCCGCGAAGACGGGCTCGCCGCCGATGCTCTTGCCGAGCGCCAGCGTCAAATCGCCTTTAGAGTCTTCGTAGTCCTCAGCGCCCAACAGCTCCCGCAAGAACACCATCTCTCGATTTTGATTGGGCAACTCGATGCCGATGACATTGCGGCCGGGCACTACGGCGACACGGCATGCGACAGCGCTCATCGAGCGCGCGATATCATCGGAAAGGCCAATCACCCGCGAGGACTTAACACCCGCGGCGGGCTCTAGTTCATAAAGCGTGACCACAGGACCCGGGCGAACGTTGATAATCTCGCCGCGCACGCCGAAGTCGGACAACACGGTTTCTAACATGCGCGCATTTTGTTCAAGCGCCTCGTCAGAGACGATGGGGCGACGCGCGACATTGGGTTTCGCCAAGAGCGTCAGCGCGGGCAGCTCGTAATCGCCGGCAGAGAAGACAGGCAGCAGGGGCTGGGCCTCTCGGGATTCTCGGCCGCTTTGTTTAGACTTGGGTTTCTTGCGAATGATCTGGCGCTTCTTACTGCGTTGCGGCGTCGCGTCCTCGTCTTCGTAGTCGTCTTCATACGGCCCTTCATCTTCGTAATCGTCCTCGTACGCTTCGTCCTCTTCATCGATCGGGCTGTCTTCGGTTTGGGCGCGTTTGCCTAAGAGCCATTCGAACCCATCATAAATCGCGTCGATCGCTCGGCGTGCGGCGTTCTCGATCGTCCAACACACATCTGCAAAGCGCTCTTGGGTCATGCCGCAGACAACCGCATAGGCGGGGATAGCAATGACGCCGCAAAGGACGCCGATAAGCGCCGAAGACGGCGCGCTCACAAAAAGCGCCGAAAACGCCATGACAAGACCGAGCGCCCCATCGCCAAAGACACCGCCGGTTCCGGCGATAAACGGCCACGTCGCGGGAACGGGCATTGCCGCCGCGCAAGCGGCGCCAAAGAAGAGGGCGACCGGAACCAATGCAAGACGCACCCAAAAATCTCTCGGCGTCGCCTCAGGCGCGCCTTTTAGGGCCGCGACCACTCCCCAAATGATCGCAGGCGGCAAAAGCAAAAGGGCAGCGCCGCCGAGACTTTGAAGCAATAAGTCTGAGGGTATCGCGCCCAACGGGCCAGCTACATTGCGCACTGGCGCATCTGTCGCCGTGTTGAAGCTCGGATCGCTAATGGAAAATGTGCCAATGGCGGCGCCCGTTGCAAGCGCCAACAGCACGAGCGCCAGCCCGCCTGCTCGCATGGTGGTTCGGCGCAAAAAGATCCGCACGCTCGCGATCAACGCAGAGAACTGATCGCGATTGCGCGAAGAACGGCGGGTGTATGATTGACGACGTCGCGGCATGACAGGAGTGGCGCTGGGCGTTGGCTAATTCGGATGACGCTGCATCTTGTCATGGCGCGCAGTAAAATGTGTTAACGCCCGTTAACTTTTACGCATCAGCACTACGAGGCGGCGTATCGCGTTTCCGTCGCCATGCGTTCACGCGCGCCAATCGTATATTTGAGGCTCAACCAAGCCAGCGTGCTCGTTACGAGCGCGAAGCTAGATATCGCTGCGACGCCGACGAGCTGGCCTAAAAACGACGACTCGGCGTTGGTCCATGGCACGATTAAAGCGCCCCACGCGCCGGCAAAAAAATGCGTCGGCGCGACCCCTGCTGCGTCATCAATTTTATAGCGCTCTAAGAACGGCGGTGCGACAGTAGCGATGACCCCGCCGCCGGCGCCGATCATCACAGCCTGCCACAGAGCGGGATTCACGGGGTCCGCCGCAATCGCAACAGCGCCGGCCATCGCGGCGGAGAGGATCGTGTACAAATCGATTTCGTGAAAGACGAAGCGCGTCACGATAAGTGCTGCGCCAACACCACCAGCCACCGCCAGCCAATATCGCGGCATCATCGCCCCAAGCGTGATTGCAGAATCGATGGTCGAATAAGACCCATGCAGCCCAGCAAGAAGAAACACCTGACCGATTAATACGAGGCCAGTCGCGATGCCAGCCAAAGGCAACGCCGGCGAGGCGAGGCCGGCGCGGTGGCCGCGCGCGAACCTGCCGGGGCGCGGCCCGACAACAATCGCGGCCCCCAAAGCGGCCGCGCCGGCGCTGATGTGAATAACAGCAGCGCCGCCTAAGTCTGTAAATCGCCAAACCGCGCTCAAATATCCGCCGCCCCAAACCCAAGACCCGATGATTGGAAAAATGACGGCTGTGAGCGCCCCGACAAAGACAAGAAAGGACCAAAGCTTGACCCGCTCGGAGACCGCGCTCGAGACAAGCGCTGCGATAAGGCCAGCGCACATGGCATAGAAGAAAAAGACCGCGCCGGATGAAACGCCTTCGCTCAAAGGATCGATATCGTTCGCACGCCAAACAGCGAAATCGCCTAATAGTCCAGCCGCCTCAATATCGAAGGTCAACTGATGTCCGCAAACCCAATAGGCAATGACTGCAACAGCAATCAGGCCAATCGTCCGTAAACAAATCGCTCGCCCGGATTCTTCCCAGCCCAACGCAATATCGCGCAAACCAAGCGCAAATATCATGAGGACGGCGCCGAGGCCGGCGGCGACAAAAAGGGCGCTGTCCAAGAGGAAACGCGTGGTGTCGCTGGCTTCGCTAATCTCTTGCGCGGCCGCTGAACCCAGCGCGCCCATGGCGCCAATAGCGCCCAGCGTACTCAAGGCGGCGATCGCTATCCGGTTCATCGGCGTCTCCCTTTCACGCCCTATAGCTATGCAGCGCTTTTCGCCGCACTCGCAAGTAATTCAGTGGACGCCCACGCTCATAAAGGAGAAACTCTTAAACCATCATGAGTACCGCATTGGAATTCGACATCGCGATCGTAGGGGGCGGCCTCGCTGGCGGCCTCGCCGCGACGGCGTTGAGCGACGGCGGTTTTTCATGCGCGCTGATTGACGCACAGCCCCTAACAGACATGCAAGAAGCCGCCTATGACGGCCGCACCACCGCTATTGCCTACGCCAGCGCACGGGTTTTCCGCCGTCTGGGGTTGTGGGATCAAATTCAGGATTCCGCGGAGCCTATTCTCGATATTTTGACCACCGACGGGCGCGCGGCGACACCGTTGCGCGACGGCAAGGTCTCGTCTTTCTTTCTGAGATTTAACAGCCGAGAGCTCGCAGAACCCGCGCCGCTGGGGTGGATTGCTGAGAACCGAACCATCCGCAGCGCAATATACGGCGCGCTGGAGGGGCGTTCGAGTGTTTCCATATTCGCCCCGGCCATGCGTCACGCCACACAATACGAACCGGGATACGCAGAAACGACCTTGGCGGATGGACAGCGTCTGCGCTCACGTTTGGTGATCGCCGCAGACGGGCGTCACTCGAAACTGCGCAGCGAAGCCGGCCTTAAAACGAATGAATGGCGTTATAAACAGACGGGCATTGTCGCCACTGTTGCCCATGAACGCCCGCACCAAGGCATTGCCCACGAGTTTTTTCTGCCTGCCGGTCCGTTCGCTATTTTGCCGATGACCAACAACCGGTCATCGCTTGTTTGGACCGAGGGCGAAGCGGCGGCGACAGCGTATCTCGAATTAAGCGATGATGACTTTCGTCGCGAACTTGAATTTCGATTCGGTCCCTTTTTGGGCGCCTTATCCGTCGAGGGGCCGCGCTGGTCGTATCCCCTCGCCTTCACCCTTGCGCAATCTTACGCAGCGCCGCGCCTCGCGCTTATTGGCGACGCCGCCCACGCTATTCATCCGATTGCCGGTCAGGGCTATAATTTGGGCGTCAAGGATATTGCCGCCCTGGTGGATGTCCTATCGGATGCACGGGCGCTCGGCCAAGACATTGGTATGCTGAACGTTCTGCAAAATTATGAGCGGTGGCGCCGGTTCGACTCCGCCGCGTTAGCACTAGGAACCGATGTGCTCAATCGTTTGTTCTCGAATGACTTTGCGCCGCTACGACTTGCGCGCGACATCGGTATGGGCGCAGTAGGCGCAATCGGACCGTTACGAAGGTTCTTTATGCGTCAGGCGGGCGGGGATTTAGGGCGACTACCGAGTTTAATGGCGGCGGACGGCGTTTAACCCCGCAACACCAATTCGCCGCCGCGCGCTTCAACGCTGTCCAAGCGCGACAGAAAGCTCATCCCCAGTAGATTGATGGACAATTGATCGTCGGGCAGCACAAAAGCTTTCACATTCTCAATGCGAATGCCGTGGATCTCAATCTCTTCGATATTGATCAGTGCGGCTTTAGTCTCGCCATTGGCGGTGCGCACCGGGTAGGTATAGTCCGCCCACGCAATGTAAATGCCGGCCTCACGCGCGTCTGAGTCGCGCAACGCCACGTAGCTCGCACCCGTATCAATCAAGAAATGCGCCCGTCGGCGATTGATCTCAGCGTCAATATAGAATTGATAGTCGCGCGCTGCGCGTACGCGCACTTCGCGATCCCATCGCGATGGCGCAACAGGCGACAATGGCGCCGGCGAAATCGTCGCCGCTGTCAGCGTTTTTTGAGCTGGCTCTGGCTCGTCAAGCACTCGCACCGCGCCGACAGCGCCAGCGACTATGATACCCGCAGCAATAATTTCTGTACGCATGAAAACCCCATACTCAAGGGTGCACGCTAACAGCTCATCATTTCTGCAAACTCAGAAAAACGTTTCAAATTCTAGCTTTAACCAGGAATACCGAGCACATCGCGCATTGAGTAAAGACCTGGGGCGCTTCCGATCGCCCATTGGGCGGCACGAACAGCGCCTTTTGCAAACAATCCGCGGTCTATTGCAGAATGCGATAGCGTCACGATCTCCTGATCGCTCGCAAAGCTGACGCTGTGCTCGCCGACGACGCCGCCGCCCCGAGACACGGAAAATCCGATGTCGCCATCGCGGCGGGCCCCCGCGCGCGTCTCCGTTAGCCCGGCCGCGGCGTCCGACAGAGAAACATCCCGTCCGACAGCCGCCGCCTCGCCAAGCATGAGCGCCGTGCCAGAGGGGGCGTCCACCTTGAACCGATGATGCGCCTCGAAGATTTCGATGTCGTAATCATTATCCAGCGCGCGCGCAGCCATTTCCACAAGCGCCGTTAGAAGCGTCACGCCAGCGGACATATTGCCGGATTTCACAATCGGGATCTTTTGCGAAAGGGCCTCAATTTCTTCCTCTTGAGCCGGATCAAAACCGGTGGTGCCGATGACATGCGCGACGTTCGCGGCCGCCGCCGCGCGGGCATTGGCGAGTGTCGCCTCGGGCGCCGTGAAATCGATGAGCGCAGAGGCCCGTTTCAAACCGGCTGCGGGCGCGTCCTCGACTTTCAGACCGATGGCGTCCAGGCCCGACAAAACGCCAATATCTTTACCAATATCGGCGCCATCAGGGCGTTCGAACCCGCCTGCTAACGCGGCGCCGGGCGTCCGCAACACTTCGCTGGCAATCGCTCTGCCCATGCGCCCGCCGACGCCGGCGACGAGGATTGAAGTGTCGGACATGAGAAGGGCCTTCCGGTTCGATTGGGATGCTTGCTAGTCGAACCGCCGGTCTTACAGCGCAATCTCCAATTCGCATAATCGCGCTGAAGCAAAACCGGACCGCACTGGCGACCAGCCCTGCGCCTCATAAAAGCGTCGCGCGCGATCATTGGTCTTGGTGACATTCAAGCGAATGCGCTCGCAGCCGGCGCTCGCCAGCCGCGCCCGCGCATAATCATCTAATAAGCCGCCGAAGCCTTGCCCGCGATGGCCAGGTTCGATGTAAAAATGGTGAACCCGCCCACGCTTCGGGTTTTGAGGATCAACGGCCAACGCCACCAAACCAATGGGGTTCACATCTTCGGTCAGCAACGCCGCAAATGACGGATCCGCTGCGCCGCAAGACTGGATCCAGTCGGGAAAGCGCTCGCCATACCAGCCATAGTCGCGGCGAAAAGCGTGATCATCCCCCAGGCTTTCTCGATACAAATCACGGCCATACCGAATCAGCAGATCAGACTCGCCGACCGGATCGACCGGTCGAAACTCTAGTGATTTCGCATACTTATACGGCGCAGCGTCGGTCATAAAACAAAGTCCGCCTCATGGCGTTGAGTATAACCCGGCATACCGCAGATGCGAAAGACACCGCGGCGAATGGCCTCGACCGACGGGCAAAGTTAACTCATGCGCCGCCACGCGCCGCACCCTATGGTCGCACTGCATGGCATTCCTTCCTGACACCAGCATTTTCCGCCATCAGGCCTATCGTCAATACTGGATCTTCCGCCAATTGATCTCTGCGTCGCGCAACATGTTTGCGGTGGCGATCGGATGGCAGGTCTATGATTTGGCGCGGCTGACGCGATCGGTTGAAGAGTCCGCGTTTTTGCTGGGGCTCGTCGGGCTGGCGCAGTTCTTCCCGGTATTGCTGTTATCGCTGGTCGGCGGCCAGGCAGCCGATCGGTATAACCGCAAATGGATCCTGTTTATTACCAATGTCGTTCGGGTCTTGGCGATCCTGGGTTTGCTCGCTGCATCCAGCGCCGCGCCGGATGTCACTTTAATTTCGATATTTATTGTCGCCGCCGTTATGGGCTGCGTGAACGCCTTTACCCCGGCAGCCAGCAACGCCCTCTTCCCCACGCTTGTGCCGCGCGAAGAGATTCCCAAAGCGATTTCCTGGAATTCGTTGGGCTTTCAGGGCGCCGCGATCGCGGGACCGGCGCTGGGAGGATTCTTATATATTGGCGGGCCGAACCTTGTTTATGGCGTTTGCGCCGCCATGGTCGCAATCGCCGTTTTGATGATCTATCTGGCGCAGACCCCGCGCCAGGAGCCCGTAAAAAACGCCCGCGGCCTCAAAATGATGATCGAGGGGTTGCGCTATGTGGGCTCTAATCGGGTCGTCTTCGGCGCGATTTCTCTTGATCTTGTGGTGGTGTTTTTCGGCGGCGCGACGGCGCTGCTGCCGGTTGTTGCACGCGATATTTTGAACGTGGGCGCGGAAGGGCTGGGGTTCTTGCGGGCGGCGCCTGCGATTGGCGCGGCAATCGTCGCGTTTATCATCGCCAGCAATCCGCTCTCGCGACGCGTTGGAACATGGCTCCTCGCGTCGATTGCGGTGTATGGCGTCGCGATGCTTGGTTTTGCATTCTCAAAGCTATTTTTTCTCTCGATGATATTTCTCGCGATCACCGGAGCGGCGGACCTGATTTCGGTCATTATCCGGCAGTCGCTGATTCAACTCTCAACGCCCGACACGATGCGCGGCCGGGTCGCCTCGGTGAATTTCTTGTTTATTTCCGCCAGCAATGAATTGGGCGAGTTTGAGTCCGGCGTCGCCGCGCGATTTTTGGGCCCCGTCGGCGCGGTGGTGCTTGGCGGCGTTATTGCGATCGCCTGCTCGGTCGCGTGGTTTCGGCTGTTTCCTGTTATGTCGCGCACGGATCGGTATGAAGATGCAGCCATTGTCGAGAAATAGCACGAACGGGCGGGCGCGTGTTTATGCGGCCACTTATTGACGCCGCGTGTCATCGCTCTCACGCCGCAGTTCGAGAATGATGAGATCATCATGGTCGGCAATCTGCGCATAGTCGTTCGCAAGGGCCGCTTCGAATATTGCCTTAAGCGCGGGGCGTTCTTCAAAATATTCGACGAGTGAGGGGCGGACGATATAATTCGGTTTGCGATCCATGACCGCTTTAAGGGCGGTTTCCGCGCTCGCCGCTGGACCATGGACAACGCGCACGAGATGGTCATAGGCGATGTTGCTCGGGTGGGTAACGATGGGGTCGACCGGCGCGAGGCCTAACCGCCACAGCGCAATGTGGTCAGACAACATGAAGACGGTTTGTCCGGGATCGAGACGAGATTTGAGCGTACGTTCCGCCCAATAGGCGCGGTCATCGTCAAGACGGTCACCTGTTGCGATTTCAACGGCGCGCTTTCCATATTCGATAAGCGGCGCGGTGACCGCGAGCGCGACGCCGACAGCGACCGAAATCCTAAAGGCGCGCAATTGGCGGCCAGACAATCGATCAAACGCAAGGGCGGCCGCGATCGCCAGGAACGGCGCAAGCTGCATGAAATAATGCGGATAGCTGCGTTTTGTGATGACGATGGACGCGTAAATCGCCAGGGCGAATACACCCAACAAGACAATGCGGGCGCGCTGCGCTGATGAAAACTCGCTTCGCTTTAAGAACACGATCACAAACGCCACGACGAAAGACAGCATCAATAGTCCGCCATCGGACGAGAAGGCTGCGCCTGGCGCGGTGAGCGCTGTGATCAAGTAAGAGGCGCCTTCGCGCCCATAGGCCAGCGGCGCATCAAACAACGACGTGAAGAATAGATCCGCGGCGCTATTGGCCGCGAAGAACGCATAGACCAGGCCCATAACGGAAAGGCCGCCTAGGGAGAAAACGGCTGCGCGAAAAGTTCTTTCCGCAACGCCTCCAACGCCCGGTTGAAGCAAAAGCCATAACCCGCCAGCGACGGCGAGGGCCGCGAGATTAATTCGGGTGAGCGCGGCGCACGCAACCAAAAAGCCCGCCGCAGCAAGTGCAGGCAGACGCGGCCGCGCCGAGCGTCCATCCGCGATTGACAAGAGATAGGCGGCAGCCATGACGAACGGCATGGCAATCGTCTCGGTCATGACGGATTGGCCTGCCGAGCGAAGTGAGCTGATGAAGACAATCGTCAGCGCGCCGGCCGCGAGCGCGGGCCCATGCGGAGCCACGCGTCTGGCGGTTAGATATGTCAGTACCCCAACAAGCCAGACAAGCGCCGCGCCGATCAGCCTGACGACCCAGATCTTTCCGAAGGACATCGTGTCGATGAGGGCGAAACCGTAATAACCAAGCGGCGGCTTTTGGTCCCAAGCGATCGTGTAGGGCAAATGACCATCGGCGATCATTGCGCCCATCATCAAGAAGCTTGCTTCGTCGTGATCGTTTTGGGCGTTGAAGAAGAACGGCAGCCGCCAGAACAAAGCGATCAGAGCAAGGGCCGCGACCGGGCGGCGTCGCGCCGCGATCCAAATGCCGCTCAATCGGGACGCGATTTTTTGAAAATCAATCGCCCCCATGGTCTAGCGCCTTTTTTACGGCTTTTACGCGTCCGTCACGTTATCCCAAAAGTCTCTAGCGCGGGCAAAAAAGTTTTTCGATTGCGGGCAGGCGTCAGAACCGCCGGCGTCACAGAACTGGCGCAGGAGATCTTTTTGTTCGCTATTGAGGCCTGTAGGGGTTTCGACTTGAATTTCCACCAACATGTCGCCGCGCCCGCGGGCGTTTAGTTGCGACATGCCTTTATTGCGCACACGGAAGCGTTTGCTGGTTTGGGTGCCTTCGGGGACCGAAATCCGAACACGGCCCCCGTCAATGGTTGGCGCTTCAAAGTCGCCGCCAAGGGCCGCCGTCGTCATAGGGATGGGCATCACGCAATAAAGGTCGGGCCCGTCTCGTTCGAACAAGTCATGCTCGCCACCGCCAACGAAAATATAAAGATCGCCCTCGGGACCGCCGCGCGGCCCGGCTTCGCCTTCGCCGGACAATCGAATGCGTGTGCCGTTTTCGATCCCCGCTGGGATGTCCACCTCCAGCGTACGTTCGCGTCGAACACGCCCTTGCCCATTACAGTCTGGACACGGATCTTTAATAATGGTGCCCTCGCCATGACATTGCGGACACGTGCGCTCCACGGTGAAAATGCCCTGGCTGACGCGCACACGCCCGGCGCCACGACATGACGGACAGGTCACGGGCGCAGTGCCTTTCTTGGCGCCGGTGCCGTCGCACGATTCGCAGGTGACAGAGCCCGGGGCTTTTATTTCGGCCTTTTTGCCGTGAAACGCTTCTTCAAGCGTAATGTCTAAATTATATTTGAGATCGGCTCCGCGCCCAGGTCCTGCGCGCCTTCCGCCTCGGCCGCCAACAAACTCGCCGAAGATGTCCTCAAAGATATCCGAGAAGGCGCCAGCGCCCGCGCCGCCGCCAAACCCGCGCGCGCCATTGAACCCGCCGAAGCCGCCAGCGCCGCCTCCGTTTTGAAACGCGTCATGCCCGAAACGATCGTAAGCCGCGCGCTTTTGCGCGTCCGACAGGATCTCATAGGCTTCGTTGACTTCTTTAAATTTATGCTCGGCGCTCGGATCATCTTTGTTGCGATCCGGGTGATACTTCATTGCAGCTTTTCGGAAAGCGGATTTTATCGCGGCGTCATCTGCGCCGCGATCAACGCCCAGAAGATCGTAATAGCAATGCTGCGCCATTATCGCGCCTGTCTCTTAACTGGCTTCAAGAGCGCGCTTGCGGGCGCGCTCTTATCGTCCTCGCCGCAATTGATATCCCCTCAATGCAGCCAATAGCGATGCGGCGGGACAGGGCCCGCCGCGCTCGCTTACTTAGTCTTTTTTGTCGCCGTCAACTTCTTCGAAGTCGGCATCGACAATGTCATCGTCGGCCGCCGCTTCTGGCGCCTCGCCAGCGTCGGCTGGCCCCTCGCCTTCATCAGACTGACCGGCGCCGGCTTTATACATTGCTTCGCCGAGCTTCATTGAGGCTTGGGCCAAAACGCCCGCCGCTTCATTGATCGCTTCAAGTTCTGAATCGTCTTTTTCGAGAACGTCTTTTAGCGATGTCACCGCATCGTCGATCGCTTTGCGATCTTCTTCGGTGATCTTATCGCCATACTCTTCGAGATTCTTCTCGGTCGAATGGACCAGCGCTTCAGCGCGGTTGCGCGCCTCCACCGACTCGCGACGCTTCTTGTCTTCATCCGCGTGCGACTCGGCGTCTTTGACCATCTGATCGATGTCGTCATCAGACAACCCGCCGGACGCCTGAATACGGATCGATTGTTCTTTGTTCGTTGCTTTGTCTTTCGCCGACACATTGACAATGCCGTTCGCGTCAATATCGAACGTCACCTCAACCTGCGGTACGCCGCGCGGCGCGGGCGGAATGCCCACAAGATCAAATTGGCCGAGCGGCTTGTTATCCGCCGCCATTTCGCGCTCACCTTGGAAAACACGAATCGTCACCGCGGATTGGTTGTCCTCCGCGGTCGAGAACACTTGGCTCTTTTTGGTGGGGATTGTCGTGTTGCGCTCAATCAAGCGCGTAAAGACGCCGCCCAACGTTTCAATGCCCAACGACAGGGGCGTAACGTCAAGAAGAAGAACGTCTTTCACGTCGCCCTGCAAGACACCCGCTTGAATCGCCGCGCCAAGCGCGACCACTTCGTCAGGGTTCACGCCTTTGTGGGGCTCCTTGCCAAAAAACTGTTTTACCGTGTCCTGAACTTTCGGCATTCGCGTCATGCCGCCAACGAGAATAACCTCATCGATATCGCCTGGGCTCAGGCCGGCGTCTTTCAGGGCGGCTTTGCACGGATCAACCGTGCGTTTCACCAAATCTTCAACAAGCGTCTCAAGTTTGGCGCGCGAGAGCTTCATGTTGAGGTGTTTGGGGCCCGACGCGTCCGCCGTAATAAATGGCAGGTTCACTTCGTATTGCGCTGTCGAGGATAGCTCTTTCTTCGCCTTCTCTGCTTCTTCTTTCAGTCGCTGAAGCGCCAGTTTGTCTTTACGCAGATCAATGCCTTGGTCTTTCTTGAACTCATTCGCCAAATAGTCGACGATGCGCAGGTCGAAGTCTTCACCGCCAAGGAACGTGTCGCCATTGGTGGCCAACACTTCAAAAACGCCGTCGCCAATTTCTAGGATCGAGATATCGAAGGTGCCGCCGCCAAGGTCGTAAACGGCGATCTTCTTGCCGTCTTTTTTGTCGAGGCCATAAGCTAGCGCGGCGGCCGTGGGTTCATTGATGATCCGCAAGACTTCGAGCCCGGCGATTTTGCCGGCGTCTTTAGTGGCCTGGCGCTGGGCGTCATTGAAATATGCAGGGACCGTGATCACCGCCTGGGTGACGTCTTGGCCGAGATAGGCCTCGGCGGTCTCTTTCATTTTCTGCAAGATGAAGGCGGAGATTTGAGACGGGGCGTATTTTTCGCCGCGGCTGTCGACCCAAGCATCGCCATTGTCGCCTTTGACGATGGCGTAAGGCACCATGTCTTTGTCTTTTTGGGCGGTGGGGTCGTCATACGGGCGGCCAATCAGGCGCTTGATGGCGAAAAAGGTATTTTCCGGGTTCGTAACGGCCTGGCGTTTCGCCGGCTGGCCGATCAGGCGTTCGCTGTCTTCCGCAAAAGCAACGACCGATGGGGTCGTGCGCGCGCCTTCTGCGTTCTCAATAACTTTCGGCTCTTTGCCTTCCATGACGGCGACACAAGAGTTGGTCGTCCCAAGGTCGATGCCGATTACCTTGCCCATATTTTTATCTCCTTACAGCAAGCCGTCTCTTTGCGTTTGGCCTTAAATGAGCGCCAATGGTCGCTCGAGGTCAACTCGGGCGATTGGCGACGCTCTAAGCGCCAACGTGAACAGCTCCTTCTTCGAATGTCTATCGCGCCCCGCAAAAGCGCGAAGGTTCGGGCGGCATATAAGGAGGCGCGAATAAGCCCGCAACCCGTGCAACGCTTATGGGCGCAAATTTCACGTTCGGGGCCTAACCAAAACGGCCGATGCCGTCTCATACTTTTACCGTTGATTTACGGTTTTTGCAGATCTGGCGGTTTAGCGAGCACGATCCCGCTACATATCGCGCGCAACCCGGAACCCATTGTCCGACTCGCGTGCGCTCACCCCTTTTGGGATGCGATGAGCGGCGCGCAATCGCCAGCCGCCCACATTCCAAGCGCCGCCCTTTAACACCCGCTGCGTACAATCGCCGATCCGCGCGCTGCCATCGCCTGGCGCGCTCACATGGCTCTCCGTCCAGCAGTCGGCTGTCCACTCCCAGACATTGCCGTGCATGTCGTAAAGTCCAAAGGCGTTGGGCGCGAAACTCGCAACGGGCGTTGTGCTGGAGCGGTAATTGCCGCGCGGCGACCCGTAAGGATAGCGACCGTCGAAATTTGCGCGGGCGGGCGAGATGGCGCGCGCATGACCGAATACACCGTCGCCCCCGGCGCGCGCAGCGTATTCCCACTCGGCTTCCGTGGGCAGACGATAGTTTGAGCCCGTCTTCTTAGAGAGCCATGCAGCGTACGACGCTGCATCTTCAAACGAAATATTGACAACCGGGCGATCGCCGCGTCCCCAGCCGTTATCCGCAGGGTAATATCGACGGCACCCGCCATCTGCGACGCATGCTTGCCATTGTTTGAAGGTGACCTCTCTGGCGCTCAGCGCGTAATCGCGATTTAACTCAATTTTCACCTGCGGACCTTCGGTCTCCGTCCGGCCCGGCTCATTGTCCGGCGAGCCCATGGTAAAGCGGCCCGCCGGGATTTCCGCCATCTCCGGACAATCCACGCATTCGAGGAAATAGTGTCCTGTCAACCACTGAACGCCAAGCGGTTCAGCTGGCTCCGCGCTTGTCTCGATGATGAACGTGGTCGGATCATAGGTGGGTTCCGCAAGGGCCGCCAATTCATCCGTCCCCTGAGGGGCGCCCAAAGCAGCGCTTCCTGATGACCCAGCGATGGGCTCAGCGGCGTCGACAGCGCCTATCGTCGCGGACGGCCCGGTCACGGCGGCGATCAGGTCGGTTATCTCCGCCGTATCAGCGCTCGTCACCGAGGGTGGTGTCGCTTGTTGCAGATTCGCCGGCTCCAACACCGCGCCGTCACGCGCCAGGTCGAGCGGCAAAAGGCTTGCGCCATTATCTGAGGTATCTGCGTTCACCGCGGCCGGCGGGCCGACATCCGCGCCATTGCCCGTTTCGATATCGCGCAACTCGGACGGGGGCGCGAGCAGCTGCTCGCTCTCCGCCGCATCATACGTACCATCAGTATGCTGCTTTTCGGCCCCGGCCGGGCTTCCTTGCGCGCTCGCCAGCAAGGGCGCGTCTTCTGACGTGGCCCCTTGAGCCCCCTGTGACGCATTCGTTGCGGGCAGCGCGGCTGCGCCGTCTACGGTTTGAATGTTAGGGTCAAGCGCGCGCTGGGGGCCCGGCGCCAAGAACAGAACTGCAACCGCGAGCAGTGCTAAAACGACGCCTGTTCCAGCCGCGACTTGAGCCGTGCTATATGATCCAGAGCGCGAACGCACACGATGAGCTTCGCTCCCCGCCAGACGTGTTTCAAGATCGCTGGCCGCAGCCTCTTCTTGGGCATCGTTAAACTCGTCATCATGAAAATCGGCCGGAGCGCTTCGCTGGGCGAGGGGGGCCGCGCTGGCGCGCTTCGGGGCGATAAACGGCGCCGGCGCCTCCGGTTGCTCAGGTGGCTCAGCGTCTGAATCGGCAAAGGCGCTTGCCGGGGCGCGGTCCGCAGGCCGGCTGCGTTTGAGCGCGATATCAATTTCGTCAAGCATAAAGCGCCAGCGAGGGTCATGGATCTCCCCGGTCCACCCGAACAGATTGACGGGCTGCAGCGCACTGAATTGTTGCGGGGTGTTTCCGCCGCCAATCGCCACAGGAATTAGAATCCCGCGATTCATGGCCTCTTCGGCTTGCTCTAAAAGCCGCGGCATGGATGCGGACGACGCAGACCAAACAACGATCGCCACGTCGGCCTCTAAAGCCAGGTCACCGGCGTCTGGGTTGCCGTCACTAAAGCGCGACTCAAACCCTTCGCGCGTTAGCGCTGCGGCGAGCCGGTCCGCCAACACCTTGTCGCGCGGCGCATGCAAGATTGTGACTGCGATCATAGAAAATTCGTCAATGGTGCTCGGTCTGAAGGGGTGTTCTGGCTAAAAATGGCTGCTGCGCCATCCCCAACGGCGCGAATACTTGGTGAAATCAAAATCCTTGGCGGCGCAAGACTATTTTCGCCAAATACGGGTTACAGTTTCGCAAGGCGCGCGTCTATCTTGCGCCACAGTCCGCACGGTTGTGCGAGACGGCGATTTTGTTCTTGTATTGTTCTCCTTCTTAAGGCACTCTCCCTCAATCATCCATGAGGGCTTGAACACGGGCGAGACATGGTTGCAGAGGTCAAAACATTCGCCTTTCACGGCGTCGATGCGCGGCAGGTCACGGTCCAGGTGCAGCTCACCGGCGGCAAGCCGGCGTTCACGATTGTTGGGTTGCCCGATAAGGCCGTTTCCGAGGCGAGAGAACGCGTGCGGGCTGCGCTGTCTGCAATTGGCCTCGGTTTGCCGCCCAAGCGGATCACGGTGAACCTAGCGCCGGCGGATCTGCCGAAAGAAGGCAGCCATTTCGACTTAGCGATCGCTTTTGGATTGCTGATCGAGTCCGGCGCCGCGCCGCATGACGCCGCAGACGGGCTCGCTGTTATGGGGGAGCTCGGCCTTGACGGATCGATCGCCCCGGTGGCGGGCGCGTTGCCGGCGGCCGTCGCAGCCAATGGCTCCGGGCTTGGCCTCATTTGCCCAGAATCTTGCGGCGCTGAGGCCGCGTGGGCAGGCGAGGGCATCGACATCATCGCGCCAAAATCTCTGATCCAGCTCGTTAATCACGTGAAAGGCGCGCAAGTTCTCGAACCGCCGAAGCCGGGCGATCTCTCTGCCGGCGCGAACGCGCCCGATCTGTCGGATGTGAAGGGTCAAGAAACCGCCAAGCGCGCGCTCGAGATCGCTGCCGCTGGCGGGCACAACATGCTGATGGTAGGGCCGCCCGGCGCTGGCAAATCCATGCTAGCCGCGCGGTTGCCGGGCTTGCTGCCGGCGCTATCGCCGTCAGAGATGCTCGAGGTCTCGATGGTGCAATCGCTGGCCGGCTTGGTCGAGGAGGGTCGGTTATCCCGGGCGCGGCCGTTTCGTGCGCCCCATCACTCCGCCTCAATGGCGGCGATGATCGGCGGCGGCATTCGCGCACGGCCCGGTGAAGCCTCCTTGGCGCATTTGGGCGTTTTGTTCTTAGATGAATTGCCGGAGTTTTCCGCGTCTGTGCTCGACAGTTTGCGCCAACCCCTGGAGACCGGCGACGTGCTGATCGCGCGGGCAAATTTTCATGTACGGTTTCCAGCGCGCTTTCAATTGGTGGCCGCGATGAACCCGTGTCGGTGCGGCTATGGACGCGCGGCTGGGGGCGCGTGCGGGCGGGGACCCAATTGCGAGCAAACCTATCAAGCGCGCGTTTCCGGGCCCCTGTTGGATCGCATGGATATTTCGGTGGCGTTGCCCGCGGTAAGCGCAGCGGATCTTGCCGGCCCGGCCGATGGCGAGCCCTCGAACGTCATTGCGGCGCGCGTCGCCCGCGCGCGAGACGCGCAACGCGACCGGTCAGGCGCAACGAACGCGGCGCTAAAAGACGCTGATCTTTCGCGCTTTGCGGCGCCCGATGCGGACGGCGCGAACTTGCTCCAGCGGGCTGCCGGCGCGCTCAATCTGTCTGCACGAGGATATATGCGCGTTCTTCGCGTGGCCCGCACGCTGGCTGATCTGGATGGCGTCGACGGCGTGCGACGGCGCCATGTTGCCGAAGCCGTCAGCTTACGACGGCGCGATCAGCTCGGCGGCGCGGCGGCGGCGCAAAGCGCAGAAGCGCTGGTTCAACAAAACGCGCTCTGACGCCTATCCATACCGGCTGCAGCAAGTATTCCGTAAAAGCGCACGCAAGAAATTTAAGGCGCCGCCTGGAGCGCCAAGAGTTGCGAAAGCGCTCTAAGTGCTAACGGCGCGCGAACAAGTTTTTCTCAATTTGAGAAAAATGCGGGAGACTCCCGTTTACCATGTCTTTCAACCATTTTTTCAACGCTGGAACAGCATAGTAGCGCCTTGATGAAGGGGCGCGATGCGTGATGACCACGCCTGAGAATACCAACCATAATGTCCGTGAGCTGATAGTGCTGTGCGACAGCGACGGCGTTATCCGATTTGCATCACGCACCTTTGCCGCGTTGTTCGGAGCGCCGTCCGAGAATTGGTTGGGTCGCGTCTTTGCGCCCGGCGACAATGCGGCCCTCCCTGACGCGCCGGCGACTTACCGGACGAAAGCGGAAATCCATGATCAGACGATCCTCATCGACTGGGAAGAATCTGTGTTGGCCTCAGGCGAGCGGTTTTACGCAGGCAAAGCAATTTGCGAAGATGCGGAGCCCGACAGCGCGGCGCAGGCGAAGGCGGCCAAGGAAATCAATCGAAATATGCATTTCTTGGCGACGATGAGCCATGAAATGCGCACGCCGCTGAACGGCATCTTGGGCATGAGCGCGTTGTTGCTCGACACAAATCTGAGCCCGAACCAGCGATCCTACGCGGAATCGGTGCGCGAATCCGGCGTCGCGCTTTTGGCGCTGATCAACGACATCCTTGACTACTCAAAGATAGAGGCCAATCGCATTGACTTAGAAGCCGCGCCGTTTTCGCTGAACGGGTTGATCCAAGGCGTGGCCGAATTGCTCTCGCCGCGCGCCGGCGATAAGGCGATCGAAATCGCCGCTTTCATCGACCCGGATATTCCATCACGGTTGTTCGGCGATGAGGCGCGCCTCCGGCAGGTGCTGATCAATCTGGCTGGCAACGCGGTGAAATTCACCGATGAGGGCGGCGTTTGCATTGAGGCGCGTTTGTCGCGCAGCACCGCCAGCGTCGCGTCGGTGCGCTTTCTCGTCCGCGATACCGGGATCGGCATCCCCGCGCATATGCGCTCGTCAATCTTTGAAGAATATCATCAGTCTCCTGAGGATAAAGCGCGCAACAAAGAGGGCACAGGTTTGGGCCTCGCCATTGCACGAAAGATTGTCACGGCCATGGGCGGCGACATAAAGTTGGCGAGCGCCCCAGGTCGCGGCAGCATCTTTGCCTTTGAAATCGATTTCGGTTTTGAGCAAGTGGACGAGGACGTCCTTTCGGCCATTGACGGCCCAATTGTTGTCGCCACCCAGTCGGCCGTCGTTTGGCGCAGTTTGCGTAATCAACTCACCGCCCTTGGCGCGCCGCGCATCGAACGCGTCGCGTCCCTAGAAGCGGCCCGCGCCACATTAGAAGGCTCGAACGCCTCGGTGCTCCTATGTGACTTCGGGATGATCAGCCCGGCCTTTTACGATCTCGCCAAAGACGTCGAGCGTTCATATGTTTTAATACCGCCCCGCGCGCGCAACCAAATTCCCGATTTGCGCGAGGCGGGCTTTGATGGGTATTTCATGAAACCGATACGCCAAACAACGCTGCATCAGCATCTTTCCGTCGCTGCTGAAGATAACGCGCCCGCTGGGGCGAACACCGTCAAAGCCGACGCATCGAATCAGCGCGACGCAGCGGAAACACCCGCCGCCAATCGGCCTTTGCGCGTGTTGCTTGCGGAAGACAATCAAATCAACGCCGTGCTAGCGACGACCATCATTAAGCGCATCGGTCATGAGGTAGATGTGGCGGAGAACGGGGCCCAAGCGGTCGAGGCCGTTCTGCGCGAAAGCTATGACGTCGTACTCATGGATATGCATATGCCCGGGGTCGACGGGCTGGAAGCCTCGCGGCGCATTCGCGACCTGGATGCGCCGGTGTCTGAAATTCCGATTGTCGCGCTGACCGCAAACGCGATGGCTGCGGACCGTAAACGCTGCGTGGCTGTCGGCATGAACGACTTTTTGTCCAAGCCGTTTGAGCCTGACGAGCTTGCAGCGCTGTTGCGCAAATGGGGCGCGGCGCAGGAAACTTTTTCCGAAGCCTCTTAAACGCTCGCCTTTATTTGGCCCGGAAACGCCCTTAAGCGTCTTGCTATGACGAATTCAACAACGGCAAACGAAGATAAAAAGTCGCTAGGTAAATCCTTAATGGATTTCCTACGTCCGCGCGCCATCATCATGTTGTTGTTCGGGTTTTCGGCTGGCCTCCCGTTCTACATGATTTATTCGAATCTCTCCATTTGGCTCACGGAGTCCGGCGTAAGCAAAAGCGAGATTGGTCTTTTCGCTTGGACCGGTTTTGCTTTCTCACTTAAGTTCTTATGGGCGCCTGCGGTCGATCGATTGCCTATACCCTTATTCGAAAAACTAGTAGGTCGCAGACGCGCCTGGATGGCGGCAGCTCAGATTGCGGTCGCCACGACGCTTGTGGCGATGTCGATGGCCGATCCGACGTCAGATCTTTTGGTCGTGGCGCTAATCGCCGTCGCGATGGCGTTCGCTGCAGCCACCCAAGACATTGCCATAGACGCCTGGCGGATCGAAGCGGCCACGGACTCCGAACAGGGCGTTATGGCGGCGATGTATCAATATGGGTATCGCATCGCATTAATGGTTGCGGGTGGGGGTGCGTTATTCGTTGCCGACACAGTAAATTGGCCGGCAGCCTATCAGTTTATGGCGCTGCTAATGGGCATCGGTCTTATTACGGTCTTGACCGCGCCCAAAGTCGAAGTGCGCAGGTATGAACCGCCGCCGCCAAGACCGCTCGCAGAGACAATTTCAGTTTCGGTAGTTGGTCCGTTTAAAGATTTTTATAGTCGATACGGGATTCACGCACTGGTGATTTTGTTGTTCATCGCGATGTTTCGAATTCCAGACTTCGTTATGGGCTATATG
>JBCDBM010000004.1:0-38569 GCA_039183665.1 Pseudomonadota bacterium | reverse complement strand
CCGATTTATACGGGGTCCGGCTGGTATGCATACACATACAAGACGCATTTGAACGGATGCCAAACGTACTTTGACGAGGTCGACGCGCCGAAAAAAATGACACTGCTTGGACCGTCGCATTTGGAACGGCCGTTCCACACCATGCATGGCGAAATTTTGCGGTGGTACGATCATTGGCTGAAAGGCATGGATACGGGCATTATGGATGAGCCGTCCGTGCGTTATTGGATGATGGGCGACAACACGTGGCGCACCGCGGACCAATGGCCGCCAAAGGAAACGCAATGGACGAAGTTCTATTTGAATTCTTGGGAGCGAATGTCGACGCAAGAATTCCGCGACATGTCAATTGATGACTTTCAGCGTCCGGACACGTTTGTTCAGATGCCGGCGACACAAACGACGACGCTGCAAAAGCTGCGCTATCTGACGCCGCCCATGGCCGAAGATGTCTCTATGGCCGGTCCCGCCGTCTTGAAACTTTTCGCCTCTACCGATGCGACGGACACGAATTGGATCGTCGTCCTTAAAGATGTGGGCCCAGATGTGTCAGTGAGCACTGCGCGCGAGGGCGAGCGAGAATTGCCGGAGGATCTGAAAGAGCGCGAACTAACGAGGGGATGGCTTAAAGCGTCGCACCGGGCGGTCGACGACGCGCGCTCAAAACCGGGCCGTCCATGGCATCCTTTGACCCGCGAGGCGCAAGAGCCGGTGACGCCTGGCGAGATCCACGAGTACGACATCGAAATCTTGGCGACCGCCAACACGTTCCGCAAAGGCCACCGCATTTGTATTGAGATTTATGCAGCCGACATGCCGACGGGAATCGCTGGCGCGACGAATGCTGAGTATATCCCGTATCACATCTGCTCGTCTGAGACGGTGCGGCACGATATCTATCACGATCCTTCTCGACCATCGCATCTCTTATTGCCAATCTTGAAGGGCTAAACACGACGCATCCATCGCATTTGCTTTGCAGGCTGAGGTTTTTATGACGTCGCATTGCCACGCGTTGCTTGCGTCGCGAAGTCACCCTTGGCCTGTCGCTGCCGGCGTTAAACGCGTCGCGGCGGCTTGCCCGCAATCGATAGACAATAAAGCGTTGTTGATTTAAATTCGTATATCAGCGAATTTACGGTAGTTAAATTTGAATGCCGGCGAATTTCAGTCGTGAGTTATTGATTTTACCGGAATTGAAATGCACTCGGCCACCGGTTGCGTTGCGCAGGTCAACAAAAATTCGCGCCGCAAGTGCGCGTCGTATACCTTCAGCGACGCCGGAACGATAAAATAAGGGAGATAAATATGGCGCATGCGGGAGACAGCCAGAACGGAGCCGCGCTCGAGGGTCAGGCGCTAGAAGACCGGAGACGCCAAAATCTGCGGCGGCTTTTTAATCCGAAATCTGTTGCGATTGTCGGCGCCTCCGCAGACCCCGCGAAAGCTGGCTCTCAGGCGATGAAAACGCTCGCGGGCTTTCCCGGCACGCTTGTCGGCGTGCATCCAAGAGAAACCGAGATCCAAGGGTTTCCCTGCTATCCCAGCCTCGGCGACGTTCCTGAACCCGTTGATCTCGCCATTCTCGCGATCCCTGCAAAGTTCTGTGTACAAGCGGCGCGAGATGCGGCGGCCAGCGGCGTCGGCGGCGTTTTCATTATTTCAGGTGGCTTCGGCGAAGTCGGCGAGGAGGGGGCCAAACTCGAAAATGAGCTCGGCGAGATTTGCCGATCAACCGGACTGCGTTTGCTCGGGCCAAACACGTCTGGCTTTGTGAACCCGGGCGCGGGCTGTATCGCCAGTTTTGTTCCAGGCGTTGATACGTTTGGTGATGGCGACATCGCGGTCGTCGCGCAATCGGGCGGCGTTAATCTGAGCCTGGGCTATATGTTGAGCAGGCTCGGCGAGGGCGTCTCAGTGGCGATAGGCCTCGGCAATGCGGTAGACGTCGCAACGCGCGATGTCTTGGAATTGCTTGCAGAAGACGACAAGACGCGCGCCATCGCCTTACATTTGGAAGGCGTTACCGACGGGCGCGCTGTGTTTGAGACCCTCAAACGCGTGACGCCAAAAAAACCCGTCATCACAGTCGTGGCCGGTAAAGCCGACATTGGCGAGTTTGCGGTTTCGCATACAGGCAATCTCATGGGATCGCGCGAACGCACGGTCGCGGCGCTAACGCAAAGCGGCGCGGTAGTTGTCGATACGCTTGATGAATTGGCGCAGGCGGCTGCTGTCCTGTCCCGTCGTCGCCTGCCGCCTAAACCATCCAACGGCGTGGCGCTCATCACGGGTCAAGCGGGCCCAGGTCTTCTCATTACCGACGCCCTCAAATCTGCTGATGTCGCGTTGCCCGCGCTCTCGGACGCCACCATGGAGCGCATTCAATCGCTCCTGCCGCCTATGACGTTCATTAAGAACCCTATCGATACGGGCCGCCCAGGACCCGGTTTCGCTGATATTGTACTCGCAGCGGCAGAAGATGATGCGATCGACGCGGTGCTTGTCTTTGGGATCAGTGAACCGGCCGTTTTGAACCCGGTTGAAGTATTGCCGCCCGCGTTTGAAAAGACAGGCAAACCTGTTCTTTTCGGTACATTGGGCCCCGATGGTGATCTCGAGGAGGCGCGTCAGGGGTTGCGCGCGTCCGGCACGCCAATGGTTCTCGGGCCGGATACGCTCTCGCTTGCTGGCCTCGTTCTTGACGCCGATGCGCGTCATCAATGGCTGTCCGAACAAGGCGCCAGAGCCGACCCCGCAGATAAGGCCGAGACGCTGACCGGCGCTTTCAATGAGAAACGCGCGAAGCAGCTCATGCGCTCCTATGGCGTTTCGGTGCCGAGCAGCGTTTTGTGTGAAACGCCTGACGCGGCAAGAGAAGCCTTTGCAGAGCTCAGCAAACCAGTGGTCGTAAAAATCGCAGCTGACGACATCGCCCACAAAACAGAGGCGGGGGGCGTCATCTTAAATGTTAAAGACGACGCTGGGTTTGAAGCGGCGCTTGCGCAGATCGCAAAGATCCCAACCGCAACGCCAGGACGCGTGCTCGTCGAGGAGATGGCGCCAGAGGGCGTTGAGCTCATTGTGGGCGGGGTTAACGACCCATCATGGGGTCCCTGTGTTGTCATTGGCCTTGGCGGCGTGCTCGCTGAAGCAGTTTCCGACTCGTCCGTCGGCCTCGCGCCGTTAAGCAAGGCGGATGTCGCGCACATGCTCGATACTCTGCGCGGCAAGGCTTTGTTGGATGGTTTCCGCAATCTGCCCCGCTGTGATCGCGACGCGATCGCCGCCGCCGCGATCGCCGTCGGCCAGTTGATGCTAGACCACCCCGAGATTGCCGAGGTTGAAATCAACCCCTTGCGCGCAAACGAGTCTGGCGCCCTGGCGCTTGATGCGCTCGTGGTGCTCCAAGGCGATGAGGTCGCGCACTAGGCGCTTCCCCCGCGAGCGTCTTGGTTCATGTTGGCCCTGGCCGGCGCCGATTTTGCGTCCGCTGAAATTGCCCGCGGTGCATCATGGGTCGCGTGCGCGATTGTCGGACGCTTATGGTATGGTCCGATAGGATCGCCAGATCAGGCTCCTTAGGGAAGGCTGCATTATGCGCATGCTGATTTTCGGGCGAAATGGACAGGTCGCCCGCTGTCTCTTGGAAGAAGCAGAAGGTCATGCGGAGGCTATCGCCTTGGGGCGTGCGGACGCAGATCTATCTACCCCCGGGGCGGCTGCTGCGGCTATTCAAACGCATGACCCGGACGTTGTTGTGAACGCGGCCGCCTACACCGCAGTTGATAAAGCGGAAGACGATGCCGCCAGCGCACAGCGGCTCAACGCGGACGCGCCGGCAGAAATGGCGTTGGCTGCGAAAGCGGCGGCGGCGCAATTTATCCACCTGTCTACCGACTATGTTTTTGACGGCGATACCGACGGCGCCTATCGCGAGGACGATACGCCCAATCCGCTCGGTGTTTATGGCGCATCGAAACTGGCTGGTGAAAAAGCGGTTTTAGCGGCCCACAATGAAGCGGTTATCATCCGCACCTCGTGGGTCTTTTGCGAATATGGCGGCAATTTTGTGAAAACCATGTTGCGCCTGTCGCGCGAGCGCGACGGGCTCTCCATTGTTGATGATCAGGTTGGCGGGCCTACGCCTGCGCGCGATATCGCCAGAGCTATTTTGACGATCGCAGGTAAAAAATATCGCGGCGCGCCCGGCAATGGCGTCTACCATTATCAAGGCGCGCCGGCGATAAGCTGGGCGGCGTTCGCCAACAAGATATTTGAGATTGCCGGCCGAAAGACGACCGTTACACCCATCTTGACCGCTGACTATCCGACCCCTGCGGCGCGCCCGCTGCACACGGTCCTAGACTGCGCGCGCATTGAACGGGCCTTTGGGTTGGCGCCGCCCGATTGGCGCGCGGAACTGCGCCCGGTCATCACTAGATTGGAGTCTGAAGCGAACTAAGCCGCTCGCTTCAAGTGTTCTCTGAAGCTCCGTTAAACACTCGCCAACGCTTGCTCAAGATCGTCGATAATGTCGCTCACATCTTCTATGCCGATCGAAAGCCGCACCACATCCGAACCTGCGCCGGCCGCCGCCTTCTGTTCGTCCGTTAACTGACGGTGCGTGGTGGAAGCGGGGTGGATAATGAGGCTTTTCGCATCGCCCACATTCGCCAAATGGCTGAAGAGCTGCACGCCATTCACAATTTTGAGGCCCGCCTCGTAGCCGCCTTTCACGCCAAAGGTAAAGATAGACCCGGCCCCGCGCGGCGCGTATTTCTGCGCTAAGGCGTATCCGGGGTCGGTCTCCAACCCGCAATAGGAAACCCACGCCACCTTCTCGTGTTCCTGTAAATAGGTGGCAACGGCTAACGCGTTTTCGCAATGGCGCTCCATGCGCAGCGAGAGTGTTTCAATGCCTTGCAAAATCATGAATGCATTAAATGGCGAAATCGCAGGACCGAGCGCGCGCAAGCCCAACACACGGCAGGCAATCGCAAAGGTGATCGGCCCAAAAGTCGGGTAAAACTCAATGCCGTGATAATCCGTGTTTGGCTCAACTAAGTGTTTAAAGCGTGCATCGGCGGACCAATCAAAATTGCCGCCGTCCACAATGATCCCGCCCATGGATGTGCCATGACCGCCCAAGAACTTGGTGAGAGAATGGACGACGATATTTGCGCCATGCTCAAACGGGCGGCACAGATAGGGCGAGGCGAGCGTGTTATCGACAACGAGCGGCACGCCGGCCTCTTTGGCGATCGCGGCGATGGCGCCGATATCGGTCATGGCGCCGGCAGGATTTGCAAAGCTCTCAATGAAAATCGCTTTGGTCTTATCTGTTAGCGCGGCGCGGAACGTTTCCGGATCGCGGGCGTCGGCCCAATCCACTTCCCAACCGAAGCGTTTGAACCCATGGTCGAATTGATTGACCGAGCCGCCATAAAGCTGGCGCGCCGCCACATAGCGATCGCCTGGCTCCAACAAAGTGTGCAGCACCACCAGCTGCGCCGCGTGACCGGAGGCCACCGCAAGCGCGGCTGAGCCGCCCTCTAGCTGGGCGACGCGTTGCTCCAGCACATCGGTCGTCGGGTTCATAATGCGCGTGTAGACGTTGCCGAACTCTTCCAAATTGAACAGTCGCGCTGCGTGATCCGCGTCGTCAAAGACATAGCTCGTCGTCTGATAGATCGGCGTTGCCCGCGCTTTCGTGGTGGGGTCCGGCGCGCCGCCGGCGTGTAGGAGCGCTGTATCAAATTTGTAATTCGGGGCTTCGGGAGCGTCGCTCATGGGGGGTCTCCTGAGGTCGGGAAATGAGAAGAGGCGAGGGCCGAGTTCTAGCGCGCCGCGGGCGCGGGCGAAAGCGAGGCGACGCTGGGCTTGGTGAAAAAAACGCACAAAAAACGCGCGGGGGACAAAATCGCCCGCGCGTTCAGCACTTGGATTAAAGGCCCAGCATAAACAGGGGCCGGTATCGCTCTATAGAGGCTTCAAGCCGTCCGCCGCCTCGCGGCCGCGGTTCATTGAGACTTCATATTCAACGCGTTGGCCCTCTTGCAGCGAGCGGAGGCCTGCGCGCTCCACAGCTGAGATGTGCACAAACACGTCTTTGCCGCCTTCTTCGGGCTCAATAAACCCATATCCTTTGGTGGCGTTAAACCACTTCACCGTTCCAGTCGCCATTGATCGTGTCTCCTTCAGACTTGGCGTTTCGATTGGCTTTGGGGGCGTTGCATCATCCCCTAAGCCGGCTTGTATCGATCAACCAAGTCTTGGGTCTTGCGAGAGGCGTTTCGTCTTTAGGCGAAAGTCGGTCAGGCAGTGCAAAACGTTCGTCGTCGATGGTGGCGGCCTTATACCCTTTTTGCGGGAAACTGTCACGTAATTGCGTATGCGGGTCGCAGTTCGCCGCTACTCTATTCCGCCATACCGCGCTGAGTGCGCCTTCTAGAACAACAAGGTGGCGCGCCAGATCAATATCGCCGACAGCGCCAGGCCGGTGACATAGGTGAGTGACGCGCCGATGAAGCGTAGAGAATTCGTCGCGTAGATGCTCTCGGCGGTCAAAATCCCCAGCGCATGAATGTAGCGCGCCGCAACCGCGAGCAGCATCAAGGCGGCGATCCACCACGGCGTCAGCGGCATCCTCAGTCCCAGCGCCAAAATCATCAGCGCCAGCATGGGCGAATATTCGATGCAGTTCCCATGGGCGCGGATCGCCTTGCGCAACGCGCTTTTGGGGTCTGCTTCTTCTTCACGTTGGGTGACGGCCACCGAGCGCCGCACCAACGAAACATTCTGTCCCAGGAAGAACACCAGGAGACCAAGCATGCCGACAGAGAAAAGGGCGTAGGGCATTGGGGGGAGGGATCCTTTCGATAACGTCCGCTATTTGCTGAGTTCAAACCCGACAATGCATTGCGCGCCGCCTTGACCATTTTTGGTCTCAACGCGGATTTTCATACCGCTGGCGAACGCGGTCGCCAGAACTTGCTTATTCGCATCGGTAAGATTGCGGCCAGGACAATACGATCCGCCCCAGCGGAAAAGCTGCTCTTCGTCGTTGTAATATTTGACCACAAGCGCGCCATGCATCTTCGAGTAGTCATCGTTGGTTGTCTCAAGAATGCGCAGGCTTTCGATAAGGCCCAGCGCGCCGGATGGCGCGTCATCATTCTCATCATTATCGCCCGCGCCGGTAATGGCCCGGAGAACTTGTTCCTCTAGCGACTGCTGCGCGGCCGCATCGCTGGCCGCGATTGTGGCTGTGAGGCTTAGCACGCCCATGGCGATGGCGACGTGTTTCATGACGGTCTCCCCAGTTGTTTCTTATGCGCAGAGCTTATCAGAGGTGTGGTGGACGGACAAATGAGGGAGGGCGGCTCGGATTTGATTGTCATTGCCGGACTTGTTCCGGCAATCTAGACGCAAAAGAAGTCGTCAGATTCCCAAATCATCATAAAGATCGCGCCAATCCGGGTTGTTCGTCTCAATCAGATTGAGCTTCCATTTGCGCGGCCATTTTTTGATCGTCTTCTCGCGCTGGATAGCAGCGTTCACATCATCGTAAGCATCGTACCAGACAAGCCGGCCTACACCGTATCGTTTTGTAAATCCCTGATTGACGCCCGCTTTGTGTTCCCAAACCCGCCCAGCAATGTCACTCGTTACGCCTGTGTACGAAGTGCCGTTGCGTTTGCTCGCTAAGATATAGACACAATAGTCCTTCGACATGCCTTGCGCTTTCGTATAGGGCGCTAGTCGTTTGGCCTGCTGGATCGCCGGAACAAGTCCGGCAATGACAGTTTTGTTGGTTATTCGTTCTGTCTAAACTATTGCAACGTCATGCCCGGGTTTTCAATCTGTTACCCCAACCCCTCAGAGCGTCATGCCCGGATTTATTCCGGGCATCCAGAACCATTAAAATAAGTTCAAGCCTTTCGAGTAATGGCTGAGCCGGGGCATATGATGTCTCAATTGATCGCTGCGTTCACTCTCGCCAATCGACAAAAATATATACAAACCCAAAAAATGCCTCCCATAAAAATGTAGTATGGCTTTGACCGCGACATCTATGCATGATGAAAGTCAACACGCCAAATCTATGAAATCTGTGCTTCAAAGCAAATGATGAGAGAAGGCCATGTCCGAAGACGGAAATGCAATATCTCAAGTAGCCGTAGAGGCGTTCAAAACCGCTTACGAGGATGCCTTCGCTCCGGCGGCGAAACAGGTGGGAAAGGCTGGCGACACTCTTGGAAGAGCGGTGAATGTGGCCTTAATGCCCGTTCAAGCAGTGGTTTGGAGCTTCGAACAGATTGGAGAGTACGTTAAGGCAAAGGTTTTTGAGAAACTGGAAAAGAGAAAAACATCTCCGGAAGATGTTCAAGTTCCTGATCCAGATATTGCCGTGCCTTCGGTCGAAGCGTTACGTTATTCAAAGATGAAAGACGAGTTCGCCAATTTACTGGCATCGTCAATGGACAAAAATTCCGCAGCCCATGCCCACCCCTCTTTTGTTGAAATTCTTAAACAAATAACACCAGATGAAGCCAAGGTTTTGCGGCAATTTCAGCACCCCCTTCAGGGACTTCCTTTTATAACTCTTCGGCTTGTCGCAAAGAATGGCGGACATAATGACTTTCCGGGTTACCTATCACGTCTAGCACAAGACTCAGAGATAGACTGTCCAAGCAGGTTTTCGGAGTATATCGATAACCTCGTGCGGCTACGCTTGATCTCGATCCCGCCGGGACAACAGCTCAACGATGACAAAGCCTACAAAGCATTGGAAGAGCTTCCCACGCATCTCGATAAAGCGATTGGTGATGATTTGCTCCTGAAAAAGCTCAGAGGTGTTTTTCACCTGACTCAATTCGGTTTCACATTTAGGCGGATTTGTATCGACTAAACCTCACAACCCCTCATTCGCTTTCTTCACGGCATCCGCTTCCAAGTACAGCGCTGAGCCCATGGCTTTGTATTTCTCGCTCATCTCCTGCATGCCTTGGAGCGAAAGGTTTTCGAGATCTTTCTTTTCATTATCCGAGAGGCCGTCCGCATAATCGCGCACGTCTTGGGTGATCTTCATGGAGCAGAATTTTGGTCCGCACATGGAGCAAAAATGCGCGACCTTATGGGCCTCTTTGGGCAGTGTCTGGTCGTGGAACTCGCGCGCGGTTTCCGGGTCCAGGCTCAAATTAAACTGGTCTTCCCAGCGGAACTCAAAACGCGCGCGCGAGAGCGCATCGTCGCGCAATTGCGCCGCCGGATGGCCTTTGGCCAAGTCCGCCGCGTGGGCCGCGAGCTTATAGGTGATGACGCCCACTTTGACATCATCCCGATCGGGCAGGCCCAAATGTTCCTTAGGCGTCACATAGCAAAGCATGGCCGTGCCGAACCAACCGATCATCGCCGCGCCAATGCCGGAGGTGATGTGGTCATAGCCAGGCGCGATGTCAGTGGTGAGCGGCCCAAGCGTGTAGAACGGCGCCTCGCCGCATTCTCTCAACTGCTTGTCCATGTTCACTTTGATTTTGTGCATGGGCACATGGCCTGGCCCTTCGATCATCACCTGGCAGCCTTTGTCCCACGCGATTTTGGTTAGCTCGCCAAGGGTCTCTAATTCAGCAAACTGCGCGCGGTCATTGGCGTCCGCGATCGAGCCCGGGCGCAGCCCGTCGCCGAGAGAGAAGGAGACGTCATAGGCGCGCATGATGTCGCAAATCTCTTCAAAGTTCGTATAGAGAAAGCTTTCGCGATGATGGGCGAGGCACCATTTGGCCATGATCGACCCGCCTCGGGAGACGATGCCCGTCACACGCTCAGCGGTGAGATGGATATAGGGCAGGCGCACGCCGGCGTGGATGGTGAAATAATCGACGCCTTGCTCGCATTGCTCGATCAGCGTGTCGCGATAGACCTCCCAGGAAAGGTTTTCGGCGACGCCGTCGACTTTTTCCAACGCTTGGTAGATCGGCACGGTGCCGATGGGCACGGGGCTATTGCGAATGATCCACTCGCGGGTATTGTGAATGTTCCGCCCCGTGGAGAGGTCCATCACATTGTCTGCGCCCCAGCGCGTCGCCCAGACCATTTTGTCGACTTCTTCCTCGACCGAGGACGCGACGGCTGAGTTCCCGATATTCGCGTTGATCTTTACAAGGAAGTTCCGCCCGATAATTTGCGGCTCGATCTCCGGGTGGTTGATGTTTGACGGAATAATCGCGCGGCCTTTGGCGATTTCCTCGCGCACAAATTCCGGCGTGATAAAGGGCGGGATCTCTGCGCCAAAACTCTCGCCGAGCGCGACGCGGCCTTCTGCGCCCTCTAGCATCTTCTTGCGGCCCAAATTTTCTCGGATCGCAACGAACTCCATCTCTTTCGTGATGATCCCGGCCTTGGCGAATTCATATTGTGTGACAGGCCCCGTACCCGTGCCGCGCAAGGGGCGGTGTTTGATGGGGAATTCGCGCGCGAGATATTTGCCCGCCGCGCCGCCATTGTCTTCCGGCTTCACGTTGCGTCCGTCATACTCTTCAACATGGCCGCGTTCCTTGACCCACGCCGTGCGCGTTCGCGCGAGGCCTTGTTCCACGTCAATCGTTACATTGGGGTCCGTGTAAGGGCCCGACGTGTCGTAGACCGGAAGCGCGGGTTCATTCGCGCTCGGATGAAGGTCAATCTCGCGCAAGGGGACGCGCAAATCCGGGAATTGCTCGCCGGCCGCGTACACCTTTCGGCTTGACGGCAACGGGCCGGTTGTGACTTCCGGCGTTTGAAATTCGGACTGGGGGACGTGCTTGTTCATCGCGTTCGCTCCGCCGCACTTCGCGGCTATTTGTGTGGCGTAGGATGAGGGGCGGTTTCGCCTTATGGATCCGTCCCTACGCCGGTTCTAACCGATCAGGTTCAAAGGGTGCTTGGACGACCAGCCCAATCTCAGCCGGTACCGCCGGCGCCCCTCGGAATGAGGGAGAAATACCAAAGCTATTCTCTCACAGCAAGCAAAAGCGACGATTGTTGATCGCTTCTCCAGCCCGCCCCGCCATTGCTTCTGCACTCGACGAATCTTGGCGCGATAAAATGCGGAAATCGCTTAATCCTCCTCTCTTGGAAGAGGCTCAGGCGGCGGGCAGTCTTTTTCAGACATGAGCATCAACAATCGGTCATTGCGCGCCGCGATTGCTTCGACTTCATTTCGAATCGTATCCGAAAAATCTAGGAAAAGCGGGCTCGTCAGAAGCAATCCTAGATTATTCGCTAGTCGTTCGCTTTTTTCTCCGGTGAGCTCCTCAAGGCGTCTTAGATTATTGTCGTACTCGCCAGAAAGATGGTCGCAACTGAGTTGATCGTCGAAAGAGTTTTCCATCGCGATGGGCCGTGACACACGCCCGCCGCACGCGCACAAAAAAATGCAAGCTATATAAATAAAAAAGCGCATGCACTATTTTCCATTATTTGAATAGTGATTGCCCAATTTTCCGTTTCATGTATTCTGTGTCAAGATTGCAAACGAAAACGGGGGGTTGAGAAAATGATGAAGAGACTTGCTATCGCCGTGTGCGCGATTTCACTAGCGGCCTGTGCGTCAGCGTCAGATCCCGGCGCAATGTTGGCGGAGGTTTCTGAAACAACGATTATCTCAGACGAGTCGCCGCTCCGATCCGCTGTAAGCATGGGCGATGTTACGGGCGGGAAAGAAACAAACCCGCTATGGACGTCTGAAGTATCGAGCGAGGACTTCGCTGAGGCCCTGCGGCAGTCTTTCGCCGCGCACGCTATGCTCGCAACAGATGCCGGTGATTATCGGCTCGACGCAAATCTTGAAAAGCTCAAACAGCCATTGGCGGGGTTCAATATAACCGTGACGTCAATTGTAAATTATACGCTTACTGAGCTTGCGACAGACGAGGTGGTCTTCGAGGAGACGATAGAAGAGGCCTACACTGCGAAGGTCGGCGACGCTTTTATGGGCGTGAAACGGCTACAGCTTGCGAATGAAGGATCGATCAAAGGGAATATCACGACACTGATCGAAATGCTCATTCAGCAATTCGACCCCATGGCGGCTGAACCGATGCCACCTTCTGGCGATGATAGTGAGAGCGACGTAACGTCTTGAACGCGTCGACATCGCTTCGAGATAAATAAACCCGCGCCTCTTGCGCGATTGGTGTCGTCATTCGTCGCGAAAGACGATCAAGCGCACAGACCGTCAGCGTGGTAGGCGGCGAAGTAGGGGTATGTGCGCAACGGAGTCGTTCTCACCTGCTACAAAGCGCGGCGGAAATTACTATTTCCGGGCAGCGCTCAACTGTCCGGGTTTAACTTTCCACGCAAAGCGGGGTCCGCAATTTCAATCCAAAGTGCATTCGCGGCGGCGACAAGATTGTTATTGCTGTCGAAGATTGCAGAATCGGCGAAGTGCTTTCGGCCCTCTTGTTTCTTTGGCCACGCCAGAACTGTGAGCCGCACGCCCGCTTCAGGGCGATGGTAGACCTCCGCCGTCATCGACCCCAACAGGCAAAAGACCGGGCCCAAGCGAAGGGCGAAATAGCTCGGGCAATCCAGTGCAGCCCATAGAAATTCATCTTTTACCAAACCATCTTCGCCGGCGAGATCCGAACCCGGCGTCCAGAAATCGGCGTTCACGTTGCTGTCGGCGGTTGCGCCTGCAAAGATGCGAAGCCCGTCGCTCTCTTGGCGGTTCGGTCCGCATACGAAGCATCCGGGAATGACGTGGACGGAGGCTTCGTTCTCCAAATAAGACTCCCGTGCAGCGTTGATGGATGCGTCGTCGGGTATCGGTGGGGGCGTTACGCCGAGCGTAGCCGGCGTCATTTGTGCAATGAGCGTTTCCCCTGCAAAGGCCGCGAACGCGCCATTTTGTTCCGCACGGATCGCAATTGGGGTATCGAGGGGCGGCGGCGCTTTTAGTTTTACCTGCGCGGGGCCTTTGACAGGGCGCGAAAACAGGCCAGCGCAATACCCGCCATTACCTGACTGAGCTGGACCGCAAAATCTTTTTTCCACAATAACACGAGAGTCGGGCGTCATGAGTACTGTTCCTGTGTGTTCGCAGTCTCGCCGCGTTTCGACTCTTATATAGAGGGGATCAAAGAAATGAACCTGTCAGCCTAGGCAGTGTCCTGCCTCAAGTGATCATGAGCGTCGGCAATGGCTGATCTTAAAGCCGCAGTCCAACCAAACAGGATTTCATGGACAAACAGGGCTCTCAAGGACAAGGCCCCAATTGAAAGATGGCCGAACTCAACCGTTGACTGCGCAAAGGACATCGCGCACCCACGGCGTTGTTTCAGGTTCTAACGCGACAACTTCAGAGAACACATCAATACGCTGGTCGAACGCCCCATCGCACCTTCGGTTTACGGGTCCCGGCGATGGGGATCTCGAAGTCAGCCGCCTCCGCGCTGTCAAAAGACAGTCGAGGCCGCCCAGTCGCCCGTCCCTGCGCCAGCATGACCTGGATCAGGTTATAAGGGTTCGTCTCAGTCCCATTTGCCACCGCTCCCTGGCGCACATTGCTCTGTTGACTGAGCGTCAGCTTTCGCTGCCATCAGTCGGTGAGAGATGCGCGTCGCACGAGCCGTCGAGACTCTGTCGACAGGCGGGACGCCCCTCGGGATGAAAAAAGTGTGCCCCAAAAAAACCTTCTGAGCAAGGTAAATCCGCGATTGCAACGCGTCATTAATTGTTGCGCTGCGCTATCGATAACGCTTGGGCAATCGCCGCTTCCATCGCGTTCTTCGAATGGTTCGCAGTCAGGGTGTCAATCAACACGCCGGTTTCTGCGTCCAGCAACAGGGTAAATCCTGTCGCGCCTTCATAGGCGTTGAAGACCCCTTCAAAGTTGAGCGCCGCCGCGCGCGCTTTTTGCTCATTATACTGACCAAAAGTGAAGTCGAGCTTGATAAACTGAACTGGCTGGTCGGCAAATACCGGCGCCAGGTCCGCGAGTTTTGGCTCCAGTATTTTGCAGGACGCGCACCACGCTGAGGAGAAAGTGGCGGCGATCACCGCAGGCGCAGCGCCGTGGACATAGTCCCTTTCGGTTTCCGCTGACCGGCCAGTCACTGCAAAGAACGCGACACCGCCAATTACAATTGCCGCAAAGAGGATGTCTTTGATACGGTCCTTCATCGCGTACACCTTCCCACGCAACCCTTAAGCGTGCTTTGTCAGCAACCCAGATGAATAGCGCGGAACATCAGGTCGCGTTCCTCGGAGGTCAGTCCTGAAAAGGATCCCGCATCAAGATGACGTCATCGCGTTCTGGGCTGGTGGACACAAGCGCGATTGGCGTTTCGATGAGCTCTTCGATGCGTCGCGCATATTTGACAGCCGCTGCGGGCAGCTGCGCCCAGGAGCGCGCATTCGCGGTCGAGCCTGACCAGCCTTCTAGGGTCTCATAGACCGGTTTGGCTTTCGCTTGGCGTTCCGCACCTGAGGGTAGAAAATCAAACCGTTCGCCGTCTATGTCATAGCCAACGCCGACTTTTAGCTCGTTAAAACCGTCTAAGACGTCGAGCTTGGTTAGCGCGACGCCATCGACGCCGGATATCTTTAAGGTTTGGCGCACCAACGCCGCGTCAAACCATCCGCATCGCCGTTGCCGGCCGGTCACGGTTCCAAACTCATGGCCGCGCTCGCCCAATCGCGTCCCGATTTCATCATTGAGTTCGGTCGGAAACGGGCCGCCGCCCACGCGCGTCGTATAGGCTTTGACGATGCCCAAAACATAACCGATGGCTCTTGGGCCTAGGCCGGAGCCGGCCGCCGCTTGACCCGCCACGGTGTTCGACGATGTGACATAGGGGTAGGTGCCGTGGTCCACGTCTAAAAGCACGCCTTGTGCGCCCTCAAAGAGAATCCGCTTTCCCTCGCGCCGGGCGTGGTCTAGATCGCGCCAAACTGGGCGAATAAAGGGCGTGATCTTGTCCGCGACGCGTGTAAGCGCCTCGACCAGCGCGTTCGCATCTGCAGGCGCCCCCCCGAGGCCCGCTCGCAACGCGTTGTGATGAACCAGAATGTTGTCGATTTTCCCGCGTAGGCTCGCCGGGTCGGCCAAATCGATGATTTGCAAGCCCCGCCGGCCCGCTTTGTCTTCATATGCCGGGCCAATACCGCGCTTGGTCGTGCCGATTTTGACGCCTGATTTTGCGCTTTCGCGCATTTCGTCGAGTTCCTGATGGATGGGCAAAATCAACGTCGCATTTTCGGCGATGAGCAGGTTTTCTGGCGTAATCGAGACGCCTTGAGCCTCAACGCGGTCGATTTCCGCGATAAGCGCGAACGGATCCACCACGACGCCATTGCCGATGACGCCTTTGCAGCCTGGACGGACGACGCCGGACGGCAACAACGACAGCTTATACACCGCCCCATTGATGACCAATGTGTGTCCCGCATTGTGACCGCCTTGAAACCGAACCACGATATCCGCGCGGGCCGAAAGCCAGTCCACAATTTTGCCTTTGCCCTCGTCGCCCCATTGCGCGCCGATGACCGCCACATCCGTCATAATCCCTCCAGGAAAAGCGCGCGCACCTTAGGCGGTTTCGCTGTGGGGTCAATGCAGAGCGCGGCGCATCGGAGGCCAAGGCGTCGCAAGAGCGCATCGACTCCGCCGCGTTATCCGATTAACCCTATCGCGAGCGAGATGTAGACGGCGTGAAAGGGCGAGAGATGGCGGGGAATGGGTTGATTGGCGGCTTGCTGGCGGCGGCGGTGTTTTTGGGCGCGGCCGGCGCGGCGCATAGCGAAACGTCCGTCTCTGCGTATTTGGGCTATAATTTTACCGGCGACAGCGATGTTGACTATGACTTCAACGCCGGGGCGGGACCGCAATCCGACCGTTTCAGCTTCGAGGGGGAGTCGTTCGGCGAGCCGCCCTATTATGGCTTTCGGGTCACACACTGGCTGGAAAAACGGGAGTCGATCGGCATCAGTGCCGAGTTCACGCACGCCAAAGTTGTCGCTGAGGCGCATCCCGATTTTGACACCTTCGAGTTCACCAACGGGCTCAACTTCGTGATGCTCAACGGCCAGTACCGGTTTCAGAATATCTCTCGGTTTACGCCCTATGTCGGCGTCGGGGTTGGCGTGTCCTTGCCCTACGTAGAGGTGGTCGACACGGCAATGACGACATCGACATTTGAATCGCAACTTGCGGGTGTCGCAGCGCAGGGCTTTGTCGGTTTAGACGTTGATTTGATTGGTCCAGTATCCGGTTTTGTGGAGTACAAGCGCACCTATTCGGCCATTGATGCAGAGTTGAATGGCGGCGGCAGTTTGGAGACAGATTTGTGGGTTAACCAAATACTGTTCGGTGCGACCGTCACTATTTTCTAGTAACCATGTTTTTTTCTAAAAAACGATCAGGGTGGGTCGTTTAAAAAAATATAAAAATAATTGTAGTACAGACTAATTTAAAACCAAATAGTTGTATGGTTAGCGCTGAATTAACCAAGAATTACACCCCTGCGTTGTGCGCAAAGTGATTGACTAACTGATTATAATTGTAGTAACTCCGCCCCAGTTAGTTTGCGTATTGGGGGTATCTCATGAAGCTATTGCTCGCGGCATTTTTTGCCTTGTTCTCAACATCGGCGTTGGCCGCTGATCGTTGGGAGCCGACATCGTTCGCTCCGTCAGTATCAGCTTATGATTCCATCCTCGACCAGAATGCATGGTACTGGGGAAGTTGGTGGAAGAAATACGACGACGATGATGACGATGACGACGACAGATACGATGATGATGACGACGACGACTATAAAAAGAAGAAAAACAAAAAGAAGAAAAAGAAAAAGTGCAAATGGCGTTGTGCGAAAAAAGTTCCTGAGCTGAGTGTCGGTGGCGCTGTAGGTTCAATCGGCTTGCTCGCTGGTCTTGGACTGATCCTTCGCGAACGTCGCAAACGGAATTAGCTTTAAAAACGCTCGAAAACGAAAAACCGGCGTCCCTCTGGGGCGCCGGTTTTTTCTTGTGCTCAATCCGCCCGCTTTAAAAAGCTAGAGCTTTGGCTTGCACAACGTGGGGCAGGGCGCGGACTTGCTCTAGCACATCCTCCGCGATCGGCTCGTCTACAGCCAGTAGCGCAATCGCCGTGCCCCCGGGCGCTGCGCGGCCTAAGTTAAAGGTTGCGATGTTGACGCCTGCTTCGCCAAGCGTTCCACCGAGCGCGCCAATATATCCTGGCTTGTCCGAGTTGGTGGTGTAGAGCATATTCGGCGCAAAGGCGGCATCCATATCAACGCCTTTAATCTCAACAATCCGTGGTTCGCCCGCGAAAATTGTTCCGGATACGGTGCGCTCTTGTTTTTCGGTCTCGATGGTTAGTTTGATAAGGCTGTCAAAATTCTCTGCTTCTTCGCGCTGAGTTTCGGCAACGGAAATACCACGGTCGCGCGCCACAACCGGCGCATTCACCACATTCACGTCCTGCAGCATCGGCCGCAATACGCCAGCGATTGCGGCCGCGCTTAGGGGCTTTATGTTCAACCCCGCCACGTCGCCTTCAAACGTGATGTGGATTTTCTTCAGTCCCGTCTCAGTCAATTGTCCCGCAAACGCGCCGAGCTTCTCGGCGAGCGCAATGAATGGTTTCAACCGCGGCGCTTCTTCTGCGGTTACCGAAGGGCTATTGAGCGCGTTTGTCACGGCCCCGCGGGTCAGAAAGTCAGCCATCTGCTCTGCGACTTGCAACGCGACATTTTCTTGGGCTTCCTTTGTAGAGGCGCCAAGATGCGGCGTTGCGACGACAAGCGGGTGGCCAAAGAGCGGGTGCTCGGTTGCGGGCTCTGTTTCGTAAACATCGAGCGCTGCGCCGGCAATGCGCTGCTCGTCCAATGCGACTTTGAGCGCTGTTTCATCCACCAGACCGCCGCGCGCGCAATTCACAATGAAGGCGCCTTTTTTGAGCTTGGCAATATTCTCCTCGCTCAAGATATTTCGCGTTTGATCCGTAAGCGGCGTATGGAGCGTGACAATATCGGCCCGCGCGAGCAAGTCGTCGAGTGCTACTTTCTCGACGCCCATCTCAAGAGCACGCTCTTCATTGAGAAACGGGTCAAAGGCGACAACGCGCATTTTAAGACCCACCGCGCGGTCGGCGACAATTGACCCGATATTACCGCAGCCGATAACGCCTAGCGTTTTTCCGTAAACCTCTGAACCCATGAAAGCTGACTTCTCCCATTTGCCAGCATGGGTGGATTCATTGGCCTGCGGAATTTTTCGCAATAGAGCGAACATCATGGCGATGGCGTGTTCCGCGGTGGTGATTGCATTGCCATAGGGCGTGTTCATCACCACGATCCCCGCTGCAGTCGCTGCGGGAATATCGATATTGTCAACGCCAATACCAGCGCGACCAATGACTTTGAGATTTTTACCAGCCTCGATGATCGGCGCCGTCGCCTTTGTCGCCGAGCGCACGGCGAGCCCGTCATACTCACCGATGATCGATAAGAGTCTATCTTTGTCTTTGCCGAGCTTAGGTTCGAAGTCGACCTCGACGCCGCGATCTTTAAAAATCTGCACGGCGGTTTCGCTAAGCGCGTCGGAAATGAGAACCTTGGGCATCGTTACCCCTCTCTTGATTTTGAAATTTCAAAGAAGACTTATGGTTAAAGTGCGGCTTTGGCTTGGGCGAACGCCCAATCCAGCCACGGACACAAATCGCGGATGTCTGCGGTTTCGACTGTGCCGCCGCACCAAATGCGCAATCCTGGCGGCGCGTCGCGATAGCCGCCAATGTCGTAGGCGGCATTTTCCATCTCCAACATCTTTTCCATTGCTTTGACGAAATTGCGTTGTGCATCAGCGTCGAGTGAAGCGATGTCGGGATCAACGATTTTCAGGCATACGGAGGTATTAGAGCGAATGGCCGGATCTGCGCACAAAAACGCCGCCCAAGGCGTCGCTGACACCCATTTTTCTAGCGTGCTCAAATTTTCATCAGCACGGGCGCAAAGGCCGTCGAGTCCGCCCAAGCCATCGGCCCAGTCCAATGCGTCGATATAGTCTTCAACGCATAGCATGGAGGGCGTGTTGATCGTTGCGCCCGAGAAGATCCCAGAATTGATCTTGCCGCCCTTAGTGAGGCGGAAGATCTTCGGTAATGGCCAAGGCGGCGTGTAACTTTCTAAACGCTCAACGGCCCGAGGCCCTAAAATCAAAACCCCGTGTGCAGCTTCGCCGCCCAATGCTTTTTGCCAGGAATAAGTGACCACATCGAGTTTGGCCCAATCCAGCTTCTGCGCGAAGACGCCCGACGTGGCGTCGCAAATAACGATGCCGTCGCGCTCGGCGCTGATGAAATCCGCACTCGGGACGCGGACGCCTGAGGTGGTTCCATTCCACGTGAAAATGAGGTCATGGGCCGGATTAATGGCGGCCAAATCGACGATGTCGCCATACGGCGCTTCCAACACATTGGCGTCGACTTTGAGCTGTTTGACGGCGTCCGTGACCCAGCCGGCCCCGAAGCTCTCCCAAGCGAGAACATCCACCGGTCGATCGCCGAGCATCGACCACATGGCCATCTCGACAGCGCCTGTATCTGAGGCTGGTACAATGCCAATCAAATAATCATCAGGCACGCCAAGAACGGCGCGCGTTTTATCGATCGCCTCTTTCAAGCGAGCTTTGCCGGGCTTGGAGCGGTGAGACCGGCCCAGCAACGTCGTATCCAAATTTTGGGGTGCCCATCCGGGGCGCTTGGCGCATGGTCCGGACGAAAAAAAGGGGCGCTCAGGACGCGCCGTCGGTTTATCTGCCATCATGTATCTCCCATCCTTGCAGATGGGTCGCGCCCCGTTGGGGAGGCGTGGCCCGTCGCGACATGTAGCGCGAACCGCTTCAAGGTCAAGGGCGAATTTATCGCCTTGCTGCGATCAGTCCGCGTCCAGCGGATGCGTGTGATTAACCGGTCCTGCGCCCGCGCCAAAGCTCGGCGCCGTTTCAATGGCTTTGCGAACATAAGCGATGGCGCGCTCGACGGCGCGCTCAAGCGGCAGTGCTTGCGCCAATCCGACTGCGATGGCGCTCGCCAGGGTACAGCCTGTCCCGTGTGTCGAAGTGGTTTCAATTTTTGGGTTGGAGAACAGTCTCGTCCCCTCTTTGGTCGCGAGGACGTCCGTTATCGTATCGCCCGCTATATGACCCCCTGAGATGAGCGCGGCTTTTGCGCCGAGTTTTAAGAGCTTTTCTCCAGCGCGCGATTGATCATCAGGTGACGAAATGGAGACGCTGGTCAGCGCCTCGGCTTCGTCCAAATTGGGCGTTACGACTTCACAGATCGGGATCAACCGTTCCCGGATGAACGTGGCGACCCCGCTTGCCGCTAAGGCGTCGCCGCTGGTCGCGACGAGCACCGGATCAAGCACCATGGGTGTTTGCGTCCCGTCGCTTGAATCGGCTTTCATTGACTGGAGGGCGTCCAAAATACTCTGCGCCGCAGCGACATCGCCGATCATGCCAATCTTGATGGCGTCCGCACCAATATCGCTTAAAACAGCGTCTATCTGATCACGGATGAAATCTGGCGGTGTTTGAAGAACGGCGGTGACGCCTTTTGTGTTTTGCACCGTTAGCGCTGTGATCGCCGTCGACGCATAACCGCCAAGCGCCGTCACGGTCTTGATGTCAGCCTGGATGCCCGCGCCCCCAGAAGGGTCTGACCCGGCAATAATGAGGACGCGACCCTTCATTGGGCGCTGACGCGTCGAGAGAAATTACAAGTCATGGAAGAAGGTTTTAGCGGTGGGCGCGGGGCGCGCAATGCATCAGCGCTACAGACTCAGGCGAAACTGCGCTTCTTCGATGCGCACCGCTTCGCCATGTTCGTCAACAAGGCCAATATTGAGAGGCGCGCCCGTTTGGCGGCTGACGATCCCGCCGCCCGTCTCTCCGTCAAGAAGGTGCTTTTCGCCCCATTTCATAAGGGCGATGAGCGGAAGGGCAAGATCGACGCCGCGGGGCGTCAGAACATATTGATGCCGCGCGCGCTGGCCCGGGAGCTGATAGCGCCGCTTCTTTAGGACGCCCGCCTCCGTGAGCTTCTTCAGTCGGTCAGAGAGCACAGAGCGCGGCAGGCCGAGTTCCTGTTTGATGGCGTCGAATCGCGTATTGCCCATTAAGGCGGCGCGAATAATCAACAGGGTCCAGCGATCGCCGATAACGCCAACAGCCTGGGCCATGCCGCAGGTATCAAGGGCTCCAGCCGTTTCTGGCTCGGCCTGGTTTGTTGCGATGCGGGAATGACCTTCATCATAAGCCATAATGCGCGACGCTAAGGTGATTTGCGTTGGAATGGCAAATCGGCTTCGCCGCCATTGGCTCACTCATTTGTGTTGCGCCGAAAAACGCTTGTTCCGGAATTTTGTGGAAATTCTGCTCCAAATTCGCCGCATTTCGACCCCATGATGATCGAAGCAGTTGAGGGGCTGGCGCCGGCTGGGGTGATTGTCGGAGACCAGATATGAAGACTATTTCCAGAACACTTATTGCCGGAGCAACGGGCCTGGCGGCCATGGCGCTCGGCGCGACGGCGTTCGCGGAGTCGCGGCATGATCATCGCGGTCATGCGCAACACCATTACGATTACGCCCATGACAAACGCGGTGATTACGGCGCGCGCAGATATGACAAGGACGGCTACTACGTATCCTACTCTGTCGGCTATGCCGCCCATGGCGACCGCCATAGACACAAGCAAAAACACAAAAAGCATGCGCGGCCTCATCACTATAAATCGAAGCAGCGGCGCATTCTCCGCCGCGAGACATTCCCAACGCGCTACCGCGCGCAGATCACCCTGACGGAGTATTATGTCGGGCGCGGTCGTTCGGCGCGGCTCATTTGCGATGTTTACGCCGTTGGGCCCCAAGCGCGCTACGTATCGGGGAAAAGACTTAATCGGGTCGCGAAGCGTCACTGTTCGCCCCGCGCGCGGATTGTCATCTAAAAACTAGACCAAAATTGCAGGCGCGACGGACGCTTTCGCGTCCGTCGCAATGCTTTTGTAAACATTTTTTTTGATGCTCCGAATGTCGCGCCATCTCAGCGCGCGATCGGGGATTTATGCGATGAAGAACAGCGCGCTTCAGTCGATCAGCCGTTTTGGCAATTTCTTGCCGCACCGCCAACGGCGTTTCGTTCTCGACCAGTTGGGCCTTGGCCAACTGGCCCAACGCCTTTCGGCCAACTCGTATTGTGAGGTTGCCCTTCCGAACGGAAAGTCAATCATTGTTAACCCTTTGTTGCACGGGCAAATCGCTAAAGACGCGCGTCTCGATTATGAAGAAGGCGCGCTTAAGGCAGTCAAAGACCATCTTGGGGACGGCGATGTCTTTTACGATATCGGGGCCAATGTCGGCGTGTTTTCGTTTCTTGCGGCCGACTGGGTTGGGACGACAGGCGCCGTTTGTGCGTTTGAGCCTGAAGAGAACAATCTCAAGTGTTTTCGACGCTCGCTCGATCGGATGCAGGCTGACAATGTTCGCTTATTCGATATTGCCGTTGGCGCGCGAGACGGTGAGATGCAGTTCGATCGCCGCGGCGGCGCCTTCTCAGGGCGTCTCGTGAACCAAGCCATGGCGCCTGACGGTGAAACCGTTTCTATTTCGGTGCGGTCTTTAGACAGCGTCATCGCCGAGGGCGCGCCGCGGCCAACCCTCGTTAAAATCGATGTGGAAGGCGGCGAGGGCGATGTCCTCACCGGCGCACAAAAAATCCTCGAAGTTGTTCGCCCGGCTATTCTTTGCGAGCTGCATTTTTTCAATCCTGAAGGCGTTGCACGCGCGCTTGGCGCGCTAGCGAAGGCGGACTATCGATGCCGCTCCATTAGCGGTGATGTCGTGGACGTCACGCCAGACCAAACGGCCTTGCCTCGGCATATAATTGCTATCCCGAATTAGCAGCGGCTAGCTGGCTTTTTCGACTGCCGCGCAAATATCGTCGACGACTTGTGAGACGAGCGCGCTGTTTTCGCCTTCGCCCATGACGCGGATCACCGGTTCAGTGCCTGAGGGACGGATCACCAATCGCCCTTGTTCGCCGAAGCGCGCGCGCCCCGCTTCAATGGCGGCCTTTACCGAGCTTTGGCTTAGAGGATCGCCGCCGCGATAGCGCACGTTTTTCAGCAATTGCGGGAAGGGATCAAAGTTGTGACAGACCTCCGACACCTTGCGTCCTTCGGCTGCCACAACACCTAAAACTTGCAGCGCTGTCACGAGCCCGTCGCCGGTGGTGCCGTAATCGCTCAATATGACGTGGCCGGAGGGTTCGCCGCCAACATTGTAGCCGCCCGCGCGCATCGCTTCGACAACATAGCGGTCGCCGACTTTAGTGCGTTCAAGGGTGAGGTCTCTGGCGGACAGAAATTTCTCCAGGCCCATATTCGCCATCACCGTGGAAACCAATCCGCCGCCTTTTAACAGATCTTGGTCTTTCCAGAAGGTCGCGATGAGCGCGAGGATTTGGTCGCCGTCAACGATCTCGCCCTTCTCATCGCAAATAATGACGCGATCCGCATCGCCATCAAGGGCGATCCCGATATCCGCGCGATATTCGAGTACAGCGTCTTGCATTTGCTTTGGCGCTGTAGAGCCGACGCTGTCATTGATGTTAAAACCATTGGGATCAACGCCAATGGATCTGACTTCAGCGCCAAGCTCCCAAAGCACGGTGGGGGCGACTTTGTATCCCGCGCCGTTGGCGCAATCGATGACGACGCGCAATCCATCAAGAGAATAGCGACGTGGGAAAGCGGCTTTCGCGAACTCGATATAGCGCGCGCGGGCATCGTCAATGCGTTTTACACGCCCTAATTCTGCTGATGGGGCTAGCCCCGTATCGATCGGGTCGCGCATGCGCTGTTCGATCTCATATTCAGTTTCGTCTGACAGCTTATAGCCGTCAGGCCCGAAGAACTTCACGCCATTATCGGAGTACGGATTATGTGACGCGGATATCATCACGCCGAGATCCGCGCGCAAAGACCGGGTTAGCATCGCCATTGCGGGCGTCGGCAACGGGCCGAGCAAAAAAACGTCCATGCCTGAGGCGGCAAAACCCGCCGTCAGCGCCGGTTCAATCATATAGCCCGATAGACGCGTGTCTTTGCCAATCACCACGCGATGGCGATGCTGGCCGCTTTTGAACACCCGGCCGACCGCGAGCCCCAGGCGCATAATGCCGTCTGGCGTCATCGCGCCGGCATTCGCCAGGCCGCGAACGCCGTCGGTGCCGAAAATCTCGCGTTTGCCGGTTTTCTGGTCGTCGCCGCGCATGGGGATCACCCTATCACAAGAAGCGGGCCAATGCCTTAACGCGCAAAAGCCTACAACTTCAAGTTTAATTAATGGCGCCGGCGACGGCCAAAGCCTGCCGGGTTTCGGCCACATCGTGAACGCGGACGATTGATACGCCCTGGCGATGGCCGGCCAGCGCCGCCGCGATCGACCCGCCAAGGCGCTCATCTGCGGGGCCGTCTCGGTCCACCGCGGCAATGAACCGCTTTCGTGAAGCGCCCAGAAGTACGGGCGCGCCGAGCTCAGAAAAGCGCTCTAAATTGCGCAGCAACGCCAGATTGTGCTCTCGCGTTTTGCCGAAGCCGATCCCCGGGTCGATAATTAGGCGACCTTCCTCGACCCCCGCAGCCATGCAGGAAGAAATCCGTTGCGTGAGGAACGTGAGAACGTCTTCGACCACGTCTTTGTAGTGCGGATCGTTTTGCATGGTCCGTGGATCGCCCTGGGCGTGCATGAGGACAATATCGCAGTCGAGGTCTGCGGCCGTCGCCATGCTGTCCGGCGCGAAGGTGAGCGCTGAAACATCGTTCCAAATGCGCGCGCCGGCGCCGATCGCGGCGCGCGCAACAACGGGTTTGCGCGTGTCGATCGACAGAGTCGTTGGCGTCCTTTGAGCGAGCGCCTCAATAATGGGCAGCACCCGGCGTATTTCTTCGTCCTCGGGGACTAGTTCAGCGCCAGGGCGCGTCGACTCACCGCCAATGTCCAGAATGTCCGCGCCGTCGTCGATCAGTTTGAGCCCGTGATCGATCGCGGCCGAGGCATCTAAAAATTGTCCGCCATCGGAAAAACTATCGGGCGTCACGTTAATAACGCCCATCAGTTTTGGAATTTCACTCATTGATCGGCGTGCTTATGCCCCTTGGGGGCTCGGCTCTGCGCCGCCTTCGGGTGGTTTGCGATCCGCAGGTGCGCCCGCAGAGGGCACCGAGCTTGGCGGAGGCGTATCCGAGGAGTCATTCGGATCTTCACGGACAATTTCACCGCCGCTCAACAGCGTGTTGATTTCATCGCCAGAGAGCGTCTCGTATTCGAGCAATGCTTGAGAGAGCTTCTCCCAATCGTCTCGTCGTTCCGTCAGCACACGGCGTGCCTCGTCAAACCCTTCGGTGACAAAGCGCTTGATCTCTTCTTCGATGACTTTCGCTGTATCCGTCGAGATGGCTTTCGACCGAGCGATCGATTGGCCGAGAAACACTTCGCCTTCGTCCTCGGCATAGGCGACGGGCCCAAGTTTTTCCGACAACCCATATTGCGTCACCATGGCCCGCGCGATTTTCGTTGCGTGTTCGATGTCCTGTTGCGCGCCGGAGGTTACTTTCTCCATGCCGAATTTCAGCTCTTCAGCGACACGGCCGCCCATGGCCATGGCGATGCGCGCCTTCATTTGCTGAAGCGTCATGGAATAGCGATCGCGTTCAGGCAGCGACATGACCATGCCAAGTGCGCGGCCGCGCGGAATGATCGTCGCTTTATGGACGGGATCATTGCCCGGCACATCGATGGCCACCATCGCGTGGCCCGCTTCGTGATAGGCGGTCAGCGCCTTTTCCTCTTCGGTCATGACCATGGAGCGCCGCTCGGCGCCCATCATCACTTTGTCTTTGGCGTCTTCGAACTCCGCGCCGGTGACAAAGCGCTTGCCGCGCCGCGCCGCCAATAGGGCCGCTTCGTTCACGAGATTGGCTAAGTCTGCGCCCGAGAATCCTGGCGTGCCGCGCGCGATGGTGCGCACGTTGACGTCCGGCGCCAACGGGACCTTCTTGATATGGACTTTCAAGATCTTCTCGCGGCCAATAACATCCGGGTTCGGAACAACGACCTGACGGTCGAAGCGACCCGGACGCAACAGCGCTGGGTCTAAAACGTCCGGACGGTTTGTGGCGGCGATGAGAATGATGCCTTCATTGGCTTCAAAGCCGTCCATCTCAACCAGCAATTGGTTTAGGGTTTGCTCGCGTTCGTCATTGCCGCCGCCAAGACCTGCGCCGCGGTGACGGCCGACCGCATCAATCTCGTCGATAAAGATGATGCAAGGCGCATTCTTTTTAGCCTGGTCGAACATATCGCGGACGCGGCTTGCGCCTACGCCCACAAACATTTCGACAAAGTCCGATCCTGAAATCGTGAAAAACGGTACATTGGCTTCGCCTGCAATGGCCCGCGCCAACAGGGTTTTACCGGTACCCGGAGGACCCACCAGAAGCGCACCCTTGGGAATTTTGCCGCCCAGGCGCTGAAACTTCATCGGGTCTTTCAAATACTCGACAATTTCTTCCAGCTCTTCTTTGGCTTCGTCTATGCCTGCGACGTCATCAAAGGTGATGCGTCCTTGGCGCTCCGTCAGTAATTTTGCGCGCGACTTGCCAAAACCCATGGCCTTGCCGCCAGCGCCTTGCATCTGGCGCATGATGAAAAAGAAGAAAGCCAGAAAAATAACGAGCGGCAACAAGTTGACCAGGATCGACAGCAAGAGCGGCAGCTCTTCTTCTTTCTTGATCTCGGTCTGGACGCCTACCTGGTTCAACCGATCGGCGATGGTGGTCTGCCCATTGTCGGGGATTGTCGTAACAAATGGCTCGCCATTGGCCAGCGTGCCTGTCACCTGGGATTTAGAGACTTCCGCGGAGCGGATCTCGCCACTATCGACGCGACCGACAAACTCCGAATAGCTCAACTCTTCAGGTTGCGCGCCGGGACTTGAAAATTCGAACATTTGCAGGGCGACGAGAAAAAAGACGATGACGAGGCCCCAGATCAGGATATTGCGTCCGTTCATGTGACGATTAGTGCTCCTATGCGGCGGGGGCCCGGCTTGCGTGAAGCGCCGCCCCTCCGTGTTATTTCAGCTCTACAATGTAGGTCTTAACAAAGACCCGCGCCACCGCAGAGCTGTTAAGAAAATGCCGTCGCGATCAAAAACGGATGATCGCGCCGGAAAAGCGCTCCTCGGCAAGAGCGCGTAGTCGAATAGATGGGTGGTCCGGAGCGAGCGGCAAGGGGGCGGCAAGTAATTGATTTTCATCGTATATCGCCGGCGCCGTCCAGGCGATTTCGGCCGGCTGGCCTCGGCGCGCTGCAGTGTCGTGGGACGGCAAAGATTTTTCCGCCCCAAAGGGTCGAACCATTAATTTCGCAGCAAGATCGGCGCGTGTGTGCTCGATTTCGATGATAAAGCGGTTGTCCCACAAGAGGCGCCCATTCGGCGGGAATGCGGCCTCGGTCATCGGCGAGACCCCCGCGCGCCCCAGCAGAGCGGCGGGTTCGCGCATAAACCAGATCTCATCTCGCCATCGCCGGATAAGGGCGCCATTGACGGCCGCGGCGCCTTTTTCCCAGGCCGTTTTTACTGCCAGCAACGCCTCGTCGGCGCCTGGCGCGTACTGCGCGCCGCTAACCGCAAAAATCAATCGGCGGTAAAGACCGCCGGCGCCAGCGGTCGACGCAAAACCGTCCACTGACGCGCAGCCGCTGGCGTAAAAGCACCCCTGTAGGTCCAAGAAGAGCTGCTCTTCGGCGGCGCGCGTCGCGTCTTCGGCGCGCGACAGGTGGGCGGCGGTTCGCCTTAGCGCGTCGCCGGTGAGTAAGTCCTGTTCTTCGAGGGCCGCCATGAGAGCGCGCACGCGCACGCGCTCATAGGTCGGGTCATCATTGGACGGATCATTGACGAAGTCTTGATCGTACTGATGGCATAAAGCCGTCAGTTGCGCGCGAGTGGCCTCAAGAAGCGGGCGCGCCAAAGTGATTGCATCGCTAGGCCCCGCGGCGATTTTGGTCCTCTCGCGCATGGCTGCAAGCCCCGCAACGCCGGCGCCGCGACGCAATCGCATAAAAACCGTTTCGGCCTGATCGTCTGCGCTGTGAGCCGTAAGCGTTACCTTCGCGCCCGCTGCGATGGTGGCCTCGACAATCAATCGATACCGCGCGTTGCGCGCGGCCTCTTGAAGTCCGGTTTGCGGTTTATGACCATCCCACAACAGCGTTTCGTGTCGAAGCCCCAGCGCCTTACACCATTGCGCAACGCGGCGCGCTTCGTCGGCGGCGTCAGGCCGCAAACCGTGATCAACCGTGAGCGCTGTGATTTTATGTCGATCATCGGGAAAGGCTTTTGCCGCGAGTAGGGCCAATCCCATGGAATCGCGGCCCCCAGAAACAGCAATGGTAAAGGGCGGCGCGATGGAAAGCGCCGCGCATTGGTCTTTAAAGGCTTCCGGCGTTAGGGGATCGGTTTGCCCCTTCAACGTGCAATTAGCCGCATTGAATGCGGGCCATTTCCAGGTCCCGGCGCTGATTGATGGTCGCCGTTGTGTTCGGATACTTTGATTTCAGCGTTTTGAAAACGGTGCACGCTTCACTAGGCTTATCAAGTCGCGAAAACGCCGTCCCAAGCTTCAGATACGCTTCCGGCGAACGCGGATCATTCGGGTAATCGCGAATGTGCCCGATAAATGCCTCTGCAGCCGCCGCATTTTCGCGAAGCGCGAGATAAATTTCGCCAAGGCGGAAGCGCGCATCGGGCGTATGCGGATGGGTCGGGAACGCTTCCACATAAAGAATGAAGGCGGCCTTAGCGCGCTGATAATCGCCCTGAAGCAAGTAGCGGGAGGCGTAGTCAAATGCTTCGTTGGGATCGAAAGGCAGCGTAACATCCGTAGGCGCTGCATCGTCAGGCTCTGCAGTGGTGACCGGCGTGTTCGGGGTCTCTACGGCGCCCAACGGATCGACTGGTCCCGTTGCCGGCTCGCCAATCGTCAAATTTGTTGGTCCTCCCAATGGCGTCGGACCTGCGCCGCCTGGCGCATAAGTGGGGTCCAGCGAAATGCCCTCAAACGCCGGATCACCAGCCAGCACAGCGCTAATAGCGTTCAAGCGTTGGTTCGATAGCTCCAGTCGATAGCTCAGTTCTTCGACTTGGCCGGTCAGAATTTGGATTTCCCGCTCCAGCGCACTCATTTGCGCGACGGCGGCGCTTTGCGCGGAGACGCCCTGCTCGACGGTTGTCATGCGCGCTTGCAGATCGCGGACATCGTCTTTCGTGCCGGCGCTGGCGGGCGCGATCATCAGCGTCGCGGCGCTCAGCGCGGCAATCGCGCTTTTCGTAAGATATCGGTCCATCACAAAATTCCTTCCCCCAATGTCCCCAAGGGTCGTTCCTATCTTATCCTGGTTTGGCGTTTAGACCAGCAAGGCGCACGAGGCGATTTTTGCCCAAGAATTTGGCGATAAGCGGGCGACAATAAAAGAACGCGCCCCAATCGACTTGGGCCGCGCTCTCAAACCGTGTCCAAAAAGAACCGGGCCGTTGGCTTTAAGAGCCCACCGCGACGATTTCGGACGTCGCATTGCGGTTCATCGACCAAGCCTGCTCGGTTGAGGCCGGATCCAATGGGCGTTCTTTGCCATAAGAAACCGTCCGAATGCGCGCCGGATCCACACCGAGGCTCACCAAATACGCTTTCGCTGCTTCAGCGCGTCGTGCGCCCAACGCCAAGTTGTATTCCCGCGTGCCGCGCTCGTCGCAGTTGCCCGCAACGAGGACGCGTGTTTCCGGGTATTCCTGCAGCCATGCTGCTTGGCGGCGCAGATCTGATTGAGCCCGCGGCGTCAGCGTATATTCGTCAAGCGCGAAAAATACGCGATGGCCGTTTTGCTCGAGATCCGCTTGCGATCCTGGCGCAGGGCCAACAGGGCCAGCGCCCATAGAGGATGATCCCGCTGTCGCGTCGAGGTCCGGCCCGCTCGCACATGCCGCCAAAAGCGCCATCACCGCGACTGCACCTGAGAATTTAATAAGCTTTTTCATAACCTTACTGCTCCACTTCCCCTTCCGCCGGCGCCTTCATCAGTTCCGGACAGTAGAAACTTTCACCACACTGAACGGACGGTTATGCAACGAGCCTACGTCGCCGATCGCCGTCGCCAATCCTTGCTCTCGTACTTCCTGCTCTTTTTACCCGCCCTCTCGGAGCCGCCGGGCCAGCGCCATGTCACTGACGCCAAGTTCGCAGCTGCCGCATTATAAAACGGGCTTCTTTCCGTTTTATGTCGGTTAAACCCTAAAATTTAACCGACGATAACGACCGTAACGGCGTCCGCAAATTCAATCAAGAACGACGTTTTTTGGACGAGAATAAATTTTTCGTCACGAGACGGCGTATTTCGCTATGGTAAGAGGGGTGACCAAGCGGGATCTGAGGCCTCGGCGGGCGTCCGAACACGGCGTAAATTGCGCCCTGTAAGGTCGACGCTCCACAACGATGTTTGGCTGCCTGACCCGTCACGGCGCGGCGGATCCTGGCGATAGAACATCAGGACACGGCCATTGGGCGCCCAAGTGGGGCCTTCTTCAAAATAACTTTCCGTAAGCAAACGCTCCCCGGAGCCGTCCGGTCGCACCACGCCAATATAGAACCGACCGTTATATTGGCGGGTGAAGGCGATGAGGTCGCCCCGCGGGCTCCACACAGGCGTTTGATATCGGCCCTGTCCGAAGGTGATGCGCCGTTGACCGCGACCATCAGCATTCATGACGTATATTTGCGTTGAACCGCCGCGATCTGACGTAAATGTAATCTGGCGGCCGTCTGGCGACATCGACGGGGAGACGTCGATCGCCGGATGTTCGGTGAGGCGCATTAACCGGCGCGTCGCGAGATCCATCGTGAAGATGTCGGAGTTGCCGTCGCGCTCAACGGACATCAACACTTCTTGACCATTGGGCGAGAAGCGCGGCGCGAAGGTCATGCCTCGGAAAGAACCAAGCTGCTCTTGTTCGCCGGTCTCAATGTTGAAGAGATAGACCTGGCCCGGACGATCATCGAACAGCGCCATATAGGTTATCTGCTGCTGCGTCGGTGAGAAGCGCGGGGTCAGCACTTGATAGTTCAGACCATCGGTGAGCGGCGCGGGATTGGCGCCGTCCTGGTCCATGATCATAAGTTGTTTGACGCGATTCTCTTTAGGGCCCGTCTCGTGAACGAACACAACGCGGCTGTCGAAATACCCGTCCTCGCCCGTCAGCGATTTGTAGACAAAGTCCGCGACTTTATGAGCGGCTCTGCGCCAATTATCCGCCGGCGTCTTAAACGCGACCGCGCCCAACTGTTCATCAGCATAAACGTCCCAAACGCGCGTTGCGACTTGAATGCGTCCGTCAGGCAGTTCCTCCACTTCGCCAATCACGAGAACTTGCGCGTTAATAAGACGCCAGTTCTGGAAGACCGGCATCACATTGACGCCGCGTTTTTCGTTGTCGCCAGGCAGAATGTAGGCGCGCGGATCAATTACCGAGAACAATCCAGACCGGTTGAGGTCGTTGCGCAGAACCTCGGTGATGTCGCGCCCGAGCCCCATGGTGCCGTCGTTGGATCCTAAATAGCTGGGGATCGCGATCGGCATTGGATCGACATTGCCCTGGGTGATGTCCACGGTGACGCGGGCATGCGCCACGGAAACAAGGGTGGCGAGGGCGGCAAGGATAGCAGCGGCGCGTTTCATCATCGGTTCACTCTTTTTCGTATCGTACGGTTTAGATCATTCGGTCGAGAGACCAGTTAAACCCAATGTGTGGTCAAAATCCGGCCATGAGGCTTGGATCAAAGTTCAAACGGAATTCTTTCCATGTGTCATAGCGATCCACAGGCAGAAAATCGTAGGGCGCACAAAGATTCACCGCGCGCAAGGCTGTCTGTTCGGCGACTTTCCAAAACCGGTTCCCCGATAGATTGATTTGGGTCGCGTTGGCCACGCGCGGCGCTGAGGAAAGCGTGCCGTCCGTGTTGAGTTCAAACTCGATGGTGACAATCAGTTTTTCGGGCTCGGGGGCGCCGACGATGGCGCTCGCATTCCAGCACCGGGCGACCGCTGCGCGCATTTTGTCTTCTTCGCTCGCTGTTAAGCGATCACCGGCGCCGATCGCAGGGCGGGCGTCCTCGGCTGTCTCGGCCGTCTCCGATGGGGCGTTGCGCGCTGTAGTTTCTTCACGTTCTTTGTCGATTAGGGTTGAAAGCGAGTCTTCTAGGGCGCCCAAATCTAACTCGGGCTCTTTTGGGGGCTCAGGCTTTGGCTCGGGTTTTGGTTCGGGCTCGGGCTCGGGCTCCGGTTCCGGCGCGGGTTCGGGCTCCGGCTCCGGGGCCGGTTCTTCCTCGATCGTGGGTTGCGGCTCTGGCTCCGGCTCTGGCTCTTCTGGCAAGTCCGGTTCTTCAGGTTCGGGCTCAGGTTCCTCCGGACGCGCGGCCGGGACGCTGGTCGTCAGATCGAGTTCTGCCTCGCGGATCAGCTCCAGCGGAATATAGGGCTCGGGTTCGACATTTGGGCGCCAAGCTTCCGGCAGCACTAAGATAACGCCGCCGCCTAAAAGCAACGCGTGAAAGACGAGCGATACAAACAGGCCAAAACGCATCGAACTGACGGCCCTTCCTTCTCGGTCTTTGTGCTGCGCGCGTCACTCAAGCTCGGGATCGGTGACGAGGCCGATCCGGCGAAACCCGGCTGAATTGATCCGGCCCATCACGCGAACAATGTCGCCATAGGCCCTGTTTTCATCGCCGCGAATGAAGATGCGCTGGTCATAGCCAGCCTCTGCGATCGCTTCCAAATGCGGGATGAGGTTTTCGTATTCGATGACGACGTCTTGAACGAAAATGGTGCCATCTTCCGTCACGGTTACAGTGAGCGGTTCGCCGGTCTCCTGGATGGGGTCTGCGGCGGTTTCAGGCAGATCCACGGCGACGCCGACCGTCAACAGCGGCGCAGCGACCATAAATACGATAAGGAGCACCAGCATCACATCCACGAAGGGCGTGACGTTGATCTCAGACATGGGCCGGGCGCGTCGACCTTGCAGGCCGCCGCCGCCGCCAAGCTGGACGCCCATTAGCGCGCCCTCTCGTCAAGCTGGCGCGAAATGATCGTGGAAAACTCTTCGGCGAACCCTTGCAGGCGCACGGCGAATGAGTTGAGCGCGGCTGAATAGCGATTGTAGCCCACAACCGCCGGAATGGCGGCGAGAAGACCCAGCGCTGTTGCGAAAAGCGCTTCAGCGATGCCGGGCGCCACAACGGCGAGGTTGGTGTCTTGGGTGGCGCCGATCGCTTGGAAGGCGTTCATGATGCCCCAGACGGTTCCGAAGAGGCCAATAAACGGCGACACTGAGCCCACTGTCGCCAGGAGGTTCATCTGGCTTTCGACTTTCTCCAGCTCCCGCGAGACAGTGACAGAAAGGACTTTATCAATGCGCTGGCGCGCCCCGACGACCATAGACTCTGACTTCTGCGAGTCTTTAGACCGCTCCCATTCTTCCATCGCTGCGCCAAAAACACGCGCCATAGGGTGGTCCTGGCGATCGCGAGTCTTGCGGTAAAATTCGTCCAGTGGTTTGCCGGACCAGAATTGATCTTCGAATTTGTTGGATTTGCGCTTCAAGCGCCCGAAGGTCAGCGACTTGTCGATAATGACCGCCCATGACCAAACCGACGCCAACACGAGGATGCCCATCACGCCCTTCACGATCGGGTCCGCATGCAGGAATAGGCTCCACAGGCTGAATTCGCCGCCAAGCGCGGCTGCTGCGACTTCCGTTTCCATTGATGATCGTCCCCTGAACTACCGGGCTTTCAGCGTGCTCGCCGCCCTGAACTAACAAAACGCCCTGCAAACGGCGCAAAGACACCCCTCGTCTTATGCGCGCGCAAAGCCGAACTCATGGTTAACATCGAACTGAGCGCAACTTAATCCCCTTTTGGCGCAAATTTGGGCGATTGCAGGGTTTTGCAAAGGCGAGGGGCGGCGCAATTGCGAAAGTTTAATCCGTCTTTTCGCCGTTTACGGCCTCTGCGTGGGCTGTGAAGGCCTGTTTCACATGCTCCGGGGGCCGTCGCGGGCGACCGTCTAGCGTGATGCTGACGATCTCCACCTCGGCGCGACACAGCAGTGCCTCGCCGCGCCAAATTTCTTGCTCCGCGAAAATGCGCGCGCCGCGGGTGCTTGGATACCGCGTCCGCACTTCCAAGAGATCGTCGATATGCGCCGGGGCAATCCATTCGATGTTCATTTTGCGAACGGCGTAGGCAAGCGGGTCGTCCATCGCCAGGAGCGCTTTGTGGTCGACCCCAACCGCGCGCAGGGCTTCCGTGCGGCCGCGCTCGAAAAATTCCAAATAAGCGGCGTGATAAACGACGCCGGAAAAATCGGTATCCCCATAGTAGATGCGGATGGGCAAGGTGTAGGTGACGGGTTCGCTCATGTCCCCATCATAACGGTCTTTGCCTGCTTAGCGACGGTACATGCGCAGTAGATTGGACAGCGCGATCAGCGCGCCGCCAGCCACCGCCATATAAGCGCCCCAGGCGATGCCCGACATGCCGAGCGTCCCAAGGCTTGTGCGCCAGGCAAAAACCGCCATGAGAGCGGCGATGCCAAAGCCGGCGCCCGTTTGCACGGCGCGCATGGTGAACTTCATCGGCGGGGCGAAGGCCAGCGCGGCGGCGATCAGTGTCGCGGCTGACAACAGGCCAACCAACAGCAAAAGGGAAGACAATTTCCACCCTACCTTCGGCGAGCATGTTCCGCTTAAAGAGTAATTTCCGTTTGTCCAGCAAGACGCGGTGTCATAAAAAATCGCCTGCATGGATAGCGGCGCGACCGTTTCATTGCGAAAGGCGTCTGGCAACTCCACCATGATCAGCGGGGCTGAAATGAGCGCCGCGAAAAACAGAATATTCGTCAATATAGAGAACAGCGTGAACGTGGTCGCGCTTTTCGTCGCCTTAAACGATACATCGCTGCGGAACGCTTTTTCACCGGGTGAGGTTTCGCGCATTGATGCGGTTTCGCCTTTCCAAGGCTTCGGTTTCTCACCGCGCATGCGCCGATCCAGCGTGTCCTTTATGTGCATCCACCTGGGCGCATCGCGATCGCCATCCCATTCTATGAGATCCGCTGACAAACTGGCGCACAACTTTTCAGGGATTTCCGGCGCCGCGCGTTCAATCTCTGCGAGAACGAGATTGTTCCGTTCAAGGCCGAATTCAGCTTCCTCTTGCACCCACCGGGAATTGGCCGAATGGCGGGACCAAATCACGAAAACGCACTTGGCGGCTTTTAATTGAGGCTCGATTTCGGTGCGATAGGCGGGGTCGAGCGTCGGCCCCCACCAAATGTTATAGCCTTGCGCGATCAGCGCCCGCGCGATGGGCGCGACGCGGTCGCGATCCTCGCGTGCGTAGGAAATAAAAATATCAGTCACGCCCGACGCACCCATTTTACTCGTCTTTACCTTAACCTTCTGTAATGCAGTCGTCGAGAGCCCGCTGTGACTTTCGTCACGCGGCGCGCTCGCTGCCCGTATGGTCGCTCATACTCCCATTTGTTTGACAGAAGGCTTCCAGCAATCTCTCAACGGTTTGTCCGTTAACAGATTATGAATGGCGCCGATTGACGTGTGATCCGTGTCGGCCTTCGCTTCGAAAGTCCTGAGATGAGTCTATAGCGGCGATGACGCGCCGTCCGCTGCGGGCGCTGGCAATCCCAAATGGCGCCAGGCGCTTTGCGATAACACGCGGCCGCGGGGCGTGCGCTGGATAAGACCCTGTTGCAACAGGAATGGTTCGATCACGTCCTCGACCGCGTCCCGGGCTTCGGCGAGCGCTGCAGCAATGGTTTCAACGCCCACCGGTCCGCCGCCAAAATGCTCTGCGATGAGACGTAGATACCGCCGGTCCAAGGGGTCCAGGCCTAAGGCGTCGATATCAAGTCGTTTGAGCGCGCGATCGGCAACGCTCGCATTGATGACGTCCTCATTTTCAACTGTCGCCACATCACGGACGCGTCGCAATAGCCTTCCGGCGACGCGCGGCGTGCCGCGGCTGCGCTTTGCAATCTCATCGGCACCGTCCGCGTCGATTGGCGCTCTGAGCATTGTGGCGGCGCGCTTAATGATGCGGCAGAGATCAGCGCGCTCATAAAACTCCAAGCGAACGGGAATGCCGAACCGATCAAGCAAAGGTTTCGCCAAGAGCCCGGAGCGCGTTGTGGCCCCGATGAGCGTAAAGCGCGGCAAATCGATTTTCACCGAGCGTGCTGCGGGGCCCTCTCCAATCATCAAGTCCAGCGCGAAGTCTTCCATCGCGGGGTAGAGCACTTCTTCGACCGCGGGCGTTAAGCGGTGGATTTCATCAATGAACAGAACGTCGCCCGCTTCCAAATTGGTGAGAAGCGCTGCCAAGTCGCCAGGCTTTGAGAGCACGGGACCTGAGGTCGTGCGAAAGTTCACGCCGAGTTCGTTGGCGACGATATGGGCGAGGGTGGTTTTACCGAGCCCCGGCGGGCCGTGAAACAAGACATGATCTAGCGCCTCGTCGCGTTTACGCGCGGCGCCCACAAAGACGCGGAGATTGTCTTTGGCTTGGGGCTGGCCGACGAAATCGTCGAGCGATTTTGGGCGCAACGCAGCGTCAGCGTCTTCTGGTTTGCGCTCCAGTTCGATCAGGCGATCGTCAGAAAAAGCGGGTTCAGACATCCTGCGCTACCATGATTCAGGCCGCCAATTCTTTCAGCGCTGCCTTGATCAGCTCTTCAACGCCAGGGGCGTCCATGTCCGCGGCGGCGGCGGCCACCGCACGGCGGGCGTCGGCTCCGTCATAGCCCAGATTCGCCAGTGCTGAGACGGCATCGCCTTTGGCTTGGGTTTGCGGCGCATCGCTTGCTGCGGGCGCCGCCGTCGTGCGCGCTGCGGTCGTCAGCGCTGCGCTGGCCTCGCCGCCGGTTTTTGATTTCAATTCGCTGGCGATGCGCTGGGCGAGTTTTTTGCCTACCCCGTGGGCGCGTGAGATCGCGGTGACGTCTTCGAGCGCGATCGCATCATAAAGATCGTCAGGCGTCATCGCCTGAAGCATGGCAAGCGCGTGTTTCGCCCCGACCCCTTGCACCGATTGCAGCAATCGAAAACAGCGGCGCTCCGCTTCGCTGGAAAACCCGTAAAGCCGAATGAAATCTTCGCGGACAATCGTTTCGATCGACACTATTGCGGGCTCGCCAACAGCCAACTGCTGCAGCAGGCGCGGGGTCATATTCACCTCGTAGCCAACCCCGGACACATCGATAAGCGCTGTGTCCACATCAATCGAAACGATTTCCCCGCGCAGTCGCCCAATCATGAAGCCTCCAATTTTCGTAAACCCATGTGATGGGCGTGGCAGATGGCGACCGCGAGCGCGTCGGCTTCGTCAGCGCCGGGCGCGCCGCATTTGGGCAGCAGGACTTTCACCATTGCGGCGACCTGGTCTTTTTTTGCGTGGCCCTTGCCGACGACGGTTTTTTTCACCGTATTGGCGGCGTATTCGGCGAGGGGAAGTTGGTCCAACGCCGGCGCTAAGAGCGCGACGCCGCGCGCCTGGCCCAGCACCAACGCATCACGGGCGCTTTTATTGACGAATGTCTCCTCAATAGCGGCCTCATGGGGGCGGTATTCTTCGATGAGCGCGCGCAATGCAGAGAAGATTTTCGCCAGCTTTTCTGGGTGGTTGGCGGCCCGACCCGCCCGAATGACGCCAGAGGCCGCATAGCTCAACCGAGCGCCGGCGCAGTCAATAACACCCCAGCCGGTGGCCGCGGAGCCCGGATCAATGCCTAAAATTCGAATCGACTCAACCATGACCGGCGACCATAGGGTGATTGGAACGAAACGGGAATCTTTATTGTAATCAGAGGCGGCATTCGTTCGCCGGCGCTGTTCTGTGCGAACGGGCCGCAGGCGCGCGTAACGAAACTTTGTCAAATAGCATTAATATTGCAGGTCGATTTCAACCGACGAGCCCTGTTGGTTCGAGGAAGCACGGCGCCCGATGAGAATTGGTTTTTTTTCACCCCAATGGCCGGTTGAGGCGACGCATAACGGCATCGTGACGTATGTGGACAGCATTACGCGCGCTCTCGAATCCATGGGCCATGAATGCGTCGTCATCACCTCAACCGATTTGACCGAAGACGGGGAAAGCCGCGCCATCGAGCTGGCCCCTGCGCAGTCGAGTTTTGCCTCGAAGTTCATCGACAAAATGCCGATCGGCGCCGATCGCCACTTTGAGCGCAAGGCCGCGCAATTTGCGGGACGCATCGCGGCCGCTTCCAAGACCGCCAAGGCAACCGGTCCGATTGATATTTTCGAAATCGAAGAATCGTTTGGTCGCTCTAGAGCGCTTGCGAAGATGCTTGGCGCGCCGGTTGCGGTG
>JBCDBM010000003.1:0-38782 GCA_039183665.1 Pseudomonadota bacterium | reverse complement strand
GTCGCGGAGGCCAGAACGACCGGGAATCCGGCGCGCGCGCCACGGGCGACAGCGAGGTCGCGCGCGTGATAAATGACGCCGTCTTCTTGCTTATAGGCCCCGTCATGCTCTTCATCGACGACGACGAGCTTTAGCCGTTGGAAGGGCAAAAACAACGCGGATCGCGCGCCAACGACCAATCGCGCGCCGCCGTCAGCGACCCGCCGCCACACTCGGCGCCGCTGGGCGCCGCTCATTCCCGAATGCCAGGGGGCGGGGGCCGCGCCAAAGCGCTCTTCGACGCGTTTTAAGAAGGGCAGGGTGAGGGCAATTTCAGGAATCAAGATGAGGGCTTGGGCGGCCTCGTCAGCACGCAACGCTCGGGCGATCGCTTCCAAATATACTTCCGTTTTGCCCGAGCCCGTGACCCCGTCAATCAAGACTGCGCCGCTTCGGTTTTCGGCGATAGCCTCCGCGTGTTTGTTCAGCGCGGCGGTTTGGTCCGCTGACAGGTCGGCCCCTTTGCGCGACAAATCAGGCGGCTCGAATGGCGGGTCAGGATCGACCATCATCGCGCGCAACGCGCCCGCTTTGGCGAGCCCGCGCACGACGCCGTCGGTAACGCCGGCTGCTTGCGCCAATGCGGCGGCTGATTTCGGCCCGTCCTCCATTGCGCGCAATACCGCTTGGCGCTGGGGCGTCATGCGCTCGGGCGGCGCGCCTGCCGCTTCAAAAAGCTTCACCAGTTTCGGGGACGCCACGGCGTCGCCCGCACGCATCACCAGGCGCAACACGGAGCCCAGCGGCGACATGGTGTACCGCGCGGCCCATTCCACGAAGTCAATGATGTCAGCGGCCAAAGGCGGGGCGTCGCACGGGCCGGCGATTTTTTTGAGCTTTTCCGCAGCTGGCGCCGCCGCGCCGCTTTGGGGCCATACGACGCCGATAACCTCCCGCGGCCCGAAGGGCGCACGCACGAAAACGCCAGGCTCCAGCGTCTCCGGTCCGTCGTATAAGTAGTCGAAGGTCTGAAAAAGCGGCAGCGGAAACAAGACCGTTGCGCGTTGCGCGGCGGCCTCCGGTTCACGGAACAGGTCTTCAGACAGTGCCGGTTGTTGAGAATTCATGCGCCGCCGAAGCGCCTAGCGCTTGATCCACGGCCCGGTTTCGGCTGAATTAGCCGCCGTCTTAACAGCGAAACCTGGGCGTTGCGCATTATGCGAATCCTAATTCTGACTCTGTTCGCTTTTGCCATAAGCGCCGGCGGCGCGTCAGCAAAATATACGCTTTGCAATAAATCGAGCTACGCGCTGTCTGCATCCATTGGTTACGTGGACGGCGACCGGTTGGCGACGCGCGGTTGGTGGCGCCTGCGGCCTGGCCAGTGCAAAGTGGCGCTTGCCGAGCAGACCAATCCCGGCCGCTATTTTGTTTACGCGGAAGCAGTGCCTGGCCACAAAGGCGAATTGCGGACGTGGTCCGGCGATACGCCGTTGTGCGTGGAAAATGCGGGTTTCTTCAACTTGCGCAATCAAGATATTTGCCGCGACGACCCGATGCGCAAGCGCGCCTTTTTCGACGTGGAAGTGACAAATGCAGCGGGCGGCAATTGGCAAACCGATTTCACTGAGGCCAGAAATTATACGGTCTATTCGGCGGAAGTCGCCGGCGTACAGCGCTTGTTGAATGACGTCGGCAAAGATGTGGGCCGGATAGACGGCGCCATGGGGCGCGCGACACAGCGTGCAATCGCCTCGTACCGCGACGCCAAAGGGCTCACTGAAGGCGCCAATATTGACGATGATCTCATCGACTCGTTGATCGAAGACGCCAATGCGGCGGATGCAAAACTCGGTTTCTTTTATTGCAACAAAACCGACAACTTGATTTGGAGCGCGATCGCAGAACCTGAAGGCGAAGAAGACTACATCAGCAAAGGCTGGTGGCGGATCGAGCCCGGGGGATGCGCGAAAATCCTGAAGGGCGAGTTGGCGCACGATCACTATTACATCCATGCGGTGATGGAGCGCGGCCAGACCGATTCCGTTCTGGTTGGCGGCGACAAGTCGCTTTGCGTCAACGCGATTCTTTTTGATCTCCAAAACGAGCTGCCATGTGGCGACCGCGACCTCGATGAGGCGATGTTCCGTCGCTATGAGATCGGCGGCGCAGACTCAGCCACCTTCGATTTCACGGCGGACCAATTCGCCGATCCCGTTGTCGCAACCACAAACTGAGTAGCGTTTTGCACGCCAGGTCTTTTGATGGCTGATCTCCGCCACATTGAAAGCTGGGTGTTTGACCTAGACAACACGCTCTATGCGGCAGAGTGCCAACTTTTCGCGCAAATAGACGCGCGGATGGCGGCGTTTATTCAAGCAGAGTTGCAACTAGAGCACGTCGACGCGCGACGTCTGCAAAAGCAATATTACGTTGACTACGGAACGACAATGGCGGGCTTGATGGCGGAGCACGGCGTCGATCCTCGCCACTTTATGGATTATGTGCACGATATCGATTTATCGGGCGTAAGCGAAGATCCGCATTTGCGCGCCGCTATTTCTGACCTTCCCGGACCCAAATATATTTACACGAATGGTTCGGCCGCCCATGCCGAGAACGTCTCGCGGGCGATTGGCATTTTGGACTTGTTTGACGAGATCTTCGACATTCAGGCCGCCGATTATGAACCGAAACCGCGCCGCGCGCCGTGCGAGATGTTCTTGTCCAAATTCGCCATTGCGCCCGAACGCGCGGTGATGTTCGACGATCTTGCGCAAAATCTCACCGCGCCCCACGCGCTTGGCATGACGACCGTGCTTGTGTGTTCCGACGCCGCGTGGCTCGCGGACGAGCCGGCGGATAAGCGCCCCGCGCGCCCCGGCGAGAGTGCATCGCATATTCATCACGCCACGAATGATTTGACAGATTTCCTTACCGGCGCCATCACCGCGCAACCGTAACCCCGCCGCAAAGAGGTCGCCCCTATGTCAGACGCCGCAGCACTACAATCGATCATTGAGAACGCTTGGGAAAACCGCGCCGACGTTTCTGCGGATACACAAGGCGAGATTCGAGATGCGGTCGTCTCGTCGATCGATATGCTTGATGCGGGCGATGCCCGGGTGGCGGCGCCCGTCGACGGCGACTGGGTGGTCAATCAGTGGCTCAAGAAAGCGGTGCTGTTGTCTTTCCGCTTGTTCCCCTCCGAAACAATCTCAGGCGGGCCCGGCGCCGGCGCTTGGTGGGATAAGGTTCCCTCCAAATTCGACGGATGGGGCGCGGCGGAATTTGAAAAGGCCGGGTTTCGCGCTGTGCCGCCCTGCGCTGTCCGGCGAGGCGCGTATGTTGCGCCATCGGCTGTGTTGATGCCGTCTTATGTGAATATCGGCGCCTATGTGGGCGAGGGGACCATGGTCGATACATGGGCTTCCGTAGGCTCGTGCGCGCAAGTTGGCGCCAATTGCCACATCTCTGCGGGCACCGGCATTGGCGGGGTTTTAGAGCCGCTTCAGGCCAACCCGACAATCATCGAAGACAATTGTTTCATCGGCGCCCGTTCTGAAGTGGTTGAAGGCGTCATTGTGCGCGAAGGGTCCGTTTTGGCGATGGGCGTTTTTATCACTCAGTCGACGAAAATCGTAGACCGCGAAACGGGCGACGTTATTTATGGCGAAGTGCCGCCCTATTCTGTCGTCGTGCCCGGATCATTACCGTCGGAAAAGGGCGGACCGAGCCTTTATTGCGCCGTGATCGTCAAACGCGTGGACGAAAAGACGCGCGAGAAAACGTCCGTCAACGATCTATTGCGCGACTAGTACGGCTCGCCATTCTTGCGATGCGCAACCCAGTTGCCGTCAGTCTTGATCATCAACATGTCCACATCGGGATCAGTATAGCGCGCGGTATCTGCTGATGAGCGCGTGCCGACCTCGATGAAAACTGCTTCCTGCTCGCTGCGGTTGACCAACATATGACCGTTGGGGACGCCAGCTTTAAATGTCGCCGCGTCCCCTGCGCGCAACACGGTCTCCCCATCATCCTCGACTAAAACCGCTTCGCCCTCCAGCATCAGCACAAATTCATCTTCCGTTTCGTGCCAGTGTTGATGGGCAGAGGCCGCCCCAGGCGCGAGACGCGTTAAATTGACGCCAAATTGCGTCAAACCGCCTAAATCTCCCAAACGTATCCGTGACCGACCGCTGCAATGCTCCGCATAGGGCGCTGGGTATCCGCATTGTGTCAAAACAGGCGCGTTCGCTTGGTCAACTTTAGGCATATGCGGGGGTCCATGTTGTGTCTTGGGTCAGTTGAGATTAGGTCACCTTATGGAAAAAATCGATCCGATAGATTTGGCCCAGGCGCTTATCCGCCGACCCTCGGTGACGCCCGCTGACAACGGCGCGCTCAGCGTGCTCGAGGCGGCGCTGTCCGGCATGGGGTTTCAGTGCGAGCGGCTGAAATTTGGCGAGGTCGATAATCTTTATGCGCAGCTCGGCGAGGTTGAACCCGTATTTTGTTTTGCGGGTCACACAGATGTCGTGCCGCCCGGCAATCTCGAGAGTTGGTCCGTGGACCCCTTTGATGCATCCGTGAAAGACGGCGTGTTATGGGGGCGGGGCGCCGCTGACATGAAGGCGGCCATCGCGGCCTTTACCGCCGCCGTCTCGCGTTTTGTGAAAAACGGGTTTTTGAAAGGGTCCATCGCGTTTCTCATCACAGGCGATGAAGAAGGTCCGGCGATAAACGGCACGCGCAAAGTCCTGGAATGGATGCGCGGGCGGGACATTCGGATTGATCACTGCCTCGTCGGCGAGCCGTCCAATCCGACCGCCATGGGCGAGATGATCAAGGTCGGCCGGCGGGGCAGCATCAATTGCTGGCTAACTGTCTACGGCAAGCAAGGCCATGTCGCCTATCCTCATCGCGCCGATAACCCAATCCCGGCGCTGATGCGCAAGATGCTGCATTTAAGCGAAACGCCGTTGGATGAGGGATATGAGCGATTTGATCCGTCTTCGTTGCAAGTAACCGATATTCACATCGGCAATGCGGCGCATAATGTTATTCCGGAGAAAGCAACGGCGCGGTTTAACATTCGTTTCAATCCGAACTGGACGGGCAAGAGCATAGAGGCTTGGTTGCGCGATCAATTGGATGCGCTCGTGAAGGACATGAGCGTTCGATATGAGCTTGAGGTCATCGTTTCTGGTGAGGCATTTTTAACAACCGACACAGACTTTATCCAATTGCTGGCAGAATGCGTGGATGACAAAATAGGCCGCCGACCGGAGCTCTCCACCTCGGGCGGCACGTCGGATGCGCGGTTCATTAAAGACTATGCGCCGGTCGCCGAATTCGGCCTCGTGGGGGCGACCATGCATCAAATAGACGAGCGCGTTCACGTCAGCGATGTGGCGTTGCTGGCCGACATCTACGAAGCCATTTTAACGCGATATTTCGATCGCTACGCACCCGGATCATGATTGATTTTGACTACGCTGTTCGCCACCTGGCTGGCGTTTGGGCCATGGTGCGCGGCCTAGACAATTGGCGCGACGACATCGATCGCAGCATGGATGGCGTATTCAAATCGTTTTGGGCGCTGCCCATGGCGCTCGGCCCGGCGCTGTTCATTCTGGCGGCGACGGCGCGGGGCGCTGCGGGCAATCCGGAATTTTCGCAAAGCGTGGTCGCGCACGCACCGCCGGCGCTTCTATTAATTGCCGGGGCTGTTGCGCTTGTCGCTTATTGGCTGGCTTCAATTGCGCTGATCGTCGCCTTCTTGCAGCGATTGCAGGCGACGCGTCAGGTGAGCGATACGATCATTGCGTTTAACTGGGTGCAGCTTCTCACCCTCTGCGTAGAGGCAATACCCGCTGGGCTTTTCGCCATCACCCGAGGGCCGGAGGTTTTCGTCACACTTTCCCTCGTTGCCGCCATTTTCACGCTTTATGCGACCTGGCGCGTGTTGCGTTTGGCCGCTGGCGTCAACGTCTCCGCCGCAATAGGGATCATCGTCACCCTGATAATTGTGGAGTTCGTCATAAACATCACGTCGATGACGGTTGTCGACATGCTGTTACCGAAGTCCGTCGGCGTGGGCGTAATCGGCTCTTAAAAAATAGAGGCCATGCGCGGGCGCGACGACGGCGCAGGCCTTGCGCGATCGCGCCTTAAGGGCGGCTTTCAAGTCTTCCGCGCGCCAACGCTCGGAACCCACCTCTTGAAGGCACCCCGCAAAGGAGCGCACTTGGTGATGCAAAAAAGAGCGTGCTGCGCAGCGGAGAAAGACCATATCGTCAACGCGCGCAACGCTGATTTCATTGAGCGTTTTTATAGGCGTGTCCGCTTGGCAAGCGGCCGCGCGAAAGGTCGAAAAGTCATGCTTACCCACAAGCAGTTGGGCGGCGTCGTGCATGGCGTCGACGTTTAACGGGCGCGGCGTGCGCCAAGCTCGATTGGCTTCTAGGGTGAGCGGCGGGCGCCGATCGATATATCGATATTCATAGGCGCGCTGAATACAGGAAAAGCGCGCATGAAAATCATCATCGACGGGTTCAGCGCTTAACACAGCAACCGGGTTCGGGCGTAAATGGTGGTTCAACGCATCGCGAATGACGTCGACAGAATGGGCGCGCTCGAAATCAATATGGGCGACCATCGCGCGGGCGTGGACACCGGCGTCGGTCCGACCTGCGCCGTGGACGGGCGTCGCCTCGCCGCAGAAACGCTTGGCGGCCGCTTCGAGCGCGCCTTGCACGGACGGGCCGTTGTCTTGGCGTTGCCAGCCTACAAACGGCGTGCCGTCAAATTCAATGGTGAGTTTGTAGCGGGGCATGGTTGGTTTCAGATTTAGTCAAGGCGCGCGCCCGGTTGAAGCGCGAATCCGCGCAAAAACGCCTCTGCGCTTTGCGCCTGTTTGCCTGCGCGCTGAAGCTGGGTCAGCGCCACGGCGCCCTCGCCGCAGCCCACGATAATTTTATCATCCGCACTCAGAATTTCGCCGGGCGCGCCATTTTCCCTGATTGGTCGCGACATCAACGCTTTGACCCGAGCGCCGTCATGCTCGAACCAAGCCCCTGGGAATGGCGATAAACCGCGGATGTGACGGTCAACGACGGCGGCGTTTTTTGTCCAGTCGATGCGCGCTTCTTGCGGCGTTATCTTTTCCGCATAGATCACCCCGTCTTCGCTTTGCGGCGTGGCGACAATGCCGCCGCGCTCTAAGGCCGCTAACGCTCTCGGCGCCAATTGCGCGGCGACAAGAGAGAGTTTGTCGTGAAGCGCGGCCGCGGTGTCATCGTCTCGAATTTCAACTGTTTCAGATAACAAGACGGGCCCCGTATCCAGCCCTTCTTCCATTTGCATTACCTGCACGCCGGTGACGCTGTCGCCTGCCATGATGGCCCGCTGAATAGGCGCCGCTCCGCGCCAGCGCGGCAAAAGCGACGCATGAAGATTAAGACAACCCAAGCGCGGCGCTTCAAGAATAGCTTTCGGCAATATCAACCCGTAAGCAACCACGATCGCCACGTCCAGATTAAGCGCGGCGAAGGCCTCGCGGGTTTCCCTGTCTTTGAAGTTCTTGGGGGTTCGAACGTCGAACCGTTGCGTATCGGCAAATCGCTGAACCGGGGAGGGGGTGAGTTTATGGCCGCGGCCGCGCGGTTGCGGCGCTTTGGTGTAGACCGCGCAGATCTCATGCCCAGCGCCCGCCAGCTCGCTTAAAACGGGTACGGAGAAATCTGGCGTCCCCATGAAAGCGAGCCGCATGGCCAACCCTTTCGCGCTCTTACGCCAACGCCGCTACACGACGGCGGTCAGCTTTTGCTCTTTCTTGAGTTTCTTCAGCACGCGATCGCGCTTAAGGCGCGACAGGTGATCGATGAACAACACACCGTTCAGGTGGTCCATTTCGTGTTGAATGCAGGTCGCAAGAAGCCCTTCTGCGTCGAGCACCTGTTCCGCGCCATCATAGTCCAAATACTTAACGCGGCAGGTCGCGGGGCGTTCCACCTCGTCAAAGAACTCCGGCACCGATAGACAGCCTTCCTCATAGGTCGCCATGTCTTCGGACGGATCAAGAATTTCAGGGTTAACGAAATAGCGCGGCGCGCGCGCCTCGTCCTCGCCCGCCAGGTCCATCACGATGACCCGTAACGGGACGCCAACCTGAATGGCGGCCAGACCAATACCCGGCGCGTCATACATCGTTTCCAGCATGTCATCCATCAGGGCGCGGAGGGCGTCGTCTACCCGTTCTACGGGTTTAGACACCTCGCGCAGTCGCGCATCAGGCGCGGTAAGAATCTTGCGTATCGCCATGAGCGTTCACCTATGAGCGCGGACCTTTGACGTCAAGATGCTGCGCGCGACCGTAAATCGGTGTCGAAGAGGGCTAAACCCTTGCTTTTTGTCGCGTTTTTTAAGTACTGTTGGGCTTTGTTGAGTTGAGTTTTATGGGGGTTGCGGTGGCGGACGCATTCACGCCAATGGCGCAGGAAGGCGACAACGCAACGACGTCGATCGTCGCCGCGCCGTCCGGCCTTGAGCCTGTTTTCTCCGGCCCCTCGCCGACGCTTTGGGGCGGCGTCCTCTTGGCGATCGCCATTTTCGTCATTCTTATCGCGGCTATTATACGCGTGCGGGTGACCGAGCCCGCAAAACGCAAAGCGCAGCAGTCTGTTCTGTTCGAGCCAGCGGGCGCGGACGCCGACATCGTCTTCGAAGACGAAGAAGAACAAGCTGTCTCATCCGATGACGCCCTCGAGGACGAGACGCAGACGATTGATGACGTCCCGCAAGACGATGATCCGCTGCCAGAGCAACATGACGAGCCCATCGAGGATGCGATCTTGGCGGCGGACAATGACGACCAAGCGGCCGAAAGAGACGGCCCATTGGTCGACGATGTCGAGGAGACCTTCGCGGCGGAGGCGGACGCCGAGCCGAGCGTTGAGAAAAAGAAGCGCGGGCCGTTCGCAGGACTGTTTTCGAAACGCGATGCGCCCGCTGATGACCAAGAGACGGCGCTTGGCGACCTAAACCAAGAAAATGAGACGATCGACGTGGCAGACGATCACGACGCAGATACCGACCAGGAGCCTGTCGAAGAGCCTGTTTCCGACGAGACCTTTCAATCCGCCTCAGCGTTTGCCGCTGTTCCAGAAACGCCGGATCGTGAACGGCTGTTGTTCGAGGCCGAAGAACGCGATCGCGTCATTCGCGCGGCGCGAGAAGAAGCGGCCCGGGAGGCGGCCTTCGAACGTCGTAAAATGGAGGCCTCATTCGAAGAGCGGCTTTCATCGCTTGCGGCGGTGGAGCGTTCCTTCGCGGATCGAGCCGACGCGATGAGCGTCGAAACCAATGCGACGCGCGATCATTTGAACCAAACAATTGACGAGCGGTTCGCGGCGCTTTCGGAAGCGTTGAAAGAACAGCTCGACAGCGGCGTCGCTGCGGCGGCGGCTAAATCATCGTTGGATGAGGACGCGATGGCGCGCCTGGGCGAGGATATCCGCGAGCTTCGCGAGTCGACCCAAAGCGTGTTGAAAAGTTTAGGCGAGCGACTTGATGGGCTCAACAAAGAGCCGCCGGTCATCGCGGATCTCGCCCGGCAACTCAAATCTCTGGATGAAAAGGCGAGCGTCGCGCCGGCGTCCGCCGTCGCGCGGGTCCAACTGAAAACGTTGATCTCGGACGCGCTTCCCCATGGGCGTTATGATTTCGCCCGAACCCTTTCGAGCGGCCGGACGCCGGATTGCTGCGTCAGCGTGCGCGCTGGCGGGCCGCCTCTGGCGATTGACGCGCAATTCCCTATCGCCGCTTATGAACGACGCAGAACAGAAGCGGACAGCGCCAAAAGCGATTATCGCCGCGCCGTATTGCAGCATATCGTCGATGTCGCCGAGAAATGCATCATTGCTGGGGAGACGGAGGATAGCGCACTCCTCTATGCGCCGGCCGAAACCATCTTCAATGATTTGCATGCGAATTTTCCGGACCTTATCGAGGACGCCCTGCGCGCCCGCGTCTGGATTGTATCGCCCACATCATTGATGGCGGTGCTGCATGCGATGTCGTTTGGCGCGCAGCTGCCGAAAGACGCCGCCGCGCCTACCGAAAACCCGACGGCGGAGGACAAGGACGCCGCCCGCACCGATCCCAAACCCGCGGCGCCGCCATCAGCGCCGCGCGAGCGTTCCGCCGAACAAAAACCAGCGCCGACTGAGGTCAGCAACGCGGCGGATAAAGCGCCTGAGTCGCCCCCGCCAAGCGCATCACCGGCTGTGTTTGCGCCGCCTCAGAGCGCAGCAGCCTCATCGGCGCCTAAGGCGTCGCCGACCCCTGGGGCCGTTCAGCCCGCTACAAGCGCGAAGAAAGGTATTGTGAAAAACGCTGGCGCCAACACTGTCGGCGTTCCCGCAAAGGCGCATTTCATTCGACAAGTGCACACAAAAGCCACGCCGACGTTGAACATGTCCGTCGAAAAGCCCGCGGATAATGCGTCGCCCAGCAAACCGACCGGCCCTTCCCCGCTTCGCAATTCTTAGGCGGCTAAACTCAAATTGAGTGGTTGCACTCAGGCGGCGTTTTCTTCCGGATCGTCGGGCAAAGCGAGCGATGGTTGATGGTCGTCATGGCGCGGCGTTCGCGGCGTTTCGTCAAGCTGCTCCAGCGCCTTAATGGGCGCTTCAATGCCAGGTATTTCATAATCAGCGAACCGGCGCGCGCGGGGCAAGACGCGCCCGTCAAATCCGCCAATAACGTCATTATATTTCTTAACGGATGACTTCAAAGAGTTGCCAAGCTGGGAGAGATTTGTCGTCATGGTTTGCAGGCTGTCGTAAAGGTCCTTCGCCATGGATGCGACGGCTTGGGCGTGCTCCGTCATTTTCTCTTGCCGCCAGTTAAGCGCCGCGGACTTCAGCATGGCGATGAGGATGGTGGGCGAGGCGATCAGGACTTTGCGATCAAAAGCATCTTGGTAAAGCTGCGGGCGAGCTTCTAACGCCGCAGAGAAATAGTTTTCGCCGGGAACAAACATTACGGTGTAGTCGAGCGCGTCGCGGATGGCGGCCGCATAGTCTTTCGCCGATAGCGCTTTGACATGCGCCCATAAATCATCAGCATGCCGAGCGAGATATTGTGCGCGCGCGTCGTCTGTTTCCGCTTCCATGGCGTCGAGATACGCGCCCAGCGAAACTTTTGAGTCGACCGCCACGCGCCTGTCGCCGGGAAGCCGCACCACCATATCCGGTTGCTTGCGGCCATCCTCGCCCTGGTATGAGGATTGCTCCTGAAAATCCACATAGGCGCTCATGCCGGCGATTTCGACCACATTACGCAACTGCTCTTCACCCCAGCGGCCACGGGTTTTAGGGCCTGCGCGCAAGGCGGCGGCGAGCTTGTTGGTTTCTGCGCTGACATTCGCTGTAGACTGAGCAAGAGCGCCGATCTGGCCCGCAAGTTCGCCGCGCGATTTTGTTTGCTCCGCGCGCAACTCGCTGAGGCCCTTTTCATATCGAACGAGCGTCTCGCTGACAGGTTTCAGGAGATCATCAAGCGCTTTGCGGCGTCGCTCGCCATCGGCGCTGGCGGCGGTTTCATAGCGCTTAAAGGTCTCTCCGGCGCGTTCCAAAAACGCTTTGTGCGCGCCGTCCAGCAAGTCCGATGTGGTGGCTTTAAACGCTGTTTCAAAGCGCGCATTAAGCTCGTTGAAAGACCTCTCGCGTTCCGCAAAGGAGGCTTCCTTAGCAGCAAGCGCAACTTCGAGCGCGCTTGTCCGTGTCCGCTCGGCGTCCAGCGCCTCGCGCAGGGACTCTCCCTCCGACGCTCTTGTTTGCGCCGCCGAATGCGCAATGCGCAGTGATTCCAGCTCATTGCTGGCGCGCGCGGCACGGCGCTTGGCCCGTCGCCATTGCACCAGTGCGCCGCTAAGGGCCGCCGCAAGCGCCAGGGCGATCCAAAAGATGGGCTCGCCAGGCGGCGCGCCAAGTTCCGTCAGCAATTCGTTGATCATGGTTAAGACTTATGCCGATTCGGCGCTCCGGTGATTCGTTTGGGCGCTCTTCCCGATAAGCCTTTTTTCACAGGGCGACGCGTAAAAACGGGCCATGGCGAAATCTGATGCTCAGCCAAGCGCGCCCAGCCTTTTATTCCCCCCGCGTCGTGAGACGGTGGCGTTGATTATTGGCGTCTGGGGCGCGGTTGCGGTCATCACCGCGTTGGCGATGTATGCCGCGTCTTTCAGCGCGCCGGGCGGCGTTATCATTGGCGGCGACTTTGTCGCTTTTGCCGCCGCGTCCCGCGCCGCCATGGCGGGCGCGGCGGCTGCGGCGTATGATCCGGTCCAGTTCGAGGCGATGCTGCGCGCGCTATATCCGAACCACGAGCCCTTTGGGCTCACCTGGCAATATCCGCCAACCTATTTTCTGATTGCCGCCCCCTTTGCGGGTCTGCCAGTCCTCGCGGGCTTCGCCCTTTGGTCGTTTTCGACAGGGGCGAGCTTTGCGCTTTTAATGCGTAGACTGATTGATGATAGGCTGATTTGGCTTGCCGTACTCGCAAGCCCTACAGCTTACGTCGCCTTCATCACCGGGCAGAATGGGTTTTTCACCGCGTGCCTTATTTTGCTCGCGGCGTTCAACGCCAAGACGCGCCCGCTCATCGCGGGGCTCGCTGCGGGGCTATTAACGCTCAAACCCCATCTCGGGCTTTTGCTGCCAATTGCCTTTGTTGCTGGCGGGTGCTGGCGTGCGATCGGCGTTGCGGCGATCACCAGCATTGGTTTGGCGCTTTTGAGCGTAATTGCCTTTGGCGTATCCCCGTGGATCGCCTTTATCGACGCTGTCTTTGGCGTGTCGGAAAACATTGGCGCGGGGATCATGCCGCTCGCGAAAATGACAACGCCCTTCAGCGCCGCGCTTTTCGCAATGGCGGCGCCTGTCCTTGCGCAAGGCTTGGCGCTTTTGTGCGCCTTTGGCGCAGCGATCATCATCTGGCGTTTATGGCGGCATACAGACGACCCGGCGATGCGCGCAGCCGGATTGTGCGCCGGTTTATTCTTCGCAACGCCCTATGGCTTCAATTACGAGCTTATCATTCTGGCGTTCCCCGTCGCTTGGATCGTCATGCAGGCGGTGCGAACCGGCTGGCTCGCGCTCGAACGCCAGTTGATTGCGGCGGCCGCAGTTTTGCCGATTTGCATCACGATTGCGCCCCAAACCCAATATGGGGTCAGCATCGGCTTTATCGTCGTTGGAATTGTGTTCTTTTTGACCATGCGGCGCATCGCGCAGCGTGCGCCCGTAGTTTTTGAGCCGTTCTCATTGGGTTTGGGCGGTACGCGATGAGCGGCAGCAACGGCTTTGCGTTGATGACGGCGCCGCGTGTTGCGATCAGCGCCCTTGTTTTGGCGCTTTGCTATTACTACGCCTTTGCGGGCCAGCTCCTTCAGTCGTCAGAGTTCATTTTACCATCGGGCAAACAAGTGGGCGGCGACTTTATCGCTTTCTGGGCGGCGGCGCGGGCGAGTGTTTCGGGCGGGGCGGCGCTGGCGTATGACCCGGTTTATTTCGAAACGCTGCTCCTGGATATCGGTCCGCCTCGGGACGGGTTTTTTCTCACTTGGCAATATCCGCCTACCTACTATTTGGCCGTTTCTTTTTTGGCGTTGCTTCCCTTTGGGTTGGGCTATGCGGTTTGGACCGGCGGCGGCCTCGCTATCTTCGCGGCGACGGCGCGGGCGTCCGGCCTTAAGGGCGCGCCGTTTTGGATCGTGCTTGCCGCGCCGGCTGTGTTCCTGGGCGCGGCGACGGGGCAGAACGGATTTTTCACGGCAAGCTTATTGGCGGGCGCCGCCTTGCTCGCGCGCGACCGGCCAATCGCCGCTGGGCTCTGCGCGGCGCTGCTGACGATGAAACCGCAATTGGGGTTGCTCATCCCTATCGCCTATATGGCCGGTGGGTGTTGGCGTGCTTTTATTGTCGCTGCCGTAGGTTCGGCGGCTCTGGCGCTCGCCAGCGTTGTCGCCTACGGGCCTGCGCCTTGGGTCGCCTTTTTCGAGAGCGTGATCGGCGTTTCGCATCAAGTGGGCGCCGGCGCGATGCCGCTTTTTAAAATGCCGACGCTTTACAGCGCCTTTGCGATTGTGGGCGCGCCGAAAGCGCTGGCGCTCGTCATTCACGGCCTTGGCGCGCTGTCCGCGATTTTTATCGTTGCCTTTGTTTGGCGACGAACGGATGACGCCGCGCTGCGCGCAGGCGTCGTCGCAGCGGGAACGTTTTTCGTTTCGCCGTACATCTACTTTTACGAGCTGACGATCTTGCTCATCCCGCTCGCGCTCCTTGCCATCCGTGCGCGCGACGAGGGGTGGTTGCGCAATGACCAAGTGCTGCTGACCGCGGCTTACATCGCGCCGATTTTCTTGCTGAGCTTCAAGACTTTTAATCTGGGAGTCTTGGCGAGCGCGTTCGCGTTTATCTTTGTATTGGAGCGAGTAAGGCTTCTAGAACGCGGCGCTAGGAGAAGCGCGGCCTCTTAACAGCTTGGCTCAAACAGGGCGGCGGCTTTTCATGGCCGCGGCCAGCGTGCCTTCATCCAAATAATCGAGCTCGCCGCCAACGGGTACGCCCTGGCTTAATCGCGTGACCGCTACACCCCCGATTTGCTCGAGCTGTTCGGTTAGATAATGCGCCGTCGTCTGACCATCGACCGTGGCGGGCAACGCCAACACGATCTCGCTCACCGCCTCATCGCCGGCGCGGGCGGCCAGCGCGCCGATATTCAGCTCGTCCGGACCGATGCCGTCGAGCGGCGAGAGAAGCCCGCCTAAAACATGAAAGCGTCCCTTATGGGCGGCTGCGCGCTCCAAAGCCCACAGATCCGCCACATCCTGCACAACGCAAATAACAGACTTATCCCGTTCCGGATCAGAACAAATCGCACACGGATCAATCGAATCCCAATTGCCGCAGATCGTGCATGCCTTCACTTTTTCTGCCGCGTCGGCTAGCGCAAAGGCGAGGGGGTTCATCACCGGCTCGCGTTTTTTGAGCAAGTACAGCGCGGCGCGTTTGGCCGAGCGCGGCCCCAACCCGGGCAATTTTGCCAGAAGGTCAATGAGGCGTTGGAGTTCAGGGCCGATAGCGGTTGAGGGCATATAAGAGTATTTAAAGAGGTGTTTTCAAGCACATGATTCGATGACGATATTCGTGATCGCGCATAGTATGCATAAATGCATATTTTCATTGCTGGTACCGGAAAAACCGGTTACATGAAATTTAAGACTACATTTTGTAGACATGAAAATTCACATCTTGTGTATTTTCACCGGACGCCGCTGAGGTCTGGTACCAAACAACACCTCAGCGACTACTCCGGGGAGCCAGCCGGTCGCTGAAAAGTGACCGGCTCTTTATTTCTGCTTTGGTTCCGCCGATTCGGCAAGGTGAATCTTCCCCAACCGTTTCCATACTTCTGCGTTGTGGGACACCTCTAAAAAGGGGACCCTAAAACGGCAGCTTAAATCCCGGCGGGAGGGGCATGCCCGCGGTGAGGGATTTCATCTGCTCTTGGGTGGCGGTCTCGATTTTTGATTTCGCGTCGTTGATCGCCGCAGCGATAAGATCTTCCAAAATCTCGGCTTCATCTTCTTTGATGAGCGCGCGCTCGATGGCGACGGCTTTCGCATAGCCCTTGCCGTTCAAGGTGATCTTGACCATGCCGGCGCCGGCCTCGCCGGTGGCTTCAATGTCGGCGATCTTTTCTTGCATCTCTTGCATTTTGGCCTGCATCTCGCCGGCCTGCTTCATCAACTGACCAATATCCATGGGGTTCACGCTTTCTTTGTTTCGCTCGGAGGTTGGCTTTGTAGTTTGTCTTCGGGGTCTTCAGTGTGGTCCTCGGTGCGCGCAAGCGGCGCGTCAAGCTCAGGATCCTCTGGCGGATCTTCTTCTGTGTCTGCGGGCGTAAGCGGCGTTTCGATTTCGCTGATGCGGGTAATCTCCGCACCCGGAAAAATTTCCATCGCGGCTTTGACCATGGGGTCGTCGAGCGTCTCTTGCATCCTTGCGTCGCGCAAGGTCGCCTCGCCCTGGCCCTCGGTGTTGACGCTCAGCATCCAGCGTTTGCCGGTCCAGGTTTTAAGCGCCTGGGTGAGCCGTCCAACCAAACCTTCGGGTGCGTTTTGAGACAGCCGCACTTCAATGCGCTGGGGCGCGAATGTCACCAAGTGCATGTGGGTTTCGATTTCCGCTCGCAGCTTGGCATCGCGCATCTTGCCCGCAAGCTTCGCCACCTCCTCGAAACTCTTCGGATCCGGCATAGCTGCGCCAGCCTTGATGGGCGCGCTGGGCGCCGGCTCTGGGCGCACGGGCGGCGCATAGCCGGATGCGCTCACCCCGTCGCTACTATTTTTTTTTAAGGCCTTTAGGGCCTCGTCAGGGGTCGGAAGGTCAGCCGCATAACACAGCCGGATGAGCGCCATTTCGGCCGCTGCCGCCGGGTCCGGCGCCATCTGTGTTTCCGTAAGGCCTTTCATTAAGAGCGACCAAGCGCGGGTCAGCGCATTCATTTGCAGCGCATCGGCCATGGCGACGGCGCGGTCTGCGTCGGCCTCGCCCGCGGGCCCATGGGCGGCGGCACCGGCCCCCGCCGCTTTCACGCGAGTTAAAAGATGGACCAGTTCAAGAAGATCGCGCAAAACCACGCCGGGGTCTGCGCCGGCGTCATATTGGGCGCGGAAACGCTCAAGCGCGGCCTTGGCGTCAGCGTTTAGCGTCGCATCCAACAGCGCCCAGGTCTCCGTGCGGTCCGCAAGGCCCAGCATCTCGCGAACCGCGAACGCCGTTACTGGTTCTGTTGACGCCGTTCCGCCTGATTGTGTCGCATGCTGAACAAGGGCTTGGTCTAAGATTGATAGCGCATCGCGCACGGAGCCTTCGGCGGCGCGGGCGATCATGGCGAGGCCCTCGGCCTCGACCGATGCGCCTTCTTTTTCGGCGATCGACGCCAGATGGTTCGCTAGCGTTTCGGGGTCAATCCGGCGCAAATCAAACCGCTGACAGCGCGAGAGCACCGTGACCGGCAGTTTGCGGATTTCAGTGGTCGCGAAAATGAACTTTACATGGGGCGGGGGCTCTTCCAGCGTCTTCAATAGCGCATTAAACGCGGCCGTTGAGAGCATGTGCACTTCGTCGATGATGTAGACTTTGTAGCGCGCTTCCACTGGCGCATAGCGCACGCCTTCAATCAACTCGCGAATATCGTTGACGCCGGTGCGCGAGGCGGCGTCCATCTCCAACACATCGGGGTGACGACTGTCGGCAATCGCCGCGCAATGAAGTCCCGGCTCGGGCATGTCCATTTGCGGCCCGTTATCGGCGCCGTCAGGGCCCACATAGTTTAGTGCACGGGCGAGAATGCGCGCGGTCGTCGTTTTCCCCACGCCGCGCACGCCCGTCAAAATATAGGCGTGGGCAATCCGGTCTGAGGCGAAGGCGTTGTTTAAGGTGCGCACCATCGCTTCGTGACCGATGAGGTCTTCGAACCGCTGCGGGCGATATTTGCGCGCCAAAACGCGATACGCGCCGTCAGTTTCCGAATTGGGAGAATGGTCGTCTGTCATGGAGCCTCTACTGAGCCTCTGGCCTACCGCGAGAGTATGGGCGCGCGCAAGACAGGCCTCAATAGAGGGTTTTCAAGAACGGTTTTTCCGCTGTTTCGTCGTGATCGGGTCTGCGTCTTGATCGTATTGAAACACGTCGCCCAGCGTCACGCCAAACACTGACGCGATCCGAAAGGCCGCCTCCAGCGAGGGCGCATATTTGCCTTTCTCGATCGCGGCGACGGTTTGTCGGGTCATGCCGATCCGCTGGGCAAGGTCCTCTTGCGTCATTTCCCCGTTTTGGAAACGCAGCAAACGGATTTGGTTGGTGATGGGCAGGCTCGCCATAGACCGACCCTTACGCTTCGCGACGATAAAGCACGATTTGCCAAAAGCGTTTTACAAATTCCGATGCGGCGAGCCCTAAAAACGCCAGCACCGCAATCCGTGACGCATCTTGCTTAACGGCGAACCAGACAAGGCCGATGGTGAAGACCGCAAGTACAAAGCCGCCAACGCGTTCGGCGCGAAGCTCAATGCGCTGCTCGCGCTCATCGGTGGGAGCCGATGCGCTCTTCGGCGAGAAGAGCCCGATCAAGATCTGGCTGATCACGATCAAGATGACGAACCCGATCATCGTCCCAATTAGGCGCGGGGTTGGCGGCAGTGGATGTCCGGCGAAGAACGCCATAGCCAGGGGCGTGAAGACCAGCGCCGTAATGATCATGACCGCCCACGCGCTTTTTTCCTGAAATGACATCGAAGGTCTCCTTCCTTGATAACTGTAATGGTAACTCCGATGAACGTTATGTATGAATTATCATCCACTATGTAAAGTATTTTATACAAGAAGAACGATATTTTTTCCACGCACGAGCCTCGTTCCCCGCGGGTTGGGCCTAATACTCAGTAGTCATTGGGAAAAATAAGGTGGAAGACTGAAACGACCCGCGCCGAAACTCGTTACGGCTGCTTCCTTCCGGACCTGACCGGGTTGGCGAGGAGCACGTCCGCCAGCCTTCCGGGTCGCAATATCTGTGTTCGCGCTCGGCTTTGCAAGGCTAAGTCTAACGCCGCATGGCGGGTCGGACTGATAACCGGCGTTGCGCTCTCTTGCGGGCTCGGTTTTAACGCTAGCCTATGAAGCCTGGCGCCAATCCCAACTGGTTTGCAAATAACCCGCTCGATCGCGCGTTTGAGCGCCGCGACGACCCTGGGTTTATTGAGGCTGCGCGCACTCGACCCGACACCGTCCTTGTTCCTTTATGGCGCGGCGATCCGCTCATCCATGAAGGCGCGGCGCGATTCCTGTCGGGCGACGATTTCGCCAAGGTTGATGACAACGCGCCTTGGGTGTTTTTAGGACTACTGGATGGCGCGGCGCATTTCGCCGTGGATTTGTCCGCAGCGCCCGATCGGGAAAAAACCGTCTTTTCGGACGTCGGCGAATTTGTGCCTATTCGTGAGGCGGCGACGATCGTTGATCGCTCGGCGACGTCGATTATTGGGCACGCCCGTTGGTTGTTCGAGTGGCATCGCAAACATCAATATTGCGCCGTTTGCGGCGGCGAAACGCAGATGCGCCAGGGCGGTGCGAAGCGACAATGTATTGATTGCGGGGCGGAACATTTCCCGCGCTGCGACCCGGTGGCGATCGTTTTGGCCGTTCATGATGGTGCGTGTCTGTTGGGGCGAAGCCCCAGATTCCCGCCGACCTTCTTTTCGGCCCTCGCCGGGTATATCGAGGCCGCCGAAACGCCAGAAGAAGCGGCAAAGCGCGAGCTGTTTGAGGAAGCGGGCGTGGTGCTTACTGATGTGCGCTATCAGTTTTCGCAGCCCTGGCCTTTCCCAACGACGCTCATGATGGGCTTTATCGCCGACGCCGAAGGTCGCGACATTACTCTTGATACAAATGAAATCGTCGAAGCGCTTTGGGTGTCAAAAGACGAGATCAGAGCGATATTGGGCGGCCAGCGCCGCGAGGATCTTCGTCTGCCGCCACAGTTCACGATTGCAAGGCAGCTAATCGACGTCTGGGCTCGCAACGATTAAGCCGTGTCGATTAAGACTCGCGTCCGCGCGCCGCTTTGTAGACACCCAAAATCTTGAACGAGCTGGAGAAAAAGCTCAGCTCTTCCAACGCCAGCTGCATGGATTGTTCTTGCGGGTGACCCTCGGCGTCGGCGTAAAAACGCGTGGCGTTGAACGAGCCTTCGAGTTGGTAGCTCTCAAGCTTCGTCATGTTGACGCCATTGGTTGCGAACCCGCCCAGCGCCTTATAGAGCGCGGCAGGAATATTGCGCACTTGAAAAACAAAACTCGTGATGACGGGTGCGTCTTCTGGCGCGGCGTCTTGCGGCGTTTCTGACATCTCCAGAAAACGCGTCATGTTGTGGTCCGCATCTTCGATATTCGGTTTTGCGATCTTGAGCCCGTAAATTTCAGCGGCGCGCGACGAGGCGATCGCTGCGTCTTCAGGCCCGCCATAGTCGGCCAACCATTTGGCGGCGCCTGCGGTGTCTGCGGCGACTTCCGGCTGCAAGCCAAGCTCTTTGATCGTGTCGCGACATTGATCGAGCGCCATCACGTGGCTGCGCACGACCTTTATGGTCTCAAGGTTCGCTTCGGGGCGGACGATGAGATTGTGCTCAATCGGGAGAAAGTACTCGGCGATTATATGGAGCCCCGAGTCCGGCAATAGTCGGTGAATATCCGACACGCGCCCCGCCAGGGAGTTCTCAATCGGTAGCATGGCGCGCTCGGCCTCGCCCGAATGCACAGCCTCAAACGCTGCTTCAAAGGTTGGGCACGGTAAGGGCTCTAGATCGGGCGCATGGCGTCGCGCGGCGAGCTCGGAATAAGCGCCAGGGGCCCCTTGAAAAGCGATCTTTCCACCGCTTGCCGGGTCAGCTTTTTTGTCGTCCGCCATAGGGCATCTCTTCCCTGAAAAGTGCGCGGCTTATGCCGCAACCGCTCATACTTAGCAATCGCCCCACGCGCCGCCTGTCAGGGGATCCGCGCCTATAGGCCGCGCCCCGCCAGATTGCTTGCGGTTTAAAAGCCGATTAGAAGGCAGAAAAATTGCTGGCCGCCGCGCCTGTGCATCGCGAGCACCGCGCCGCTAACCATCGGGATTTCCGCATGAAAGATCCATTATTCGGAAACAAAGTCGCCGCCGCTGTTTTATCGGCGTTGCTATTGGTTTTCGGGTTGCCGCAACTGACGGCGGCGCTGATGGGCGGCGGGCATCACGGCGGCCATGATGACGAACTGCACCTCGCTTATTGCTGCGTCGAGCTTGATTTCGACAGCTCTGGCGCGTCGGAAGCCCCGGCGGAAATCCCGCTTGCTGTTTTGCTTACTGAGGCGAGCGCCTCGACGGGAGAGCGCCGCTCCGGCATTTGCGTTGCGTGCCACACGTTTAATGAGGGCGGCTCGAATGGCACAGGGCCGAATCTGTGGGGGATCGTCGGCCGAGAGGTGGCGTCTGTGCCGGGCTTTGGCTATTCCTCGGCGCTCAAAGAATTTGGCGGCGTTTGGACGTATGAACGCTTGGATGCGTATCTCGAGAACTCCCAGGCTTATGTTCCGGGAACGACGATGGTTCAGCGCTTCGCAAAAGCCGATCAGCGGGCCGATCTCTTGGCCTTTCTTCAAACCATGAGCAGCGAGCCGTTTCCTTTTCCAGAGCCGCCGGCCGGAGAGCCTGCTGAAACCGCCGCGGCAGAGGACATAGCGGTCGAATAAGCGCCTATCGAATAGGCGCTCCAGCGCGCGACAACCTCATACGTATGATGACGCGTTCTCAGAGTGCGTCTTTTAAAGACTTCAAGTCCGAATATTTCGGCGCACGTTTCTCGGTTTTGGCCATAAAACTCTCGCGAATGGCGTCAACGCTGAGCATCCCGGAATTCCACACCGCAACATAATCCAGCGTATCTGCAGTCGAGTGATCGCGGGCGTAATTGATGAGTTTTTTCGTACCCGTCACGGCGAGCGGCGCGTGCGCGGCGATTTGCGCGGCGATGGCCATCACGCCGTCCAACAACGCTTCGGGCGTCTCGTAGACCTCATTGACGAGGCCAATTTCTTTCGCCTTTTCCGCAGATACGCGCTCCGCCGTGTAAGACATTTGACGCGCCCAGCCTTCTGGGATGATTTTCGCGAGGCGAGGGAACGTGCCCACATCCGCCGTCATCCCGATCGCCGTCTCCATCACGCAAAAATACGCGTCCGCGCTGGCGTAGCGACAATCGCAAGCGGTCGCCAAGTCGACCCCGGCGCCAATTGCGCCCCCTTGCACCGCCGCGAGCACGGGCTGGCGCGCATTTTCCAGCGCGTTGAAGGCGTCTTGCAGCGCTGCGGCCTTGTGGCGAAAGCTCTCTGCATCAATTTCTCGCGTTGCATCATCGCGCTCCAGCGCAGACTGCATAAAGACCGAAATGTCCATGCCGGCCGAGAAATGCTTGCCTTCAGCCGAAATGACGATGACCCGCGCCGCCGCGTTTCTTGAAATATCGTTAACAGCCGCAGGAAGCTCGCGCCAAAACTCGGGAATCATGGAATTCCTTTTGTCAGGTCTGGAGAGCCGCAAATGCGCGATACCGTCTGTGATATCGAGGGTGAAACAGTCATAGGCCATGGCGAGGGTCCCTTTCGCTTTAGCGCTTTGGAAGAATCTGGGCGCTGGTGCTACACTAGAGCGAGAAAGCGGGAATTTGCAGGGCGACGTGCAGTGAAATGGCGCTTGAGGTGGCGCCGATTATGCTTGGGGAAGAGCGTTCAGAGCGTGCGTAACGCGCCAGAAACGAAATCGGGTTGGGTAGTAGCGTGAACGTCTCCATGACTCAGGGCAAAGCCACAAAAGAAGAAGCTGAAATCATCGAATTTGACCCCGCGCGGGCGAGCCTGCCGCCGCTCGAGCCTGATGCTGAAACGGACGCTGGGGTTGATCATGAGGCTGACATCGAGGCCGATACGGTCGGCGCCTTCTTGATGAATGCGCGCCGCGCCGCCGGCTATACGATTGGCGCGATCAGCGCGGAAACAAAAATCAAATCAGAATATGTGCGCGCCATCGAGGCGGGCGATTTCGATGCGCTGCCGGCAACTCCCTATGCTGCTGGCTTCGTGAAAGTCTATGCGCAGTTTTTGGCGTTAGACGGTGATGCAATGGCCAAACGCTTCAAAGACGAAGCCGGTCCTTATGCGCCGGCGCTGGGCGTTGATAGCGGCTCGGATACGTCAGAACGCATCGGCGGCGCTGCGGCGCGTTTCGGCTCTATTGCCGCGGCGTGTTTTGTGCTGATCTTTGTTGCCTGGATGACTGTTCAGATCACGAACAATGCACAAACGGATGTGGCGGCGGGCGACGGCGAGGATCCCACGACGCGCGTAACCCTGGCAGAAGCGCCCGCCATCGCGCCCGCGCCGCGGTCTGTATCGGGCCCGCGCGGCTCTGACGCGGCTGCGCCAAAAGTCATGAACCTGCGTGCGGGCGCAGCACCGGACGCGCCGGCGTCGTCGGGGGCTGCTGATGATGGCGTGATTGAGCCCCGGCTCACCGGTCATTTCTCTCCGGCCTATCCGGAAAGTTGCGCCATGCGCGCGGCGTCCATTGAGAGCGTGCGCGTGATGTTTGATGTGTCGCGCGCAGGTCGCCCCGTGGGCGCAAAAGTCCTGTCATCGACCAATGCCTGTTTTGATGATGAAGCGCTGCGCACCATCGCGCGCTGGCGCTTCGATCCGAAGACCGTCGCCGGCGCGCCAACAATTGCCACGGGCAAAACCGCGACACTGAACTTCAGGCAGTAACTGACGGCAATCTGTGTCGTGCGGATTTAGAGCGCAACTTAAATTGCGCTCTCCTTAGTAAACCCGCGCCTTTGGCTCGATGTAATCGATTTCATCCGTCAGCGTATAATCATGCACAGGACGGTAATCGAGCGCAGCGCGACCGTTGGAGAACCACGCGGCGGTGTGTTTCATCCAATTGGCGTCGTCGCGGTCTGGGCAATCCTCGCGCGCATGGGCGCCGCGGGATTCGGTACGGTTGGCGGCGCTTTCCATGGTGACGATCGCTTGGCCGATCATATTGTCGAGCTCAAGGGTTTCCACGAGGTCTGTGTTCCAGATCAGCGACCGGTCGGTGACGCCGATATTGGGCATGTCTGCGTAAACGGCGTTGATTTTCTCTTTGCCTTCTTCCAGCACATCGCCCTCGCGGAACACAGCGCAATTGTTTTGCATCACGCGCTGCATGCGATCGCGTAAATCCGCGGTCGGCGTGTCGCCATTGGCGTAGCGGAACCGGTCCAAGCGCGCGAGCGCTTCTTCGGTCGCCTGCTTGGGCAATTCAGCATTTGCCCCTTCTGCGCTGACGGTCTCCCCACAGCGTAAGCCGGCCGCTCTGCCAAAGACAACGAGGTCAATGAGTGAGTTCGACCCTAGCCGGTTCGCGCCGTGCACGGAAACGCAAGCCGCCTCGCCAATCGCCATTAGACCCGGCACCACGGTGTCCGCATTATCGCCGCGCTTGGTGACAACCTCGCCATGATAATTCGTCGGGATGCCGCCCATATTATAATGGACCGTCGGTAACACAGGGATCGGTTGCTTGGTGACGTCAACACCGGCGAAGATCTTCGCGGACTCCGAAATCCCCGGCAATCGTTCGGCGAGCACCGCCGGATCCAGGTGATTGAGGTTGAGATGAATATGGTCCTTATTCGGACCAACGCCGCGGCCTTCGCGAATCTCAATCGTCATGGCGCGGGACACCACATCCCGTGAGGCGAGATCTTTGGCTGACGGCGCATAGCGCTCCATAAACCGCTCGCCTTCGGAATTGGTGAGATACCCGCCTTCGCCGCGAGAACCTTCGGTAATCAGAACGCCCGCGCCGTAAATGCCCGTGGGATGAAACTGAACGAATTCCATGTCCTGCAAGGGGAGCCCTGCGCGCAACACCATGCCATTGCCGTCGCCCGTGCAGGTGTGAGCGGATGTGCAAGAGAAATAGACCCGGCCATAACCGCCCGTCGCCAAGATCACCATCTTCGCCGAATAGCGATGAATGATGCCCGTATCGAGCTCCCAAGAGATGACGCCGCGACATTCGCCCTCGTCGGACATGATGAGGTCTAGCGCCATATGCTCGATAAAGAACTTGGCGTTGTTCTTCACCGCTTGGCCGTAAAGCGTGTGGAGGATTGCGTGGCCCGTCCGGTCTGCGGCGGCGCAGGTGCGCTGTACTTGGCCCTGGCCGAAATTCTTCGTCATGCCGCCAAATGCGCGCTGGTAAATCTTGCCGTCTTCGGTGCGCGAGAACGGAACGCCCCAATGCTCCAGCTCGTAAACGGCGGCGGGCGCGTGCTTGCACAAATATTCAATGGCGTCTTGATCGCCCAGCCAGTCCGACCCCTTTACGGTGTCGTACATGTGCCAGCGCCAGTCATCTTCGCTCATATTGCCAAGCGCCGCTGAAATACCGCCTTGAGCCGCAACAGTGTGCGAGCGGGTCGGGAAGACTTTGGTCACGCATGCTGTTTTGAGGCCCGCTTGCGCAGCGCCTAGGGTTGCACGCAGCCCTGCGCCGCCGGCGCCGACAACCACAACATCGTATTCATGATCAACAATTTCGTAACTCGTGGTCATCATCAGCTCACAAAGTAAATAGCATACAACGCGTAGACGGCTGCGCTGATCAGTCCGAGCGCTGCAATCCAATTCAAAAAGAGTAATACGTCTTTCATCCAAGAATGGATGTAATCGATGATAATTTCGCCCATGCCAATCCGCATGTGCCATGCGGCGATTATCACGAAAGCCGCCAGCGGAATCGCGTTTAGGGGATTCTCAATCCATTCGCGCGCAACCGCGGGTTCCGCGCCTAGATTTGAGACGATGCCAATCATGAACCATGCAGCGAGCGGGATCAGCAGGACAGCTGTGGCCCGTTGGATAACGAAAGTTGGCGTGCCTTTGCTCGACATCAGCTCACCCCCTTTGAGATCATCCCGGCCCAGATGATAATGATAGCTAATATCGTAGCGGCGAGGTACACCAGCCACGCTGTCATTTTAGCCATACCGACAGCAAATCCCCGTCCTGCGTCCCAATAGAGATGGCGCAAACCGTTGAAAAGGTGGAAGCAAAGGGACCAGATATAGCCAGCAATAACAATGAAGCCGATCGGGGAATTTACGAAACCGGCGATTGCCGAATAGATCGGGGCGTTCATGCCAATTGCGAGCAACCAACCGGCGAGCAGCGCTGTGCCACCATACAAAACGACCCCCGTTCCGCGATGGGTGATCGACGCCGCCATCGTGACGGTAAAACGCCAGATCTGCAGATGCGGCGATAGCGGTTTGTCGGACAAGGCGCCCTGAGCCATAAATGTTCTCGCTCCGGTTGCGTTACAGCGTTACTTTGAAGCGAGAAAATAGGCTGCGCCGTCCTCAAGTCAACGCGACTAAAGGAGCGCGTCGCCCCGAAATAAGCCAATTGCATTTTCGCCGCCTTTGCGTCCATGATACGCCCCACTGCGTAACCGGGGGGTATCGGGAGGGGTCCATGATCAAGAACACGGCGAAATTTGTTGCGATCGTCATGTTTTTCTTTGGCGTCGGCGGGGTTGCCGCCGCCGAAGGGACTTTTGACAGCGTCACCGCCGATGAGCTTGAAGCCGCTCTCGCTGAAGCCGGCCTCGGGCCGGTCATGATGGAAGATGAGATGACCGGCGCGCCTGTGGCGAGCGGCGAAGCGGGGTCATTTCGATTTTTCGTTCGATCGCTCTCTTGCTCAGGAACGCCAGCCGCGTGCAGTGAGCTGATCTTTTTCGCGAATTTCGATTTGGGCCGGGCCATCACCGATGAAGATTATCGCGTCATCAATGGGTTTAACGACAGTCAGGTCTTTGGCCGCGCGTACATTATCGAAGCGCAAGACCAAGTTGGCGTTGACTATGTGATTGAGCTTGGGGGCGGCGTCACCGCAGATCATTTGGCCGAGAATATCGGTCGCTGGGCGGACGTCATCGGGGCTTTTGTCGACGATTTTCGCAAGGGCCACGCCGGTTCTTGAACAGCAACCTTATTGCGATCCTAAACGGGAAAGCCGCGCTCTAGTTTAAGAATGGTTCGCAAGAAGACGAATCCACATCAATCTCAGCAAGCGATGCGCCAGACGGGCGATACGCATTAACGCGCATTTTGATGCCGTCGATCATCATGCGTTTTCCTGCTGCAAGCTTGCAACTTTGTTCAGACAGCCAGTCGCGCTCTTGAATGCGGAAGGTGTCGTCCGGGCCATCTAATTTTCGGTCGCGCAAAACGATCGATAAAGTGAGCGCGTCTTCGCGTGCATTCGCGGCGATATCCGTAATGGTCGCGCGCCCGCCCGCGCTCAAATTAAATCCGGCGCTGAAGCCTGTGGCGACGGCGTTCAGATACTGTTCTTTAGACGCGTCGTCCGCACCCGCATAATCGAAGTGGTCTGAACTGACGATGGCGCCAAGGCCTGCCAACGCAACGAGGCCGGTCGTGGCGGCGATCACCGAGGTAAGCAACTTATCCATGTTGAAATTTCTTTATGCAGCGCGATCGAGAATGTCGGCGATTTGGGGCGGCAGATCTTCGCGGTGTTCGCGGAGCCGCAAGATCAGCGCACGTTCGTTTTCTGTCAGCGCGCCGTCGCGATTGATGCGGCGAATGAGCCAATCCGCTTCATTGTCTGTAACGCGTTCCGCCTCAGCAATGTTGGCGTCGCGCTGTGCATTATGCTGTGTTTGGGTTTCATTGTGGGGGGTACTCTTGAATACTGACGTTACCGCATCCCGATACGCGGCAACGCTTGCATTCGCAAGGCGAGAAAACACCCCGCCCACATTCGCGTTTTGGTCGCTCATAAAAGCATGGCGTTGCACCGCGTCTTCCCGGCTCGGCGCTTGATATCCAATATGCGCCATCAAATGATTTGTGATGGCGGTGGCGAAAAAAGCCGCCCATTGAGGATCGTTTTCTTTGCCTGCGGTTGCGTCGTTTAGCTCAAAGAGAAATTCTGCTTCTCGGCGCGTCACGGACACATTGCCGTCGCCGCCAGGGGCGAACACGCGGCGTTGCAGCCAGCGCAACTCGCGGGCGCTTATTTGGGCGCCGCCAGCTTTGCCGACGATTGCTTTTTTGATCTCATCATTGACGAACGCATCCATCGACGCTGGCGTTTGGGTCGCCTTTTCCAATAGCGACAACAACAGTTCCATTTCTAATTCGGTGACGCGACCGTCATCGCGCATGATGCGGGCCTTGAGTGTCTCAACCTCTTCTGGGGTGAGATAGCCTTGGGGCTCTTCCTCGCGGAGATAAAAATCTGCGACGACTTCGGCGAAAAACTGCGGCCATTCTTTATCACCCTCAGGCGCGCGCTCGGCGAGCGCGAATAGCGCGTCGAGTTCTTCGGCGCTGACAACGCCGTCGGCGAACACGACGCGGCGCATCTTCAAGACGTCATCCGCGGAGACCGCGCCTTGGGCGCCAAACTCGGCTAATTTTTGCGACATTGATTGTGCGCTCATGAGCGACCGTCCCGTTTCGCTAACCGTGTGGGAGCGGCCATCATGGCGCCCCTCGGTTAAGATCGCGGTAACGATGGGCGCATCTTTTGACGGGTTTTTGTCAGCAATTTCATGATTGTGGGGCGATTGCGCAGCTATTTGCGGACCGGCCCGATCCACAGCGTTTCGCCCGGAAAGTCGATCATGAAATTGCGGTTGCGCAGCAGGCTGGCCCCGAACAGGCCGAAGGGTTTGTCCGCGACATCCAGCTCTTCAAAAATCAACGCTTCGGTGATCAGAAAAATCTCATCAGACCAACGTGTTTTGCCAACTGAGAAATTGGAGAAGCGAACCGCGTGGACCCGCGCTTCAGAGCGGAATATGTCCACAACAGCGGCATATTGGCGGCGATCTGTCCTGGAGCGTGAAAACGCGGCGCCGTCGATAATTTCTTCCAACACCGCAAAATTGGCGATGGGCCGCTCGGCGCCAAGGTCAAAAATCAATCTCGTGCTGACGCCGTTTAGATCGCCGCGCAACGTGACCAGGGTCGTGTTTTTGTCGCCGAAATTGCCTGGGTCTAGCCTGACGCGTGACCAGCGATCATACAAGTCCGGATCTGGCGGCGCGCTTGGGTCATAAAAATCGATCCGGCGCGTTTTATGGTCGAACACCAGGATGTAGCGATTGAGAAAATTAAGGCCCAGCAAACCGCGCGGCGCGTTTGGGCCCGGCCAACTGGGCAAAATCGGCCCTTCAGCGTCTTCGAGCGTTAAACCCGCAAGCTCAATGTCGCCGAGCGTGAAGGCGTCAAACAGGCCCCGATCCGCCAACCCGATGACCGACTGGGGCGGGGCGCCGCTCAACTGGGGCGTCATGTCTTCTAAAAGACTGTCGAAAATCAACGATGTGGTGGACCCGGTGTCCAAAATGAACGGGTAGGGGCCTTGGCCGTTCAGGCGCACGTCGACCACATAAAGGCCGCCATAGCCGATTTGGTAGGGTGCGGACGCGATCGGCGCGGCGCTGCGCGCCGGCGCAATGCTGACGGCGATCACCGCGATGAGCAGGGCTAGCCGCATGTTGGGGGACCCTTTTCTTTTCTGTCCGCATTGTATCTGGAAATCAGCCCCGTCGCAGCGGCGCCCGGCAGTATTTTCCGCAGCACGGTCCCTTGTGCGGCGCCCCCTTTTCCCTTGCGCTCGACCAATAGCGCGCTATAACCCGCCGCTTCCACAGCAAAAGCGATCGCCGGGCCGGAAAGCGGCATGCCTTGGCGGTTCAATACGCCCCCGAAAGGGCCTTTAGAGGATAAGCGAAATGCCCAAAATGAAGACGAAGTCAGGCGCGAAAAAGCGCTTCAAGATGACCGCCTCCGGCAAGGTCAAAGTCGGCGTCGCCGGCAAACGCCACGGCATGATCAAACGCACCCCGAAGCAAATCCGCCAAAATCGCGGCATGGATGTGCTCTCGGATCAAGACGCGAAGATCGTCAAAAAATACATGCCGTATAACCGCTAGGAGGGATGAGCCATGTCACGCGTTAAACGCGGCGTCACTAAGCACGCTCGCCACAAGAAAATCACCGATTCCGCCAAAGGCTATCGCGGCCGGCGCAAAAATACCTTCCGCATCGCCAACCAGGCGGTGGAGAAAGCCGGTCAGTACGCCTATCGCGACCGCCGGGTGCGCAAGCGCAATTTCCGCGCGCTGTGGATCCAACGCATCAACGCCGCCGCTCGCGAGCAGGGCATCACCTACGCCCGATTTATGAACGGGCTCTCGCGCGCCGGCATCGAAGTGGACCGCAAAGTCCTCGCCGATATCGCCGTGCACGAGCCCGAGGCGTTTAAAGCCCTCGCGGAACAGGCCAAAGCGGCGCTGGCTTAAGCGCGGCTTTTCATCATCTCAGACTTAGATCCGGGATCCATCAACAGTCGCGAAAACGCGCTGGATTGCGGCTCAAGCCCGCAATGACGGCTGCTTATGGGTGTTGCGCAGCGTAATGTCCCGAACCGCCAACCAGCAGAGTGTCATTGCCGGATTTATTCCGGCAATCCAGGATCCGCGGCGGATTGTGACTGCCGGATAGCTGAGATAAATCCGGTCATTACGTCAAGTTTGGGGGCGCGCGGCATCTAGATACCCGGGATAAACCCGTTAATGACGCCGGGGCAGGGTTGAGGCTGAGGCTGAGGTCTATCCTCATCACCCCCGTGACCTTTTGCGGCCGAGCCGGTAAATCCTCTCCAGGGCCGCTGTTACGTAGCAGGAATTCCGGTTCGGGGAGGAAGCATCATGTTGCGGCGCATTTTGTACGTATTTTGGACCGTTGCTGCGATTATGTTCTTCGCAACAAATCTCCGTCCAGTTTTCTTCCAATTTCATGAATGGTTGGATTCATTTCGCTCTTCAACGGGTATTGAGATTGCTAGCTGGGATCGGTTGGTGCCGGTAGTGGGCGAAATTCGAACCCGGCCCCGTGGATTCGGTCTTTTTGTGTTTAAGGGCGCGGAAACATCGACCTATGTGATGACTTTTCATGACGTGCCGGGCGAGGGCGATGAAATTCCCGCTTTGTGGCCAAAGCCTCAATTCGTTGCGATTGCACATCGAGAAGGGCGCGAGGGAAGCGTTGAGGTGCTTTCGAGGTGTTGGCGCAATATTACGAACATTTCGGTGACGACGAAGCGTTTGCCAGATCAGCCTGTTTCGATATTCGATCGTCGCACCTTGATCGTGGCCGTTGAGCCAGTCCTAGTGGCTGAAAGAGAATTGCTTATTTTTGCGTTTATTGATTCTGACACCAACGATGATGGTTACCTTGACTGCGATGACAAAATGAGGGTTGGGACTTTTGACTTTGCAACTGAGCGGCTGACCGCAACAGAGCCGCTGATTTCTGACGGCTATGTCCGGTTCAGAGCGGTAGACGACCAGCGTGTTTTTATTTTGCCGGGGGCTGCAAACGACACAGCGTTGTCGTACATCGATGTGACGTCGGGCGACGTTTTTCCGGTAATTAGCGATGCGCTGAAGGCAAACATTAAAACTGAGCTGAATTTGAAGTAGATGACTGCTGACCTAATCTCCCTCGAATCCTCCCTATCCGAACAAATCGACGGCGCCGAAACCGCAGTCGCGCTCGAAGACGTCCGCGTCGCGGCGCTCGGCAAAAAGGGCGCGGTGTCCGAGCGCATGAAGACGCTGGGCAAAATGAGCCCCGAAGAGCGCAAAGAAATGGGTCCCGCGCTAAACGGGTTGAAGAACCGCATTGCCGAGGCAATTGAGGCTAAAAAAGCGGTGCTCGAAGAGGCGGCGCTTGAAGCACGGCTCGCCACCGAAAAAGTCGACGTCACGCTGCCCATCGCGCCGGAGCCCAAGGGAAAGATCCATCCTGTTAGTCAGGTTACGGAAGAGATCATTGCCATTTGTTCAGCCATGGGCTTTGACGTCGCCGAAGGGCCGGACATCGAAGACGACTTTCATAACTTTACCGCGCTTAACTTTCCGCCCGATCACCCGGCGCGTGAAATGCACGACACGTTTTTCTTTCCGCCCAAAGAAGACGGTTCGCGCATGCTCCTGCGCACGCACACATCGCCAGTGCAAATCCGCACCATGATGAGTGAGGAACCGCCGATCCGGATTATCATCCCTGGGCGGACATATCGTTGCGACTCCGACCAAACCCACACGCCCATGTTCCATCAGGTCGAAGGGCTCGTCATCGATCGCGAAACCCATATGGGCCATTTGAAAGGCACGCTCGAAGCCTTTTGCAAGGCGTTCTTTGAGGTCGATGAGATCAAAACGCGCTTCCGCCCGCATTTCTTTCCGTTTACGGAGCCTTCGGCTGAAATGGATATCGGCTATGAGCGCGTCGATAATGGGATCAAGATTGGCGCCGGCGACAAATGGATGGAGATTTTGGGTTGCGGCATGGTGCACCCCAATGTGTTGCGCAATGTCGGCCTTGACCCGGACGAATATCAAGGCTTCGCCTGGGGCATGGGCGTCGACCGCCTCGCCATGCTGAAATACGGCATTCCCGACCTGCGCGATTTCTTTGCGTCCGATGCGCGCTGGCTGGAGCATTACGGCTTTGATCCGCTCGACCAACCGAACTTAGCGGTGGGATTGTCACGATGACCGATGCAACGAAAACCGGCGAGCTCATGGTCCGCACCGCGGCGATGCCCGCGGATGCGAACTCCAATGGCGATATTTTTGGCGGTTGGGTGCTCTCGCAAATGGATATAGCCGGCGGCATCGCAGCGGCGGAGTATTCACATGGCCGCGTGGCGACGGTCGCTATCGAGGCGATGGCGTTTTTAAAACCGGTCCATATTGGCGACGTTCTTTGTGTCTATACGGATGTTGTCAATGTCGGGCGCACCTCGATCCGCGTTCATATTGAGGCCTGGGTGCGCCGCCAACGTATTAGCGATCCCGAGAAGGTGACGGAAGGCGACTTCACCTTCGTCGCCATTGATGAGCAAGGGCAAAAACGCCTCGCGACACCGCCCGAAACGAAAACCTCGGACGCCTCAAAATGAAATTCACGCTCAGTTGGCTAAAAGCGCACCTTGAAACAGATGCGTCGCTTGAAGACATCGTTGAAAAAATGGTGGCGGTGGGGCTCGAGGTCGAGTCCGTCGACAATCCTGCTGACCGGCTCAGCGCGTTCACCATCGGCGATGTGCTGTCGGCGGAAAAACATCCTGACGCGGACAAGCTGCAAGTCTGCCGCGTGGCGACAAAAGACGGCGAGTTGCAAATTGTGTGCGGCGCCCCGAATGCGCGGCCGGGGATTAAAGTGGCATTCGCGCCCGTCGGCGCTTATGTGCCCGGCATTGATCTGACGCTGAAAAAAGCAAAGATCCGCGGCGTTGAGTCTAACGGCATGATGTGTTCCGTGAGCGAGCTGGAACTTGGCGATGATCATGACGGCATCATCGAGGCCCCGTTGGAAGCCGCGGTGGGGGATCCGATTGCGCAGTGGATGGGCGCCAATGACCCCGTGATCGATTTTGAAGTGACGCCTAATCGTCCGGATACAAATGGTGTTGACGGGGTTGCGCGCGACTTGGCGGCTGCTGGCTTGGGGGAACTTGTAACGCCTGCGCCTCAGCCTATTCCAGGGGAATTCGAAAGTCCGCAGAAGATCGGCCTGCATTTCCCTGCGGGCGCGGAGGACGCTTGCCCTGCCTTTGCGGGGCGCGTGGTGCGCGGGCTGAAAAACGGCCCGTCTCCGCAATGGATGCAAGACAGGTTGCGCGCGATTGGCCTTCGTCCCATCAATGCGCTCGTCGATATTACTAACTATATCAGCTATGACCGCGCGCGGCCGCTGCACGCCTATGATGCACAAAAGCTCAAAGGCGAAATTCATGCGCGCCTCGGCGGTAAGGGTGAAAAATTCGTCGCGCTTGATGGCAAAGAGTACGATGTTGCAGAAAGCATGTGCGTCATTGCAGACGATAATGGCGTGCTCGCCCTCGGCGGCGTTATGGGCGGCGAAGAAACGGGCTGTACTGAAGAAACCGTCGACGTTTTTATCGAAAGCGCCTATTTCGATCCGCTGCGAACAGCAAAAACAGGCCGCGCGACGGGCATCAATTCTGATGCGCGCTACCGTTTTGAACGCGGCGTTGATCCCGCCTTCATCGTACCCGGCTTAGAGTTGGCGACCCAGCTCATTCTTGAGTGTTGCGGCGGGACCCCGGGCGAGGTTGAAATCGCCGGCGCCATTCCGGCGCCAGAAACGCGCGTCGACTTCTCGCCGAGTGAAGTCAGCCGCCTGACCGGGATTGAGGCCACCGCGGATGCGTGCCAGCGGATCTTGCAAGATCTGGGATTTGTCGTCGATGCGGCGCGCGAGCCCTGGTCCATTCTCGCGCCCAGTTGGCGCCCGGACGTCGAGGGCAAAGCGGACTTGGTCGAAGAAATAACCCGCATTCTCGGATTTGATCAGCTGCCAGCGGAACCTCTGCCGCCGCGGCGTGACATTGAAGGGCCCAAACTGACCGTTGAACAGCGTCGCCGCGGCGCCGTTCGCCGCGCCTTGGCGACGCGCGGCGTTTGCGAGGCCGTGACGTGGTCGTTCACCGAGGAGAACCATGCGGCGTTGTTCATGGCGAAGGGCGAGGATTCCCAATCGCGTCCGCTCATCTTAGCCAATCCGATCTCTTCTGATTTGGCGGCGATGCGCCCCTCGCTGTTGCCAAACCTCATTCAGGCGCTTCAGCGCAATGCAGATCATGGGCGTGCTGATTTTGCGTTGTTCGAGGTTGGGCCCCAATATTCAGGCGATGCCCCTGACGAACAGTCGATTGTTGCGGCCGGGGCGCGGCGATCCCAACCGGCAAAACACTGGCGCGGGCAAACGGCGCCGGACGACCTCTTTGCCGTAAAAGCGGACGCGTTGGCGGCGCTTGAAGCCGCAGGTGCGCCGGTCGCGAGTTTGAAGACAAGTACGCCCGCGCCGGCTTGGTATCATCCTGGGCGCTCCGGCGTGTTGGGGTTGGGTCCGGCAAAACCGCTTGCGTATTTTGGCGAGGTTCACCCGAAGGTGTTGCGCGCCATGAATGTCGATGGCCCAATTCTCGCTTTTGAGGCGCTGCTGGATTCCGTTCCCAGCGGCAAAAAGAAGGCGTCAAAGACAAAACCGCCGCTTAATGCTTCTGAACTGATGCCGCTTTCGCGCGACTTTGCTTTTGTGGTTGATCGGGGCGTGGCTGCGGGCGACGTGCTGAAAGCGGTGCAGGGGGCTGACAAAACGCTGATTACCAACGTCTCAGTTTTCGATGTGTATGAGGGCAAAGGCGTTGCAGACGGATCGAAATCCATCGCGATAGAAGTTGTTATACAGCCGCGCGATAAGACGCTTACGGATAAAGAGATCGAAGCGTTATCGGAAAAAATCGTCGCCCAGGTTCAAAAGGCAGTGGGCGGCGTGTTGCGCCAATAGCGATGCGCGAGGGGGGGCGCTGCGCGTCCCAGAATTTCCCCTAACAATCCCTTACCAGTTTTTGCACTTTTGCCGTCGCCGCATTGATAAAAAGTCGACTAGTCAACGATATCTTCCTGGTTGAGCTGTTGTTTGTGGTGCAAGGAAAAATTGCAAATGGAAGAGCAGAGGGCCTTTCCACGCGCCAAAACCCGCATTCGTGCGCGGTTGTTGGTGAATCAAGAAACCCCAGGGGACGGCGCCGCGGTGGACCTATCGGCAGGCGGCGTTGCTATTGAGAGCGATTTAGAGGTGCAGATGGGCGATCGTGTCGTCTTGCACTTTGACGGCGGCACCCGACTGGTAGGCGACGTTCGCCGGATTTTCGACGGCGGGTTTGCCCTAGAGTTAGCGTTGAGCGAAAGCAAACGCGATCGGTTAATCCAGTCTTTGCAACCGGCGATTGACAGCGGCCGACAGATTGAGCGTCTCGCTGTGGATCGCCGCATCACGCAGCGGGTAAAGGCGTCGCGTGTCGAATCCACGTTTATCACCGAAGCAGGCGACGAGGCTCCGTGCCGCATCGTGGACGTCTCGTTGACCGGGGCGGCGATTGAGTCGGAAACGGAGCTTCACGTGGGCGCGGTGATTTCTCTCGGTCGCACCCGCGGCGTGGTGATGCGCCGGGATGGAAATCTCTACGGGGTGATGTTTGACCAAGCGGTGGGGTCTGTTTCTGAAGCGGCCTCGCTCGTCAGCGACAGTGGGGAAGGCCACCTCGTTACTGTCGAGGCGATCAAATCTGAAGCAAGCTAGCGCGGATGCGCCGCGTTTCGCCCTTAAACGCTTTGGCAAGCGCCGAATGGCGGATATAGTGCTGCGGTAGTTTTAACGCGGCGAAAATCATGGGCGCTCCTTTACAACACATCACCATCGTCGGCGGCGGCACGTCTGGCTGGCTTTCGGCTTGCTTTCTCGGTCGTGTTCTCCATGACGATATCAAAGCGGGCCGCATGCGGCTTACGCTTATTGAATCCCCCAACATACCGATCATCGGCGTTGGGGAAGCGAGTTCGCCCGCATTGCGGATGATGTTTCAAACGATTGGGCTCAATGAGACCGATTTTATTCGGGAATGCGACGTCGCCTTCAAAATGAGCGGGTTCTTCTCCGGCTGGAATATTGATGACAACGGTAATCCGATTGATTGGATCAATCCGTTCTTAACGGAACGCGATATCGCTGGGCATCCGCCCGCCTATTACTATTTGAAATATGGCCGCCTTCACGGCGACGAAGACGCCGAACCGAATTTTACGCGCGCCATTTCTTCGTGTCCCGACATTATCGATCAACGGGTCGGCCCGCGCAAACTGAATGATAAAGATTACACGACGCCTTTTCACTACGCCTATCATATGGACGCCATAAAACTCGCAAAACAATTGCGCGATCTCGGCGTGAAATTCGGTGTTGAGCATATTCTCGATGACGTCCAAGAGGTAAAGCTGGACGATCGCGGCTTCGTCAGTGAGCTGATGCTCGCTGAAAATGGCGCCCACCCGATTGAATTTGTGATCGACTGCACGGGTTTTCGCGGCGTTATCATGAACAAAGCGCTCGGCGAGCCCTTCGACCCGTTCGATAAATATCTGCCAAATGATCGCGCGGCCGTTGTGCAGACGAAGCATGACGACCCGGATGAATTTGAGCCGCTGTCGCGCGCCACGGCGCTCAGCAATGGGTGGTCATTTCGCGTGCCGCTCTATTCGCGCGTTGGAAACGGCTATGTCTATTCATCTGACTTTATCTCAGACGAGCAGGCCGTCGACGAATTAAAAGCGCATATCGGCGACAAGGTAAAAGATGCTGATCCGCGCATCATCCGAATGCGGATTGGTAAGTCGCGTCGCTCCTGGGTTAAAAACTGTCTTGCGATGGGGCTCTCGAGCGGTTTTATCGAGCCGTTGGAGGCGACGGCTATTCATTCGGTCGATCTGGCGCTTCGATGGTTTTACACCTGCATGCCGGACAGCGACATGTCGCCGGCGTTGCAAGACCATTACAATAAGTTGATCGATGATTTGTATGAGGAGATGATTGATTTCATCGTTCTGCATTTCCGCCTTAACAATCGAACGGACTCTGAATATTGGCGCGTGGCTCGCGAGGAGCGCGAAATTCCGGACTCCCTCGCGCACAATCTTGATTTGTGGCGCTATAAAGTGCCCCAAGAAACAGATCTAGGCTCGGCGCATTTTTTCACGTCAAACAATTACACCGTGGCCCTGATGTCTAAGGGCTTTTACGATGAGCAATCGCCCAATCGTTTTGGTCTGCGCCGTGATGATTGGTCGAAATACATTCGCTCGCGGCGAAAGGCGCGAACTGAAGTCATCGCCAAATACCCGAACCATGTTGAGCTGCTGCGCCATATTCGCGGGGAAAACACCGCGCCGGAGCGACAGTTCAATGTGCGCCTGACGGTTTGACGGACTGCGCCGGAAAAAAGGACTGGCGCTGCGCGCGCCGAAAGTGTAACCGAACGGCTCTCGGTTTCCTCGAGGGTTCGCCGCATTAGCTCAGCTGGTAGAGCACATCATTCGTAATGATGGGGTCAGGTGTTCAAGTCACCTATGCGGCACCAGGTTTTTCATTAAAATCAATGCTTTGAAAGGAGGCCGCTCGTCGAGCGCCAGCCATGGCCCTACGTAGGCACCAAATAGGCATCATGCCCGAGCATAAATCCAAGATTTGTAATATTAAGAAATATTGTGTGATAGCCAAAATCGGGTCGAAATTTGAAATGAACTGACTGACATGGATAAGTAGTATTGTAACAGGTCGCTGCCTGTATTTTACTGGAATAATATAAATGGAAAAATGCTACAATATCAATCAAGTAACAGAAATACTACAAGTATCTAAGTCTAAACTAGCTAAAATGAGAATAGATGGAACCGGCCCTGCCTTTGTGAAGGCTGGAAAGAAAGTTCTGTATATGGTGGACGATTTGGAAGACTGGCTTTCCTCCAAGAAGTTTAGATCAACTTCAGAGTACGAAGCGTCTTGTGCAGTATAATCCGCTTGGCTTCCCAAAACTGAAACGCGGTTATGTGGATTGGATAACTTGCGTTGATGGAACAGTGGCGTTCACGGGATAGCTGAAGCAGGCCAGAAAACATCCGAACAAAATTTTTGAAATATTAGATATGTCGAAAGCTGGCAAAAACGTTTCTCGTTTTATCGAGAGAAGTTCGAGAGACGTTTTTGGCAGATCGGGAGTTAGAAAAGGTCGAAAGCTGAAGTTTGCTGGCTTTGTTGAAGGAGCCTCTAATGCGGCAGTATTGGGTCTAAAACGTTTCCACGTACATCTGTGTATAGGTGGAGTGCCATTCGACTTTAACAATGACGATCTACAAGAAATTTTGGAGAGCCGATGGCTAGCTAGTGAATGGGGCTACAACGAAGTCGATATCCAGTCACTGGATGATTTGGCTCAAAAGAAAAAATGGATTGGCTACTGCGCAAAAAATTTCAATCCATCAGAAACCGAAAGGTTTTTGACCAATGTGCGCTTCGAACATAACGATAGATTTTGATGATGCTGGGATAAAAATGCCCCGGAAATGTGACTATCCGACACTGCTTGGCTGACAGCCTTGATGGGAAAATATTGTTCTGT
>JBCDBM010000002.1:0-38892 GCA_039183665.1 Pseudomonadota bacterium | reverse complement strand
CAGCAATCAGCGCAGGACCAAGTCTGACATTGGTCTCAACCTCGCGCTTAATCCGGCCGGGGTCCATCAGAACCGTCAAGCGGGTTCTATCTTCATTCCAAAGTTCTTGTTTGAATTTCATAAACGCGGCGTCATCTGCCGAGCCTGATCCGTCGAGTAACTTAATGTAATTGAACGCGACGTGAGGCTTCATTGGCTTTGTGAAATGGATATAAAAGCGCAACACGTTTTCAGGCAGAATATCTCCGCTGGGATACACGCCAACGACAGACGCACTCTCTACTGGGCCGTCCGAAGCAATGCGAAACGCGACTTTCTGGTGTTTCCACGCCGCGCCGTCCTGCGCCCTGTTGAGACTTGCCGTATATTCCTGACCATGAACAAAGCCAAAGGCAGGAGTGAACACGAGACGATCGCCATCCAGTTGATAGCGGCCAGCCATGGGCGTTCTATCTGCACAACACATCTCGACACCGCCGGTAAATACTCGAAGTATCTCGGCGGGGTTTGCAGCTTGCAGATCGATATCGCCGCCAACCAAGGTCGCGACGACTGGTTCATCAACCTCGGCGGGCAGAATGAGGCCGCCTTCGTCTGCGAAGGCGGCCAGATGATGAAGGCTAAGCCCTACTACGATTACGAATGCCGCAACGAAACGCGATATTGGCAAGCGCGACATGCTCATCCTTATCTGTAGTCATTTTCTTCATGCCACTGCGGGAAATCGAACTCGGCCACCAAATTGTGCACCCGATTTGGGAAGAAGGTGGGATTCGATTCGAGATTTAAACTGCCCGTATACGCATCACGCGTGAGCGATACGAAATAAGTGTCGCCTAACAAGTCCATATGCAGCGGAATGCCGTCGAACATCACCGTCTGACCCACCGGGCCGAAAGGCATGATCGGATTGAGGTCCATTTTTGGTCCCCGCTCGAAGTCTTCATGCGTCACGACTTTCGCATTGTTTAAACCGTTTAAGGGAACCACCTGCGGCGATCGGCTATTGTGAGAAATAAACAGTAGGTCTCGGCCCTCCAGCGCGTAGGGGATCATGTCGAGCGGTTGACCGTTGCCCATATCAGCGATCGAATTGGCCGATATCTTTGCGCCGTCAGTGATTTCCTCAAGCGGAATCAACACGATTGGGCTACAGGTATAAGCGGCCACCAGTTGTTCTTTACCGTCAACCTCTTGAATGGTCATTGCACGGATCGGTGCGCGGGTTTCGTATTGGTCATGGGCAATGTGATAAACTTCCACATTGGTGAGACTTTGCGTCCCGTCGAAGGGATAGGATACGCGGCGCAACGAAGACAGAAAATTATCGTGGGCGACGCCGGCGACGAATAACTCGCCGTCATGAAATTCCATATCCATTATCGCCAGAGAGCTAAGAGCGATCTCACCTTTTGCAATATCGCGCGTCGACGGGGGTTTGCCCATCAACCCTCGAACATGAAAAGTGGTTTCGCTTTCAGGAAACTCGTTTAGGGCCTGCTTCTCAAAAGACAGCGAGGCAAGATCGAGGAGTTCAAGCTCGGCCTCTTGCGTCACTTTCACGATCGCGGGTTGAGATGCGAAACCGCCAATTCGCGACACAGAAATGTAGACTTCCTGCGACTTCGGGCTCACCGCCATGTCGTTTATCTCAATGGCGCTCTCACCGACACCCAACATGTCAGCAATCTTCGCATCAACATCAAGGATCGTAACGGGATCAGCGGTCGATTTCTTTTTCGTTTTTGGGAGCTGAAACGCGTAGATGGCTCCATTGTAGTTGTCGCCAACAAACAGGGTGCCGTCATCAGTGATTTCGAGGGCGCCCGCAAACTTGAGATCGAGTCCGTGATCGTCCGCGTGGGCAATTGCCGTGTTTAGCGAAAGCGCCGCTGCCGCCGCTAAAATAGATTGCTTAAAAGTACCCATGTCTTCTCCTTCATGCTGTCGAATGCTCGATCCGTTTGTGAATTTCATAAGGCGCGCGCAGGTTCTCAGTTCGGTCGAATGGCTAACACGGTTGCGCCCTCGACAAGCACAAAAGCCATTGGCAAAACTGAGGTCTTGGAGGTCGATCAGGCGTGGGCGACCGCACCCTCCTTTGCTTTTTTGTAACAACTAGTACACAATAACCTCAACGACATTGCGGGTCAAAGAGTTTTATACTGAATGGTAGAAAAAACTGAAAAGCGTCCGCCTGGGCGCCCAAGGGAATTCAATTATACGGCCGCTCTCGACGCGGCCGTCGACGTCTTTTGGGAATATGGATACGAAGACGCCGATACGACGACGCTTTGCGACCGAATGAAGATCACTAAGCCCAGCCTGTACAACGCCTTTGGCGCCAAAGAGGATTTATTCCTTATGGCGTTGAAACGCTATAACGAAACAGTTTCGAGCGCTCATGCTGAACATCTGTTTAAAGCAGCGTCCCCGCTGGAAGGATTGCGCGAGTACTTTTTTTCAATTGCGCGGAGCGTCTCTGGTCGTGACAGACCCCCTGGGTGCTTTTTTGGATGTGTGGCGATACCAGCAGCGCATAAACTGCCAAATGTTGCAAAAGCGGTTCGGAAGTCGACAGAAAATGGACACAACACGATCCGCGCGTATTTCGAGGGTGAAAAGAAAAAGGGGGCATTGCCGGCCTCATTCGACACCAACGCCGCTGTCTCGGTATTACAAGATTTGATGATTGCGATGGGCATTAAAGGTCGGATGGGCGCTTCCTTCAAAGACCTCAAACACCGCGCGAGCCGAAATGCCGATCTGGTCTTGATTGCAGGCCAAAGAAAATCTCTAAAGCTTTAAAACCTCGGCGTCGTCGATGATTTTTTTTGGCGATCTTACAGACCCTGTCGCGCCCATATCCGGGCAAAACCCTCGTCAATCGCAACCTAACGGTCCGCCATAAGCGGCCCTTCTATCCGGCAATTGTAACTGTTGCCGGGTAACCAGAAGGGCCCATCAGCGCAAGACTGGCGATGCCAATAGCGACACGTATGAGGCGCGCCTTCCATGCGCATCGCAAATAAAGGGCAAAGCGAGCGACAAAGAGTAGTGCGACGGCGAGCAGCCCTGCGCTTGCGTCGATTGTTTACAAGTCTAAATCAAGCCGAACCGACCAAGTTCGCGGATCGCCAAGACGAGCGTTTTCAGATCCGAAGACACCTCGATTTGCGAACACATAATAGTCAGTGTTCAAGATGTTTCTCGCCAGAGCCGTTACCGTCAAGTTCTCTGTCACGCGGTAGCCCAGCCGCGCATTAACGACAACGCGCTCTCCTTCAAAGTCTTCTGGCTCGTTAAAGTTGTTGGCGTATTGATCAGATTGGTAGTTCGCATCAACGCCGCCAAAAAGACCCATTTCGCTATCATAGGATACGCCAGCGTTCGCGGACCAACGCGGGGCGTACTGGTATCTATTCCCATTGAAGCTCGTGCCATTCGTGTCGGTAAACTCAATAAATTCAGTATGTGAGAACCCGACCCCGCCATAGACCTGCCATTCGGGCGTCACCTGGAAACTGGCGTCCGTTTCAAACCCAAACAATTCCGACTCGCCGGCATTCACCGTAAAACTAAAGTTTTGAAGTGGCGGCGGAAATGCCTGAGTGACTTGTTGATCTGAGTAGTCACTATAATAAAAGTTCGTATTCCAACTTAGTCGTCCGTCAAAAAAGTTTGTCCGGGCAGCGAGTTCGTAATTCATCAGATATTCGGGATCATAAACAATGATGCCGCTGCTCACGAAATCAACATCCGCGCCGCCCGCGCGATAGGCGCGCTGAACGACGAAGGCGAGATTAGCATTGTCATTTATGGTGTAGCGAACGCCGCCCTTCGGCAAGAAAGCGTCATAGCTCGCTTCCGTCTCCGGCTCTACGACGCCCAAAAACGGCGCGAACATTGCTTGCAACATCACCGGTACGTCATCCGGATTTGCAATAAATGTATTGCCAAGAGCCCGATCGTTCTGGTCTTCATTGTCGTATCGGAAGCCGAATAGTAGATCGAATTTGTCTGTAAGCTGAAATTCGCCATCGAAGAAAACGGCCTTGTTCGTGACTTCGTCGAAGCTCTCCCCATCTCGCGTCAGCAAGATGAAGTCTAAGGCGGGATTGCCCAAAATAGCGCCTGTCAATGTGAAGCTGTCGTCAAAACCTGACTCAGCGTTGAGGTAATACCCCCCTAACACCGCGGTGAGGCGCTCACTCTCATAGGACAGGCGAAGTTCTTGCGTGATCACTTTGTCATCGCCCGTTCGATCCAAAGCGATTGACGGATTGTCGTCGGGATTAGACGCATCGGTGCGAAAATCTTCAAGGCGAAAATAGTCAGATTCTTGATACGTAGTTATGGATTTGAGGTTCCACGCATCTGATATATCCCATGAGGCGCTTAATGATTGGATGAATGTTTCAGTCCCTTCTAGGCCAGGAACATTATAGGCGACCGTCCGATCCACGTCGCTAGCGTCCAATAAGGCGCCGGGGACGCCGTTGGTTGGATCTAGAATATCCTCACCTGCAAAGTGCTCTGTATAGGATGTTGTCGAAATGATGGACAGGGATTCCATCGGTTCAAATAAAAGCTTGAACCGGCCGGTTGTTAGTTCAGTTTCGTCTGCCTCACGATCAAGAAACGTATTGTAAATGAAACCATCGCTTTGGCGGTGACTAACGGACGCGCGAAACGCGAGCACGTCGTCGATCAGGGCTCCGCCGAACGCGCCGGCGGCCTGTATGGTGTCGTTATTGCCAACCTCAACTCGGGCTCGAGTATCCCATTCATAAGTCGGATCTTGGGTGCGAATATAGATGGCGCCGGCGATCGAGTTCCGGCCGAAATTCGTAGATTGAGGGCCGCGATACACTTCGACCTGCCCTAAGTCCCAGCTATCGAGGGGACCAAAGAACGTGGTCTGGTTCCCAAGCGGCGAGTCATCCACAAACACCGTGACAGTCAGACTGCTTCCACCGACCCCTCGCTGATCGACCCCGCGCACAACAAACCCTTGCTGGCCCAACGCGGCAGAAACGTTCGGGATGCGGTCGACTATTTCGTACAAATCGACAATTGGCTCACGCGCAATTTCTTCTGCGCCAATGACGTCAACGCTGGCGGTAACGTCTTCTATCGACCTCGCTATCTTTTGGCCGACAACGACAATTTGGTTGTCCAGACTGGCAAGCTCAGCTGGACCTTCCGATGCGTTTTCCTGCGCCAACACACTGGAGGAGAGCACCGCTATTGCCGCAGCACTACTAAACAATTGAATTTTCACGGTTTTACCCCAGACCTATTCGCAAATGAGAATAAAATGCACGATACACCACGACGCAACTTATATTGCAACTCATTCGTAAAAGTGCCGCAGCCGCAGATGCCCGCGCGGCGGGAAATTCGCCGAAACGAATAGGGGTATAAAGAATGGTGGCTGATGTTCCGGTCGGACCCTCGGCTCAACCCCCAGCGTTATTGCGCCTCGGCTGACGATTCACAACGGTAGGGGCCCATTGGGTAGCTGCAGAAAATAAAATAACCGCGCCGCCAAAGGCCACCTTGCAACCAACGGATCGTCTCTTTGCAACTATTGGCGTTCAGCAGCGATCCCCGGAACCCTTTGACAACCGCCGCTTGATTTTGGCGACGGTTTAGGCCGCGTGTGAGATTCGCGTCGCGCTACAGAAAATTCCCAATTCAACCAGCCTTTCAACGTCGCATCGCACGCCTTAAGCAATGAGCGGCGCCGCTGAACCAGTCTTCAGCCCACCCGCAATTCGGAAACGCTGGCTTTGGTTAGAATGCCGCTTCGATTTCAACCCCAAAGTGACGAGGCTGGCTGATATTGTTGCGCCGGATGTTCGGGACCACCACCGTACCGGTTTCCGGGTCGACGGCCTCAAGCAGATTAGTTCGTAAAAACTGCTCGTCGAACAAATTGTCGACAAACGCAGAAATCTTCCAATAGTCTGTTTGATAACCGAGACGCGCATTCATAATCACGTATGAATCGGTTTCATTGATTTCGAGGTTTGTCACATCGGTGTACTGATCACCACGGAAGCTTAGAATGGCTGACCCGAAGATTCCGGTCTCGTTGTCATAAGAAACGCCCACAGACCCTGTTACATTTGGCGCGCTGCCAAACTCATTACCCGCCAAATTTGCGAATGTTGGATCGGACGGATTAGTGGGCGCGCCACTCTCGTCGACAGCGAATGGGAACTCGGTGAACTCTGTTTGGACAAGCCCAAGACTGCCGTAAACACTGAGGAACGGCGCAATATCGAAATTGGCTTCGAGCTCTAGACCGTATAGTTCCGACTCGCCCGCATTGAGGATCAGCGGTTCAATGGAGTTAGGCTCTTGAACGCGAACTTGTTGATCGCTCCAGGTGCTGAAGAACGCATTGGCGTTTAGAGTTAGTCGATCATCAAGCCACGTTGAACGCCAGGCCATTTCATAGTTAGTCAGGAACTCAGCATCAAAGGTGCCAATCTGTTGGATATTTGTGTCCGCGTCAGTGAAGACGAAAAGTCCACCCGCGCGATACCCACGTTGGACCATAAACGAGATCGATTTGGTGTCATCAATATCAAAGATGACGCCGCCGCGCGGCAAGAAGGCTTCATAGGTCGAATCTCCTTGCGGGTCTTCCCCTTCTAGGCCGGAAAGTGCGAAGACCAGATCGCACGGACCAACGAGCGAAAACGCAGGCACGTCGATTAAGCACGGGGCCCCGCCAGCCACGTCGGCGAAGAGGTTGGACGCAAACCCTGTATCCGTCACTTCTTCGGTGTCAAAACGCGCGCCGAAGTTCAGCGTTATCTTGTCGGAAACGTCGTAGGAGACATCGCCATATATCGCGTAGTTTTCTGTTTGGGCGGATCGGGTTTGCTGGAATACTACAGGCGTCCCTGGGGGTGAAATCGTACCGCCTAGTTGAGTCACATCAAACGATTGATCTGTGTTTGAGTCCAAGTCTTCGTTAAAGTAATACCCGCCGATCCAGCCTGTCCAACGGTCATAGTCGAAAATCGCGCGCACATCGACAGTGTACGTCTCTTCTACGCGCAGATCCGGACCCGTTGCATTATTGATAAAACGCTCCGTGTCATCATACGTTGCGACGATCTGGCTGGTCCAATTGTCCGTCAAGTCGTACGTGACATCCGCCAAAAGCCGCAGGTTTTCGTTCTCAACGGTACCGCCGCGAAAATCGTAGTTGACCAAGTCGAACGGATCGAACCCAACCTCTTCCGGACTTCCGGGCGGAGGCAACAGAACGCCCGACCCGTCACCCGAGGTGAAGAAGTCGACATATTGCGCGCTGAGCTCAACCCTCAAATCCGGAATCGCGTTCGGCTCGACGAGGAGTTTTGCGCGCAACGTGGTCGCATCGCTTGCTCCCTCCGGGGTCATTTGAACAGCGTTAAAGGACTCGAAGTCTTGCTCTCGATAATCTGCAGAGACACGGAAAGCTAACTGGTCAGGAATGATGGCCCCCGTCACCATGCCGGAGACTTGGTATGTGTTGTCATTGCCAATCAATGCGCGGGCCTTGGCCCCGAACTCATACTCTGGATCCGCCGATTGCAGCACGACCGCGCCGGCTAGCGCATTCCGTCCTTGCGTGGTCGACTGAGGGCCACGCAAAATCTCAACTTGATCAATATCCCAAAGGTTGAATGCGCTGGACAAGCCGTTCAATGAGGCCGGTGCATTGTCCAAATACACATTTGCCGTTCGCCCTGTGCCGGCGCCGCCGACCCCGCCGCTACTGATGCCACGAATCGAAAAGGAGAACGGACCATTGGTCTCTGTCACATTCGCGGTACGCAGGAAAATGTCCGACAATTCGAAAATGGCTCGTTGATTAATGATCTCGTCAGTAACGACGGAGACAGATGTTTGCGTATCTTGGATCGAGAGATTTTTCTTCGTCCCTGTGACAATCACAGTTTGGTCTAAACGCAGTTGTCGTGGCCTGTTTCCGCGATCCGTGCCGGCTGTTTCAGCCTCAATGATGGTAACGCCGCCATTGTCCTCCACCTGTGCCTCAAGACCCGAACCGTCAAGCACGCGCGCTAAGGCCTGCTCCAGCGTGAATTGACCAGACACGGATGGGCCAACTTTGCCGGCGACCAATGCGTCAGGAACGACAATCGGCACATCAAATTGCTCAGACACCGACGTGATCGACTGGGCGAGCGGACCCGCCGGAATATTGATCCCTCGGGTTTCGGCCAATGATTGAGGGGCTTGCGCCGCCACGTTCGTCGTTGCTGAAATGATCGCGATAGATGAAACAGCCGCAGCGAACGCTACCCTACGCAAGCTAATCGTTGTCTGGATTCCCACGAAAACGCCCCTCTAAGTCCAATCTGCGATCGCCTTTCAATCGCACAACTGACCTTAAGACCCTCGGGGCGGCGGTTCGTCCCACATTCTTAGATTTTTTTATTGGGGAGACTGTGAGCTTTCTAGGAACGACGTTTTCGCCCGCACAATGACGTCGACCGGCGCCGACCGATCGATTTCCAAGGGGAAGCTTAACGCCACCAAATCCAACATCTTGTCGATCTCATCGCCTTTGAATGACGCTGTGACGGTCACGGCCGCAATCTGAGAACCATCGCCGGCAAAGGTGATTGAGCCATCGTAATAGCGGTTGGCATCGGCGATAAGCTCCGAGAGTGTCGCCCCATGATAGACAAGCGCCGACTCTGTCCAGAGGCCTACCTTTTCCGGGGCGATTTCACGCACATCTCGAAGGCCTTCGTTTTTGGTTGCGGCAATCTCTTCGCCCGCGCTGAGAAATTCTCGTTCCAGTATAGACGCCCCTTGCTCGCCAATTCTGAAAGGATAAGAAACGCGCACACGCCCCTCGGAAACCGCAACCCGCGCAACACCGCCATTGTTTCGAACATCGAATCGCGTGCCGATCGCGATCGCCGTCAAGTCGTCAGCGTTCACGGCAAATGGCCGGGCAGGATCATGTTCGACATCAAAAAGCGCGGCGCCTTTTGTTAGAACGACCTTGCGGCTGCTACTTGTCATCGTCGTTTCGATCGTTGTTTTTGGACCGAGAACCACCGTCGTGCCGTCCGCAAGGGTGATCTCGGTCGCGAGGTCTCTTTCGCTCGAATATGTATTGACGGACATTGACTGAATAGCCGCCCGTGATGCGCGTTGCGTCTCAAGGACAATGCCCAGTGGTAACACCACAATCGCAAGCGCTGCTAAAACGGCGCCGATCTTCCAAGCATTGGTCCTAGGCGTCGTGGCGAGCCCGCCGCTCCAGCGCCGCACGCGCTCCAGTATAGTCGGGCGCATGAGATCTTCGGCGATATCCGACGGCTCAAGCGCATCAAAGGCAGCCCATATCGTCACCGCTCGATCGTAAGCGCCTTCATGACGGTGATCTGCGTTTAGCCAAGCTTGAAACGCAGCTTGATCTGCATCGCTCAATGGCAACCCGTTCATGCGCACGCGCCATTGATGCGCGGCGCGCGTAATGTCGTCTCGTGCCTGGCTCTGATCACGTGCCTGGTTCATCATGGCCTGCTTTCCGACAAACGTTGGAGCCGAATATCGATTTCCGTCCCAGCCCTGACAATCTCTCGATGGGCTGTCGATTTTGGCACACCCATAAGATCGCCAACTTTCGCGATCGGATAGCCTTCCACCTTGTGCAATAGAAAGCACCGGCGGCGGCGAACGGGCATGTCGCGAAGGACGTCGCCGATGACCCGCAACTGCTGTTTTGCTTCTAAGACCCCTTCAGGAGTGGTTTCGTCCCACTTTGTCGCGAAAAAAAGATTCTCGATCTCGAATTCGTATTTTGAGCGCACACTCGCCGCGCGCTTTTCCTTCAGCGTCAAATTTCGCGCGGTCCGCCACAAAAAGCTCTTTGCGTCGCGGATGTCAGAAAGTGTTTTGCGTTCAATCAGTTTTTGAAACGCGAGCTGAGTCATTTCCTCAGGGTCTGGCGGGCCGGCGCCAAACATCTGTCTGAGACCCGCGGTAATCCGATGGGCGTGCTTTGCGTAGAGCGCTTCTATAAGGAGCGTTTCTTCGTCCGCGGCGGGGGCGCGTGCGGGCGCCTCTCCAGCAATTGAACACGCTCCTGGCGCGTTGGCTGTTTGTACCGGGTTAGAATTGTCTTCGTATTCCATCTCGTCAAACGGCGTGCGCTACTTTTTGCAATTGAATTGCAGTCACACTAGCGCTGCGCGAGAGTGAATCAAGGAAACCCGAGTTGTCGAGGTCAAATTTGCGTCCGGCCCCTCAATCATCCCTGGCACTGGGGGGCATGGAAACAACTCTTGCCTTAAGCGGGCGTCGGGATCGGCAAATTAACAACGGCGCACGCCGCACAACCCATACGCCTGATCATCATTGAGTCTGAAATCGGCGAGGGAGCCTAACAACTAACTCGACGTGAGCCGGGCCAAGGCCTCGCTCGCATCGGAGAGGCGCGCCGCCGTTAAACGCGACGCGGATGCTGGCGGCGTTTATTGATCAACGCGCCTGTAAAATCGATGCGTAGCTCGCAACGCCCGCGCCGCCCATATTGAAGACGAGGCCGAGCTTGGCGTCAGGCAATTGAAGATCGCCTGCCGCGTCAGTGAGCTGACGATGGGCAATCGCGTGCATGGAAACGCCGGTTGCGCCGACTGGATGGCCCTTAGCCTTTAGCCCGCCGGAAAGATTTACGGGCAAAGCCCCGTCCCGATACACAACCCCGTCTTCTAAGGCGCGGGCGCCCTCGCCTTTTGGCGCTAGCCCCATCGCCTCGTAAATCAACAGCTCAGCGATGGTGAAGCAGTCATGGACTTCGGCGAAGTCTAGATCGCTCAATTGAAGATCCGCATCGCGCAAGGCGCGGCGGATGGCGAGCTCCGGGCCTTCGAAAGCTGCGAAGTCCCGCGACGCCATGGGCAAGTAATCGCTAACATGGGTGCGCGATCTAAATGTGGACACGCCTTCTTTCGTTTTTGCGACGTCGCTCGTGGTGATGACAAGCGCGGCAGCGCCATCGCTGATAAGCGAGCAATCTGTCAATCGCAATGGCGGTGCGATGACCGGATTGTTGTCGGAAACCGTATCGCATTCTTCAACGCTGAAGCTCTTACGCATTTGGGCTAGCGGATTGCGCAGCGCGTTCTCATGGTTTTTGGACGCGATTTGCGCCATCGCATGCAGCGGGTCTTGATATCGCTCAGTATATGCTTGGGCCGCCAACGAAAAGACGTGGGGGAATGAAAGCCCAGCCTCTTCTTCTGTGTTTTGATAGCCCGCCCCGGCCAGAGCGTCTGTGACTTCTTTCGTCGAACGCGCGGTCATTTTTTCAGCGCCGACGACGAGCACGATACGCGCATCGCCGCTCGCAATGCTTGAGATCCCCGCATGGATTGCTGCGGAGCCTGACGCGCAGGCGTTTTCCAACCGCGTTGCCGGCTTAAATCGCAAATCGGGCGAGATCTGGTGGATGAGCGAGGATGCAAATCCATCCGTGACCATCCCACTGTTAAAGTGCCCCAAATAGACAGCATCGATGTCAGCGGCCGTAAGCCCCGCGTCCGCGATGGCCTCAGCGCCGGCGGAAACGACCAGATCCTCAAGTGTCTCGCCCTTAAGGCGGCCGAAGGGCGTGTGACCCGCGCCAATAATAGCGAATTCGTCCTGACCCATTTCCATCTCCATTAATGCGCGAAGCGCTGTCTTGACGCCAATATATAGGGGGACAGCCTGTGATGAACCCCTGCGTCCGCCTTATTCGTCTTTCACGCTGCCTTTATTGGGAAAGATCGTGCGCGGCATCTTCACATGAATGCCCTGGCGGCCATCAACAACTTGGGTCACGCCAAAATCCGCCGCGACGCTCATCAGCGAATAGCCGTCATTGCGGGAAATACCTTGATGCTCGGTCAGCAGATCGAGCATGTCGGTCGCGGCCTGGCGCATTGCAACGTTCAAATCGTCGTCAAAGCCGTGGACAATCCAATACTCCGGAGTCTCAAGCAAAGGCGAACGAAATTCAAAGTCTTTGCGCAGAACAATCTGGAATAAAACATCGAGGGAAGCCTCAATCGCCGTACCGCTTAGCTCACCATCGCCTTGCGAGATATGCGGGTCGCCAATTGAGAACAGGCCGCCATCCACAGCGACCGGGTAATACATCACTGCGCCGGCGCCGATCCGCCAGTTGTCGATATTGCCGCCATGGAGCCCGGGCGGGATCGTGCTGGTGCGCCCGTGAATATCGGGCGCGACGCCAGCGGTGCCCAGGTGCGGCCGCACAGGAACGCGCACGCCTTCCAGCGCTGGTTCGCGATCGCAATGGGGGCAACGTGTAATACGGCCAGGCTTTTCATAGACTTCATCAACGTCATAGGCGTAGAGCGCTTCGGCATATTGGTGATTGGGATCGAGCTGATAGATCGTCACGCGTTCTTTTTCATCAAACTCTTTATACAGATAACCCCAATTTGCCGCCAAATTACATCCGTAGTTAAATCGCGGCGTCATCTGGTAATATCGAACTTCGAGCATGTCGCCGGGTTTTGCGTCCTCAACATAGATGGGGCCGGTCATAATATGGACGCCGGGATTCCGGTCGGATTCAGGGATATCGCGGAAAATTTTCTCAATATCTGCGTCAAACATCAGATCAGGATCATCGCCGGCATGATGCGTGACGGCTTGCGCTTCGATGAGGTCTCCGCTGTTGACTTTGAGCACCGGCGCGATGGCGGGGTCAAAATACCCCCAATGTACCGTTTTCGGCGTCGCGCGCAGCTTATGCAGCTGGCCAATGTCGAGCCTGTCGCGAATTGTTTTACCGTCATTGATAAGCGCCATCGAATTGGGGTCCTTCAAGATATGCGGGATCAACCAGTATGGCGCTCCCAGGTCATTGAACACATCATGCGACGCCGGGACGCAATCATCATGTTGCAGTGCAAGTATAATGAGCGGGGCTTAAAGCGCGTCTTGTCGATTTGCGCACAAACGATTGCCCAATCGAATTGCGATGGTTCACATGCTCCCGATGGCGCATCAGAAGATCACGACCTGCGCGCGCCGACACTGTCTGCTCACTCGCAACGTGATACCGCGTAACATGATCGAAAGAGAGCAGACGCCGTGATCGACCTGTTTATTCAATGGTGGCCTTTCGCCCTCAGCCTCTTGGCGACGGGGATGATCGCTGGCGTTTTAGCCGGCCTGCTGGGCGTCGGAGGCGGGATCGTCATTGTTCCTGTCCTGTACAATATCTTCAGCGTCATCGGCGTTGATCCGGATATACTCATGCATCTCGCGGTCGGCACATCGCTCGCCACCATTGTCCCAACGTCAATCCGTTCGCTGCGATCGCATGCAAAAAAGGGCGCGGTCGATTGGGCGCTTCTTAAAAGCTGGGCGCCGGGTTTGTTCATCGGCGTTCTTGGCGGCTCCGCGTTAGCGGCATTTTTGAATGCGCAATTGCTATCGGGCGTTTTCGCGGTCGTCGCGCTTGTCGTGGCGTTCCACATGGCGTTCGGCAAAGAACATTGGCGCTTGGGCGAGTCTATCCCGACAGGCGCGCGCGGCGGCGCATTGACGGCGGGCGTTGGCGGCGTATCAGCGATGATGGGGATTGGCGGCGGAACCCTCGGCGTACCGATTATGACGTTGTTTGGTTATCCTGCACAGCGCGCAGTGGCGACGGCCTCCGGAATGGGTCTCATCATTTCAATCCCCGGCGCCATGAGTTTCATCATCGCAGGATTGGGCGCCGAGGGATTGCCGCCGGCATCGCTGGGTTACGTTAGTCTGCTGGGCTTTATTCTGATAACACCGATGACGGTGGCCATGGCGCCGGTGGGCGTGTCTATCGCGCACGCGATATCGCACAAAATGTTGAAACGCGCCTTTGCAGTCTTTCTCGCAATTACCGCCATTCGCATGGGTGCGAGCTTGCTTTAAGCGCGCCTTCGCCATCGCAAAAATCCTGCGCGAATATGCAAGTTTTGAGGCGGACTTGGGGGTAGCCTGCGACGCGCTGACGCTGCACACTTAGGCGGACATCAACAATGAATGCTGCGAGCGTTTCGCCGCCAACGCGCATCTCGTCTTGTCAAATAAAGGATCAATGCGACCCATGCCCTCGAAGCCAAGACACGAAAACTGGGACAGCTTACCGAAAGAAGTCGTGCGTCGCGGCGTCGAACGCGTCGGCTTTCGAGGTGAAAACGTCTTACTGGTGATGAATTGGCTCGAGCCCGGTATGGAAGTGAACCCGCACAGTCATCCGTTTGAGCAGATCGTGTATATTGTTCAGGGGCGCATTAAATTCACCATCGAAGATGAAGTCGTTGAGGCGGGGCCCGGTTCTGTCATCCACATTCCCGCCAACGCCGTTCACTGCGGCGAACCCATTGGCGACGAGATGGTTTTAAACCTCGACGTTTTCTCGCCCATTCGCGACGATTACCGACACCTGGTTGAGCGTCAACAGCCTGACTTCGATGACGCGTAACACCGATCCCATAAAAGCCTACCTTCGCGCCGGCGAAACGTTGAAGCGGCGACTTCAACGTGGCGAAAGGCTCGTTGGAATTTTCGTGAAGTCCTTTGACCCGGCGATCATGGAAGTTCTGGCGCAGTGCGGGCCGGATTTTTTGGTCGTCGACCAACAACACCGCCCGCTTTCCCCGACCGCGCTCGAGTCGGTCATTTTAGCGGCGCGGCTATACACCATCCCCGTATTGGTGCGCATCGAAAATCATGAACGGGCAACGATCAACACAGCGCTTGATCAAGGCGGCTTGGGTGTGGTCGCACCCGCTGTGGGATCGGCGCAAGAAGCCGCATCCATCGTCAGGTCATCGCTTTACAAGAAGGGCGAGCGCGGGTTTTCGCCGTCGACCGCAGCCAATGGATATGGCGCCCTGCCGACCGATGAATACAAAGAGTTGGCCGACGCCGCGAATATCGTCATTGTACAGATTGAGACAGTCTCGGGTCTCGCAGCGGCGCAAGAGATTGCGTCGACACCGAATTTGGACGGCGTTTTCATCGGCCCTGTGGATCTCGCCCACGCGCTTGAAAAAGCGCCTGATGAGGCTCGCAACCTTCCCGAAGCTATCGACGCAATTTTGGCGGCCGGCGAAAACGCCAGCACCCCGGTCGGCATTTTTGCCGCAGCCCCGGCTCAACTTGCAGAGTATCGCGACACATCAATGCAGTATTTTGTTGTCGGCACAGACCACTCGATGGTGAGGCAGCAAGGGGAGGCTGTCTTAGCCGATGTCAGGAACACACTTTCTTCATCCAAAATTACGCTCGAAGGCCAACAAAAATGACCTATGCTCTCGCCATTGATATCGGCGGTACGTTTACAGATGCGGTGCTCGTCAGCAGCGACGGGAACGCATGGACGGATAAAACGCTGACAACCCATGACGACTTGTTGGAGGGGTTATTTCGAGGCGCAGAACTGGTGCTCGGCAAGGCGGGGGTCAGCTTTGCCGACGTGGATGATATTTTTGCCCATGCGACGACCGTCATCACCAATGTCCTCATTGAACGCAAGGGCGCACCCACCGCGCTCATCACGACCCAGGGTTTCAAAGACGTTTTGTATATCCGCGACGAGCATCGCTACGACATGTTCGACCCACAGCTCGAACTTCCAGAACCCTTAATCACCGCTGACCTTACATGGGGTGTTGACGAGCGTACATTCTCAGATGGAACGATTGGGAAGACCGTGAATGCGGCTGACCTTCTGCCCATCGCGGAAGAGATGAAAAAAGCCGGCGTGCAGTCAGTCGCGATTTGCCTTCTCAACAGCTATGCGAACCCGCAAAATGAACGCGCCATCAAGACGGCGCTGAGCGAGCTCATGCCGGACGCGGTGATGAGTTTGTCATGCGAGGTCGCGCCGCAAATGCGCGAATATTTGCGCACCAGCACCACGGCGGTGAACGCGTACGCCATGCCAACCGCGCAACCCTATCTGCGTCGTCTCGTGAAAGAACTAAAACAGCGCGACCAACCGCGCACGCCCCTGATCATGATGTCCAACGGCGGCGTTGTGGGCGCGGGCGTTGCCGGCCAATACCCAGTGCGGATGATTGAGTCGGGCCCCGCCGCAGGCGCGCTTATCGCGAGCTTCTTCGCGGAGAAATACAACTTCGAGAGCTTGATGTCGTTTGACATGGGCGGCACCACAGCCAAAGCCTGCCTTATTCAAGATGGCGAACCGCTAGTAAGCGGCGAGTTTGAAGTGGACCGCCGTTATCGGTTTAAGCCGGGCAGCGGCATGCCGATAACCGTTCCGTCAATAGATATGATTGAGATTGGCGCCGGGGGCGGGTCGATCGCCCGCGTTGATTATATGGGCCTTCTGAAAGTCGGCCCCGATAGCGCGGGCTCATCGCCTGGACCCGCTTGCTACGGCCGTGGCGGCGAAAATGCCTGCGTCACGGATGCGGATTTGGCGCTCGGCATTCTGGATGCGGATAATTTTCTCGGCGGCGATATGAAGCTCGACAAGGGAGCATCGCAGGCGGCGATCGCAAAGCTCGCAGACGGCCTTAACGTTTCCGTTTCCGAAGCTGCGTGGGGTATTTACGCAATTGTCGGCGAATCGATGGCCGGCGCTGCGCGCGCCCACGCGACAGATCGCGGCATTAATTACAGAGGCGTACCGCTTCTCGCCTTTGGCGGCGCCGGGCCGGTTCATGCCTGCTATGTCGCCGAGCAATTGGAAAGCACACAGATTATTTATCCGCCTATGGCGAGCGTCTTGAGCGCGTACGGCACGCTGGTAACGCCGGCGCGCCTAGACCTCGCGCGGTCTAATCTCACTTTGCTGGCCGATGTTGACGGCGACCATGTGAGCGGCCTGATCGATGAAATGGTGGCTGAAAGCCAAGACGCGCTCGTCGACGCCGGTGTTGAGGCAGGGAACATTATCTATGCGTTCAGCGCGGATATGCGTTATGGCGGTCAACAATCAGAGATCACCGTAACGCTGCCGCACGATCCGCGTGAGACGATTGATGAGCGCGCGATCAAGGACGCCTTCGAGAAAACCTATGAAACGTTTTATGGCCTGACGCTTGAAGGCATGGAAGCGGAGATCGTAAGTTGGCGCGTGACGGCGACCGCGGGCGATCAATCGCGCAATGTCATTGTGCCAATGGCGGCGCAAGAGACTGCGCCCAAATCAACGCGAGATGTTTATATCGCCGGACAATCCCATGATGTTTCCGTTTATGATCGACTGAGCCTTAAAGCGGGGCAACAGTTGCAAGGACCCGTCTTAATCGAAGAGCGCGAGACGACCATTTTTGTCTTGCCTGGATGGACTGTCGAAGCATTGGAAGACGGCGCGCTTAGCGCGACGCGCGAAAACGAGCAGGCATAACAATGGCGAAACAAGCGAGCGAAACCATGGATGGCGTGAAGCTAGAACTATTGTGGAGCAATGCGATTAGCATTGTCAGCGAGCAGGCGCGCTCGCTCCAACGCAACGCCTTTAGCCCGATCGTGCGCGAAGCGGGTGATCTGGCGACAGCTTTGTTTGACGCGGATGCGCGGATGATAGCCCAAGCGATTACCGGCACGCCCGGCCACATTAACTCGCTCGGCGCGGCGGCGAAAAACCTTATTGCTTACATCCCACCGGAGGAAATCGAAGACGGTGATGTCCTTATCACCAATGATCCATGGATGTCGGCTGGCCACTTCTTCGATATCACTGTGTTGACGCCGATTTTTCGCAAAGGCCGGCTCATTGGATATTGCGGTTCAACTATTCACCATACGGATATTGGCGGTTATGGCATCGGCGCCGGCGCCCGCGATATCCATGAAGAGGGGCTTTGGATTCCCGTTCTGAAGCTCTATGAGGCGGGCAAGCCGAACAAAACACTCCACGAGATCATCGGCCGGAATGTTCGCACCCCTCGCGCGATCTTCGGCGACCTCGCTGCGCAAGTATCGAGCGGCGGCATCGCCGGCGAACGCTTGAACGCCTTGTGCGATCGGTATGACATGGACGACTTTGACGAGCCGGCGCGGGAGATCATCGCCCGATCACGAAAAGCAACGAGCGACGCCGTGTCAAAATTGCCCGCGGGCGTTTTTCATGGTGAGACGACGTTCGATGTCCCAGGCGGAGAAGAAATCATACTCAAGGTCGCGGTTGAGGTGAACGCTGAGGACGGCGAAATCACGATCGATTTCGAAGGCTCATCGCCGCCGAGCAAAGCGGGAATTAATGTGGTGATGGCGTACACCCATGCTTACGCGACCTTTGCGGTGAGAAGCTTGCTCAATCCGGATCTGCCGAACAATGCGGGATCCCTTGACCCGATTAAGGTCAAAGCGCCCAAAGAGTGCATCGTCAATGCGCAATATCCTTCACCCGTCAACGCGCGCCATGTCGTAGGGATGTATGTTCCCTTCCCGATCTTAAAAGCGTTTTCGAAAATTCTGCCTCATCGAACACTGGCGGAAGGCTCCGGCGCCGTTTGGACGATCCAAATTCAGGGCAAGGACGCACAAGGCGCGCCATTCACAAGCTCTATGTTTAATTACTCCGGCGGCATGGGCGCGCGCGAAGAGAAAAAAGGCCTCTCGGCGACGTGCTATCCGACCGGGGTCTCCGCTGTTTCGATCGAAGTGCTGGAGGCCGTGATGCCGATCGAGTTCACGTCTAAAGAGCTTGCGCGCGGCACCGGAGGCGCGGGGCGCAGCGTTGGCGGCGATGGCCAAACAATCGGATTCCGAATGCGGACGAATTCCGAGTGGCTCTTAAACGCAATCCCAAGTCGACTATCAATACCGGCCGAAGGGCTGGACGGCGGCGGCGGCGGCGCCATAGGTAAGTTCCTGATAAATGGCGAGCCTGTTCATCCCGCGGCAAAGCTGGCCATGGCGCCGTCTGATGAGGTCTTGATGCAGACGCCCGGCGGCGGCGGCTACGGCGAAAAATGATCCCTTTTAGAAATATGAGAGAAAAGCCATGACATATCCGAACACGCTCATCTTTGTTGATCTGGTTGCCGACGACCCCAAAGCCGCCGGCGAATTTTACGCCGGTGTTTTCGGATGGGTGAATGAAGGGCGCCCAGAAGGCGTTTTTCATCGGCTTGTGCCTGGAGACAATTTTCTGAACCCAGACGGCTCGCAAAGCGAAATCGGCAATTTGCATTTAGGCATTTTCAATTCGGCAAATGCGAGGCCGCACCCTGCGCCGGACGGCGCCGATCCGCGCATGTCAGCGCCAGGGGATGCTGGGCGCCGAGCTCGGGTTTACATTCTTGTCAGCGACGATGACACGCCGGAGCGCATTCTGGATGAAGCGGAAAAGCGCGGCGCTGAAATTATGTGGCGTGACCACTATTGGAAGGAATTTAACGGCTATAACTACGCCTTTAGAGACCCATGGGGTAACGAGATTGTTCTGTGGGCGAAGGCAGGCGACGACCCTCAAATCCCAGACAATTTCACGCAAGAATAGAACCGCTGTTCTAGTCTTCTTCTTCGATTTCGATATTCATGGAGCGGCGAAACTCACTGGGGGTTTCGCCGTATTCTTTTCGGAATATGCGGCTAAAATGCGCCGTACCGTTAAAGCCCCAGCGAAAGCAAATATCGGAAATTGAAAGTTGAGAGTGGATCGGGCTCGACAAGTCTTGGCGGCACCGTTCTAAGCGTCGTGTACGGATATATTTGCTAACACTCGTACCAGCGGATGCGAATAGCTTTTGCACATAGCGCGGCGAACTCCCGCTAAGCTCAGCGACTGTTTTGAGCGACAAATCTGGTTCGCTTAAGACAGACTCGATCGCTTGGCAGATCTGGTGGAAATGATTGACCTTTATGCCTTTGGCGCCGCCGAGTCCGAACGCCGCCTTTTCGCCTTCCAAACTTGTTAACAAAAACTCGGTCACCGCAAGCTCGATCGGCCGCAACTGATAGGGCTTGAGTTCCGGCAACGTCTCCCCAACGGCGCAGAGCGTGTGGCTGAAAACGTGTTGTATGCCGCGCGAACCGTCGAGGAGCCCGAGCGGCAGCGACATCGGCACTAACACACGCGGATTGAGCGCCAATTTCGGCGCGCGCACGTATAGCTGACGGAACGGCCCGTCGAAAGAGAGTGTGGCCTCGACGCCTGTGGGGCCGTAAATGATATCGCCGTTGCGGATCGTGCATTTTTGATCATCGTGAATGAGCTCGCCGTCACCCTCGATCACAGTGCTCAACCAAATTCCCTCAGGTTGGTCCCGAAAACTCCCAGAGAAGGTCATGGAGGCGCTTTCAAGCAGCGAAAACTCGATGCCCAAGGGCGAGGTTTGGCACGTTACCCGTCCTTCCTCGACCTCAAGATTGCTTAGCTCGCCGACCGGTAGACAAAGTTGCGTGAGCGCGTTGATCCACCGCTCGCGTCTCTCGTCACGCGGATAGTCGGCTGTATGGAATGACCAGGGGCTCATAGAATTCCGAGAATCCGACATTGTGCGCGAAAAATCAAATACTTTTGGCGGCGCGCCTCTGCGCAAAACAGTGATCATGGCGCAAAGCGACGCCCTATTCACGCAGCCGAAAAGACAAAGCTCGTCATACCGATTGAGCCCAATTGGAAAAAGTCGTTCTCTACCGAAATGGTGTCGTCGTCTGAGCTGGCGCCCAAAGCATACATCAGGGGGAAATAGTGATCCGGCGCTGGAACGGAGTGCAGCGCGTCTTGGCCGCCCTGCTGATAATCAATGACCGGATCAAAGTTTCGGTCTCGGATATGGCCGACAAGATGGTCTCGGAATTTCTCGCCCCACGGATATGTGGGCGCATCATCGCGCCAAATAAGCGTCGACATGTTGTGTACGATGTTACCGCTCGCAATGATCAACACGTGCTCGTCACGCAGTGGGCGCAGCTTTTGGCTAAGCGCATAATGCTCTTGTCCAGACAAGGCGTGATCAAGGCTCAATTGAACCACCGGGATGTCCGCCTCGGGGAAGGCTTTTTTGAGAACGGTCCAACAGCCGTGATCGAAGCCCCAAGAGTCGTCAAGCGTCACCCGGGTCGGCTCGAGAAGCGTCTGAACACGCGCCGCCAATTGCGGATCGCCCGGTGCGGGATAAGCCATTTCAAACAGTTCCGGCGCCAGCGGTCCGAAATCATGAATAGTGCGCGGCGCCGCCATCGCGGTAACAGCCGTCCCTCGCGTATACCAATGCGCTGAGATGACGAGAATGGATTTCGGCCGAGGCAAACTTGCGCCAATGCGCGCCCAACCGCGCGTTGCATCGTTATCGGTCAAGATCGTCGTGGGGCTGCCATGCCCGATAAAAAGAACGGGCATTCTGCCGGGAGCGTTTTCAAGCGCCATGGAATGATATCACTCAGCGGCCTGACGAGCGCCCATTTGCCGGCGACGCCAGGCTTCGCGGTACCGCGGCACCAGCCACTCGTTCAACGCAATCTGCGCGCCTTCCTGCCAGGAATAACGGCCGCGCGGCGCAAATTTTGACCGCAGGCCAACTTGAACCAACTCATCGACATGCTGGTCTTGCGCCATAATCTCCGCCGCCGCCGCGCCATTCATTTCCATGCGCTGACGAAAGCCTTCGATTTTGCTTGCGCCTTTGGCAGCAAGGACACCCACATCCATTTCGTTCGTTTCCGGACCGGTCGCCCGAACAATGAGGAAAATGATAGAGTCAGACGACATCACCAACGACAGAGTCGGCGGTATGTTGACAAATAGCATCTGATGCCGGTCTTCATCTGTTAGCCGAGGAAACACCGGCAGCAATGCTTTTTGGGTCGCGTTAAAACTCGCATCAGGGTGTGTTGTGCGGTTTGTACGATAATAACCCGCGCTACCCTCAGGCACTTCTGGAAAACGCGCCATATCAGACGGGACGAAATCATGAAGAGGGCCTTGGTGAAGCCGGCTCGCATGGTAGCCGTCGTTGTTGTTCTCGACCATCACCTTCCAGTTCCAAGGAAACTTGAAAGCGGGCGTGTATTCAATTTCTTCTGCATCAGCCATGTCGAAACGTTCGACCACGTCGTCGATCGCTTTCATGCGCGGCCCAAAAGGCTCCGCATCCTGATCAAAGTTGACAAACAAAAACCCTTGCCATTCTTCGATCTTAAATCTGGGCAGTCCATTGCTTGCCTTGTCGAAATTGCACGCTTTGTTCATGGCGGGCGCGTTAATCAACCGCCCGTCCAAGCCGTACACCCAATGGTGATAAGGGCAAACAAAGCCCCGCGCGTTGCCGCGCCCCTCCGACACCAACATCGCGCGGTGCTGACAAACGGACGACATGGCGTTGATGTTGCCATCGCGTCCGCGCGCAACCACAATGGGTTCATCAGCGATAATGGTGTTGAAAAAATCGCCTTCATTTGCGACCCACTCTTTGCGACCAACGCAGAGCCACTCTGAAGAGAAAATCGCCTCTTTCTCAAATTGGTAAAATTCCGCATCCGTATAGCATAACGGCGGCAGCGTCTCGGCGGTGTTAATGTCGCCAATCGAGCTTTCGAAGCTATCGAAAAACGCTTGGTCGATTGTTTTGCGCGTGTTCATAATGGTTCGATCTTATCGCCAACACCCAGGAGTAAAAGCTATCGTCGGGGCCGAAATATCGTCTAGCATAATAATGCACAAAAAATTGGTCTTTCCTCCGCTACATAAAATGCGGCGTTGGAGCCCATTTCGCCCGCTGGGGCGCGACGCTTTAAATAGCTTTTCTCCTGTCCCACCGCTTTCAATCAAGAGTTTTTTCGTGGCCGAGCAAGACAGTGCGGGCTCGACGTCGCTATGATCGTCTGGAGAAATCCTATTTGGAGCGTCGACATGACTAATGCTGAACAAACCCTCAACCATGCCGCTCTACCCATTCGTCACCTGAAAGACAGTTTTGGCGCTGAAGTTTTGGACTTTGACGCCGCGCACGCTGATGACGATCATTTGGGTGAAATCGTTGAAATTTTTGACGCCCATGGCGCGCTGCTGTTGCGCGACCAAAAGATGACTCCGGACAATTTAAAGCGCTTTTTGTCCGCATTCGGTGAATTGGAAGGCCATACGCTTCAGCAATTTACGCTCAAAGATGAAGGCCACCCGGAAATTTTCCTTCTTTCGAATATCGAAAAAGACGGCAAGCCGATCGGCGCCCACAATGACGGCGTCGGCTGGCATACCGACTATTCCTATATGGAAAGTCCGGTCAAATGCACCATGCTTTACGCCATCAAGGTGCCTGCCGAAGGGAGCGACACGTTGTTGGCGGATTGCTGCGCCGCTTACGACGCGATGCCTGATGAGATGCGCGCCAAAACAGCTGATATGAAGCTGCATCACAGCTACAAGTACTTCATGGAGACGCGCGAGCATGCGCGGGTGGAGCTTACCAAAGAAATCGAAGAGCAAACGCCGGACGTCGTGCATCCCCTTATCCGTACGCACCCGGCAAACGGCCGCAAAGCGCTGTGGCCAAGCACTGGAACCGTCAAAGAAATCGTCGGCGTCGAAAATCCAGCCGGCCTAGAGTACCTCGAAGAACTCGTTGAGTTTGTGACGCAGGATCAGTTTGTGTACCGGCACAAATGGGCCGTCGGCGATCTTCTGATTTGGGACAATCGCAGCACGCTTCACACGGGCACGCTGTTTGACGATCAAAAATATCAACGCTTAATGCATCGTATGTGGGTTAAGGGCGACCGGCCCTTTTAGCGCCGCTGACTGAGCAAAAAATGTCTGAAAAATCTGAGCGTAACACAAAGCGGCGCTGGTTTATTACTGGCGCTGGCAAGGGACTTGGCGCGGCGCTCTCTGAGGAGGTCGTCCGTCGCGGCGACGATCTTATTGGATTGGTTCGAACGCCGGAAGACGCCGCCAATATCGAGGCGTTGAATTCGCTAAATGGCGGCGCGGCGACCGCCCATATGGGCGATGTAACTGACAGCGCCGGCATGCGCCAGGCAATCGACGCTTTGGAACGAAGCGGGTCGCAGGTCGATATCCTGGTTAACAATGCAGGATACGGACTGCTCGGCGCAGCCGAAGAAGTCTCAGAAACCGAATTGCGAGCATTGTTTGACGTCAATGTTTTTGGCGCCTTCAACGCCATGCACGCGGTGTTGCCCCATATGCGGGCGCGGCGCGAAGGCCATATCATCAACATCACATCGGTCAGCGGCTTGGCTCCATGGGCCGGCACAACCGCTTACACAGCGAGCAAATACGCGCTGGAGGGCATCGGACAGACCCTGCAAGGCGAGGTGGCAGAGCTGGGCATACATGTGACAAATGTGGCGCCCGGAGCGTTGCGAACGAAATTCGGAACAAGTTCGCTGCGCACCGCAGAACGCACAATCGAAGATTATAGCGGCGCGGCGCATGAACCTCGACGCGGCTACGCTGCAACCGGCGGCAAAGAGGCCGGCGATCCAGGGCGAGCGGCGACAGCGATCTTCAATGTCACGCGCGAGCCCGTCCCGCCATTGCACCTGTTGCTCGGCGCGGATGCTTTAAAATATTATGAGTTGGAGCAAGCGCGGATTAATGGCGAAATCGACCAGTATCGCGACGTTTCACTGTCTATCGCTTTCGACGATTAAGCGGCCGACCCTTGGGAATGAATGACGCCATGAGCCAGGATCGTAAATCCGTTGACGCAGATTTCGCGATTGTCGGCGCGACGATCATCACCATGAATGATGCACGAAGCGTCATCGCTGACGGCGCTTTGGCGGTCAAGGACGACGAAATCGTTTGGATCGGCGCGCGCGCGGCGTTTGAGGCCGAAGTCTCCGCCAAAGACATTATCAACGCCGACAACGACGTGGTTTGCCCCGGCTTTATCAACGCTCATGTGCACACGACCGGCGATCCCCTCACGCGACATTACTCGCCGGACTATATCGGCGGCGCTGAAGCGCTGATGACCTGGGTCATTCCGCGATACATGTCGCACACGCCGGAAGATGAAGGATTGTCAGCAAAGTACTGCGCTATTGAGTTGATGAAGTCCGGCACGACAACTTTTATTGAGGCGGGAACCATTCGCCACCTGGATGAGGCGGTGCAGGGCTTTCGCGAGACGGGCATTCGAGGGCGCGTCGGCGCATGGGTTGAAGGCCGCGCATATGATGGCGACATGGCGGCGCAAACTCGACTGGTCGACGAGGCGGTGAAGATCCTCGAGGACGAAATCGATAAGTATCCCGACCACCAAGGAGAAAAGATCGCCGCATGGCCAATCCTTGTCGGCCACAATATGAACCCGGATGAAGTCTGGCTTGCAGCTAAGCGCCTGGCGGACGACAACACGCTCAGCGTTTTGGCGCATATGAGCCCGTATCAGTCCGATCCCGATTGGTTTCTCGCCGAAACGGGGGCGCGTCCGGTGGAGCACCTCAACAACATTGGCGCATTGGGGTCAAACGTACTGCTGACCCATATGACGCATATTGACGACCGCGAAGCGGAAATTGTCGCTGAGATCGGCACGAGCGTCGTTTATTGCCCGTTCGCAGCGTTGAAAGGCGGCTTTGGCGTGTCCGCCGTGGGCAAATATACAAAGATGCTGCAGAACGGGGTCAAGATCGCCTTCGCGACCGACGGCTACGACCCAGAGATTCTTCAGGCCGCGCGCGTCGGCGCATCCACCTTTAAAGATCTCGAACAAACGACTGCCACCATGTCCGCGATGGGCGCGCTTGAAGCAATCACGTGTGATGCGGCTGCGGCGCTTGGCATGAGCGACCAGATTGGCTCGCTGGACGTCGGCAAAAAGGCCGATATTCTCTGTTTTGATACGGATAATTTTCAGTGGCGGCCCTTGTTGTCACCGCTGGCGCAATTGCTTTGGTCGGCGGATGCGCGAAGCTTGCGTGATGTCTGGATTGATGGGCAGCGCGTGATCCAAGACGGACTGGCGACCCTTGTTGACGAAGACAAATTGCGTGCGGATGCGCAGCAAGCGGGCGACCGCATCATCAAGGCGGCCAATCTTCCAAAGATCGATTAGAAGCCCGCGAGGGGCGCGTTGAACGCATTGCGAACACATCGCAATTGCGCTTGAAACGCTCGAGCTTTTTGGGCGGCGCGTCACTCGCTGAACGATCTGTTGCACGGAAAACACACCATCAAAGCGCTTGATCTTTTCCGCCAAAGCGCATGCGCGGTCGGCGCGCGTCAATCCACCGGGAGCCCATTCCCGTTGGCCGATAATTTCAAGATCGGCTATTTTTTATGCATAAAATGCAAAGGCGATCCAACATCGCTCATGCATACTCAAAGACATCTGACTTGATTTAGATCAATTCGGAGGGGCAAACTTGAACCTGCAGGCGCTGAATTAGCGTCGTCATGACGCTTTCACGCTTCCCACATGTTGTGAGTACGCGAGCAGCCGCACGCTCGCGAGAAAAGACCAAATGGTCAGAAGGGGTACACGTCATGACACGAAGTAATTTCAAAAAAAGCATACTCGTCTCCATCTCCGCGCTTTCGCTCGGCGTTGGGGCGGCGCATGCGCAAGTCGACGCAACGGATGACGTCATCACGGTTATCGGAGACCCGGTCGGCTTGCTCGAAGAGCGAGAAACTGACTCGGTATTCGGCGTTAATCGCGCGCTAGTTGAAACGCCGCGCTCCATTAGTATCGTCAGTGATACGACGATGGATCGTTACGCGATTGAAGACATTGACGACTTCATCACGACAACCCCCGGGACATTTGGCGGCAGTTACTTTGGCGTGCCTGGCGCGGTTAGTATTCGCGGCGATCTTGGCGACAACTATTTCCGCGGCTTCAAGCGTTCGAACAACCCCGGCACCTATCCGCTGCCTGTTGGCGCGAGCTCGCGCGTTGAAATCGTCCGTGGACCGACGCCGGCAATCTACGGCGCCGGCCGCATTGGCGGCTTCTTGAACTTCTATCCGAAAACAGCAGCTGGCGAAGGCGTTACCGCTGATGACGGCGTCTCGGGATCAATTAGCTACACCGGCGGCAGTTTCGATAAGAACGTCGTCACCGGCGAAGTCGTTCTGCCGTTCCTAGTCGGCGGGCGCGAAACTGGCCTCGCAGCCTATGTAGAATATGAAGACTCCGAAGACTTTGTGCGCGGCCGCGAACCGCAGAGCGAGCTCTTCCAGCTGGGCTTCAACCACGATGCGGGCAACGGCTTTAGCATCGAGCTTGGCGGCTACTACCATAATGTTGAGGGTTTCCAACAAACGGCTGGCATCAACCGCCTCACCCAAGATTTCATTGACAACGGCGTTTACATCACTGGCCGCGATATCAACTTGGTTGATACAGATGGAAATGGCCGCATTACGCAAAACGAAGCAGACGCCCAAGCAGGCGATTGGTTTGATGGGGTAGTTTCGTGTCTTTCTGCCTTCACGGAATTCGTCTCGTTCTCACCGTTTTCTTGCGGCAGCGGCCCATTCACGGGCGCGCCCGGCGACGTGTTCGATCTCGACGTCGGTGTCGGCACAACCACTGACATATCTCTCAGAGATCAACTGATCTCTGACTTTGATGTCGGCACAGCGGAAAACTTGATCGTTTATGGCGATCTGATCAAACAGTTCGACAATGGCTCGGTCGCGAAGCTGCAAATTTACTATGACAGCGCAGATGTAGAGAATGGCACAGCCCACGGCTTCGCCGCCGCCCATGACATTGAAGTCCTCGAATTCCGCGGCTCCTACGAGTTTGACTTTGAGTATTCCGACTTCGTAGAGGTCGATGTTTTTGCGAACGTCAACCATCGGCGATATGACTCGGTACTGTTTGAGTACTTCCAGTCTGGCTATGTCGTCGTAGACCGCGTGGACCTTTCTGTTGGCCCTCAAGGAAACGATATTTTCGATACACCGTTTACAGACGAAGGCGCCATCAACGCGCCATGGGATAATATCAACGACTCCTTCTGGACGAATACCGGCGTCGCTGTCGTTACCGATATCATGCTCTGGGAAAAACTCGGTATCCTCTTTAATGGTCGGTTCGATAAGTATGATTATCGGGGTATTGATAGAGGGATAACATCATTCGGCGATCCGCAGAATGTCATTGGCGAAGGTGACGAGACGCAGTTTTCTTGGACGATCAGCGGCAGCTACGATATCGCTGAGGACCTCGGCGTAGACGGATCCATTGTGCCCTACTTCACTTATGCCAATGTCTTTGATCCGCTCATCAACCCGGCGGGCGGCTTTAGTATCGGCACGATTCTCGACGACAGAGGCTCTGTGCTCTCCGACTCTGAAGGGATGGAAGCTGGGATCAAGTTTGAACTTCTCGATGACCGGCTGTTCGGCTCATTGGCTGTATTCGAGCAAGAAGAAACGACGCTTGACGTCTTGGGTAATGCGCTACGCGAAGAATCCCGCGGCTTCGAGGCTGAACTAAACTGGCTGGTTACGGATAACTGGGTTGTTACAGCGGCCTCAACGGTCAGCGAGTTCAACGTTAAAGACCCAGATCCGGATAATTGTGCCGGTGGTTTTTCGGGTAAGGGCGAATTTGTCAACATTCAGCCAATCGATCCGAGTATCGGATTTGATTTTGACTTTGATACCGTACCAAATCCCATCCCGTCTAACATCGAAGGCTATGGCGGCATCTTCCGTGTCTTGAACGCAAGCTGCTTACCTGAGCTTCAAGACGGTTACGAGAAGGAAGGCATCCCCAACCACGTTCACTCGCTCTTCCTGACCTACACGTCGCCCGAAACGGATTACGGGACTTTCGGCGCCACCTTTGGCGGCACCTATGTCGGCGAATCCGGCACGCTGCCCGTGGCGAATGAAGTGCGGTTCCCGGATTACATCGTCTTCCGGTTGGCGGCCTTCGCTGAGTTTGGCCCGCTAAGCTTGATCGGTACGATCGATAACTTGACGGATAAGCGCTACTTCACCTCGCTTCAGGGCACGTTCCAGAACGTTACTGTTTCGCCGGGTGAATCGCGGACGTGGCGATTAACGGCGCGCTACTCCTTCTAGTCAACAACGTCGGTGGCGCGCCCGCGCCGCCGACGCCTCTAATCGACATTACGTTAAACCCCCACACTTGACCGCCCGCCTCATTGTTCGAGGCGGGTTTTTCTTTGCTGCGGGACGTGAAAAGCAGACGATAATGTTGGCTCGAACGGGGCTAGGTCTCTTCGATCATCTTGCCCATTTTCGTTAGAAAATGGTCGGCCACAATGATCGGTTTGTACTTAGACGGATTATCAGCATCGACGCAGCTAGGGATCGCCTCCACAAGGCCTTCCATATCTGGATTATAGAAGAAAACGAGTGATTGTCGGTGTGTGGCTTCCGGGTCTGCATCGTCAGGATTGCCCACGCGGTGCATTGTTGAAACCCAACGGTCGTTCGTCCACCGCTGCATCATGTCGCCGATATTGATAACAACGCTGTTTTCAACATTTGGCGCGTCAATCCACTCGCCGCTGGGCGATAAAATCTGCAGACCGCCAGGGATGGACCAATCGGAATGAACAATTGTGAGGCTGCCGTAATCCGTATGGGCCCCGCAACGCAACTGTCCGTCTTTCACCGGCCCTTTGAGGGGCGGATAGGTAAAGACCGCAAGATTACTTGCGTGACGCGCAAGCAGGTTCTCAAAATAATCTGGGGGCTGTTTTAGAGCGGCAGCGAACATGGACATGATATCGCGTCCAAGTTCGGCCAGGGCGTAATATGTATCTGTCCAAGTCTCTTGAAAACGCTCAACCTCTTGTGGGTACTGTATCAGATAGCCAAGGTTTTTGACCGCATCGCTGCGGAAATATGGATCGCCCGTTTCAATATCAGGTCGATTCGAGGCGAAGGCCTCGCGCAGATCTGGCGATACATCCTCCGCATCCAGCGTATAGGCCAGCGCGGACGACTCCATTTGATAGTAACCGTAAAAACTCTCGCCGACGCGCTCATATTGCGTTTTTGTTTCAAGCGGCAGTGCGAAAAATTCGCCCGCTATTCTGTGCCCCGCGTCGAAGACGTCTTTTGGAATGCCGTGGCCCGTGAGGACGATAAACCCGATATCGCGGCACGCTTGATCGACCTTTTCAGCGACCGCAGCACGCGTCGCCGCATCCCCATTGCGAAACTGCGATAGGTCAATAATCGGAAGGTCTTTCATCGATACAACCTCATCTAAAATAAGTGAACGGGCGGTCGTCGAGCGGCCTAATGGCGGTGATTTCAATTCTTGCTTGTTGGCCTACACGATCGGAAATTTCGCCTTGTCGGGCAAACCCGAACGCGCCGTTATCGCCTCGCCCATCGCTTGCGCATCGGCCCAGAGCCTGTCTTCATCCACCTGGGTTGAGCGCCCGTTTTCGACAACCACGCGGCCGTCAACTAAAACAGTGTGCACGCCGCGACCGTCAGCTGACCATACGAGTTGGTTCATCACATTGAGGAGCGGCCGCCATTCTGGCCGATCAGTATCATGAAGAACCAAATCCGCTTTTTTGCCGATCTCGATAGACCCGATTTCATCTTCCATCCGCAGCGCTTTTGCGCCGTTCAACGTCGCCATCTCATAAGCCATCTCGGCGGGGAACATTTGCGGGTCCTGTCGCGCATCCTTGAACAGCCCGGCGACGAGATACGTCGCCCTCATGAGATCTGAATAATTTGAGGCGTTGTTGCCGTCTGTGCCGATACCAACGTTTAATCCGGCTGCAACCATTTCCGGGAACCGTCCGATTTGAGTAACGCCATAGGCGACTTTAAGCGCCGTCGTCGGACAATGAGCGACCTGCGCCCCGGTATCGCGCATGATCGACAATTCAAGATCGTCCACATGAACGCAGTGGGTCATTACGCAGCGCTCATCCAACACGCCGATTTCCGCGAGGTGAACCATCGGTCGTTGGCCGAACTCCGCTGTGAACCCGTCGGGGTCAAGCGTCGCCGGCGACATGTGAAAGCTGAAGCCCGTGTCGTTCTCATCGGCGAGCGTCTTGGCGCTCTTCCACAAAGGGTCTGAGCAAGTGGTGTGCCCCACGAGAATGCTCCAAGCCTCTATGCGTCCGTCCGCATGGGATTTGTGTTCGGAAAGCTGCGATTCAAGGTTTTTTATCGCTTGATCTGTTGACTGACGATATGCTGAGGGCTCAGGCGGCAAATCCCACACCCAGGCGCCGATACGCCCGCGAGCGCCGGTCTCTACCAGCGCTTCAGCAACGGGTTCCATGTAATGAATCGTGCCGGCTTCCAAAAAACTTGTCGTCCCCGAGCGGAGCATTTCAAGCGCGGCAAGCTTCGCAGAAACAGCCTCTTCTTCCGGGCGGGCCGCCGCATATAGCGGACACAACCATTCAAAGACGTTCTCTACAAACGGCGTGTCATCCGGCACATAACCGCGGGTAATAGGCTCGCCAGTGATATGAATATGCGTGTTGATCATTCCTGGCGTGAGCACAAAACGATCACCGCCAAGGCGTTCTTTGGGAGCGTAAGACTTTTCGAGCAGGGTCGTTTTGCCAACATCCACAATTTTACCATTGTCGATGGCGACCGAGCCGCGATGAATGATGCGCCGCGACGCATCCATCGTCACGACATACCAGGCGTCGATCATGAGATCGATTGACGTTGGATTTTGTTCGTTCATAGGACGCACCCTGTTGTCACGGATGTCGCTTTGTCGCGACATATACTTGGTTGAATTTAATTGGCTCGATCAAACGGATGGACTCCAGGGGCGCCGCCGCAAGCCAGCCATACATCTGCTCATGGGTAATCGCGCGGCCATGGCGCGTATTGGCAAGCATGGTAAGCCCCATCTGCACACCGAACGGATTGAGGCGCTTTTCGTTGTCGGCAAAATAATCCGCGACCAATAATTGTCCGCCGGGCTTCAGAGCGCGCGCGGCGCGCTGCACGAGCGATGGCGACCGCTCCGGCCCTTCAGTCCTACACAAATGACAAATCGCGACGACGTCGAACGCGTTCTCCTCGAGCGCAACCTCGTGAAAGTCGCCGGGAATAAATGACACGCGATCCGAAAGACCGCGCTCGGCGACGGACGCCTTTGCTAGCTCCACAATTTCCGGCCAGTCGTTCAACGATGCGCGGGAGCCATCTGATTGGTCAAGCACGGCGCTCGCCCAAGGACCGAGCCCTGCCCCTAAATCGAGCACGCGCAAGCCCGGCCGGCCGCGCCAACCCAACCGAAATCCGGTAAGGGTCGCGACGCGCAATTGCGTCGCAAAAGTCGCGTTATTGAGCGGGCCGTAAAACCCACGCAGATCATCATCGATGGGCGAAGCGCTGCCTCCATTCCTCATCGCTTTGGCCAGCCCCAACCAATTCTCCATGGGGCCCGGCGAGATACGCACTAACTCGGTCATTGACGAGGCGCCATCCGTACACAGATAACGCTCTGCCGTATCGGTGATTTTGTACAGACCGTCCAGCTTCTCCAGAAATCCCATGGTCACCATGACATCGAGAAGATGCGCTAGATGATCTGGGCTCAGCGATAAGTGCGCAGCGATTTTTTCGACTGGCGCCCGACCCGTGGATTTAATGGCGTCAAATAGATTTAGGTCCACCGCCGCCACGAGCGCCCAATAAGCGCCGACGCCATTGATGACAGCCCATACCGGACCAGATGGCGGCGGCTTATGATCACGCCACGGCCGGCCCTTACGCGCCATTGAGTGGGTTTTTTTGAGTTCAGGATATGCGGGATCCATCGCCAAAGAAGCGCTCCAACTGACTTACGGCGTCAGGATGATCTTTCCAAAAAAATCACCCGAAATGAGTTTCTCTTGTGCAGCGCCGCCCTCCGAAAGCGGATACACGCTATCGATCGCTTGTTTGAAATCGCCGTCGCAAAACGCCTTCCAGGCCGGCCCAAACTCTTCTGGCCGATAAGGATCCGAACCCATTATTCTCAGCCCCATATGGAACATGTAGCCGAGGCTTGGGATCTTAGGATTGTCGCCTGATGTGTTGCCGCAGCAAACAAGTCTCCCGCGCGGCGCCAAGGAAAACATCGAGGGCGCCCAAAGCGCTTCGCCGACGTGATCAAACACCATATCGACGCCACGGCCATTAGTGATTTCCTTCGCCCAGCCTGTAACATCCGTATCCCGATTGACTGACGTGTGGTCAGCGCCAATCTCTCGCGCCTTATCGCATTTGCTTTCGCTGCCTGCGGTCGCCAAAACAGTGGCGCCGACACTCTTCGCCCATTGGATCGCCGCCATTGAAACACCGCTGCCGGCGGCGTGAATCATGATCGTTTCGCCCGCTTTAAGCGCGCCCACGTCGAATAGTGCGTGATGGGATGTCATCCACGCCGTGGGAAAGGCCGCTGCTTCGTTGAAACTGACGGCGTCTGGAATTTGAAAAACATGGGTTTCAGGGGCGAGGCAGCGTTCCGCATAGCCGCCGTCAATAGTTGCGCCCAGCACGCCAAGGACGCCGTAAAGCTCGCCCTTGCCTGCAAGTTTTGACCCTTCGGGAACGCCCGCCATTGATGGGTCGACCAACACGCGATCCCCGACTTTGACGGACGTTACGTCTGCGCCGGCCTCGATGACAACGCCAGCAATGTCCAGCCCAGCGATATGCGGCAGGGTGTATCCCGGCAGCGTGAACCACCCGTTTCGTTGCGCAACATCCATGTGATTAACCGACGTCGCCTCGACGCCAATCACCACATCTCTGTCGCCGGGAACCGGGTCTGGGACGTCGTGATAGCGGAGAACTTCGGGTCCACCATGAGCCTCGTAACTCAGTGCTTTCATGTGAGAAACCTTTCCGTAGGGGCGTCTAGCCAAGGGTGTCGAAGGGTATCATGCGATTCAACGGCTTTCGGGCAAGCGCATTGCCCAAAGACGCACAATCGTTTGCAAATTAGGCGGGCTATTGTGATCTCGGAAATTTGCAAATTGCGCCGCCAATACAGTTCGAACAAGGATAGGATTGAGAGGACGCAAAGTTGTCGCCGCTTCAGAGAAGAGACCATGACTGACCATAAGTGGAAAAGCCTGAGCGCCATCACTTTTGTATACGTCTTCCTCAACATATCGGTTTTCAACACGCTGGGCGTCGTACTCGCTTACATGGTCGAGAGCTTAGATTGGTCATTCACCGCCGCCGGCTTCAGCTATACGGTTCTGGGCGTTGCGTGCGGGCTGGGCAGTCTGTTGCCTATCGTCAGTTTAAAGACCTTCGGCGCGAGAAGAACGGTCGCGTTCGGGTGCGTGCTTCTTGCCGCCGGTTTCGCCATCAGTTTTTTCGGGCAGTCCATCGCGCTTTTTTATGTCGCCATGGCGTTGATTGGCGGCGGCTTTGCCATGTCGGGAAACATTCCGGCCGTATGGATCATCGGCGCATTTTTTGAAGACAAGTCGCCACGCATTATCGGGCTATATATGATGGCGGGCGCATGCGGGGCGATTATCGGTCCGCCGCTCGTCCAAACCATCGTCGCGACCTATGGATGGCGCGCCCATTGGGTTGCGATGTTCGCCCTAGCAATAGTCTGTATCGCCATATCTTATTTTGCTGTGGAAGAGCCGGGGAAAACAAAACAGGGCCGTGCATCATTGAGCGAGGGCGAAGCGGCTGAGAAGGGCTCTGATCCGTATCGGGATGATGAATGGCCCTATATGGACGCGCTTAAGACGCCGGCTTTCGCGATTGTTGCGCTAGCGATTGCCCTGCTCTTAACAGCCGTCACAACCATATCAGCGGTGGGCGTCAGTCACTTAACGATGCTGGGGTCAACCGCGCGCGCGGCCTCTCTCAGCCTGGGCTTCTTCGCCCTTATCGGCACTCTGTCGAAAGGCCTGTCAGGCCCTTTGTGCGAGCGCTTTTCCTCACAAAAATTGCTGATTTTCGGGGCGGTGATGCAGGGCGCGGGACTGGTCATTCTTGCGAGCGCCGACAGCCTCGCCTTACTGCTTCTTTGGGGGCTCGTATTCGGCTCCGGCTGGGGCCTGACCTATGTCGCCTGCACCGTGATTTCGCTCGAATATTTTGGGCCTGAGACGGGCGCCCGCGTATTCGCGGCGGCGCATATCTTTGCGAGCGTTGCCGCGTTCGGGCCTTTAATCGCGGGCAGCTTTGCCGATACCTACGAAACGTTTGCGCCGGTATTCTACATTTGCGCTGCGTTGTTCCTCATGTCCGCCGGACCTATGTTGTTGCTGAAAAAGCCAGAGCGGAATTCCCAAAGAGTCGATCTTTCGGTAAGCTCTCCCAATCTGTAACGTCGCTAACGCCTCCTAAGCAACCGAGGCGGCAACGCTGATACGGGGCCTTGGAGGGCCGTCACGTGAGTTCGTTTGGCGCAGTAATCTTCGATTGCGACGGGGTTTTGGTCGACTCGGAAGCGCTCGGGCTCGACGACAATATCCGCTTCCTGCGTGAGCACCAGATAACATGGTCGCGAGAAGAACTCTTGAGCGAACTGATCGGCATTCGTGAAGATGACCTCATTGAGAAATTGGAACATGCCTACCGGGCGGCCAACGCCGCGCCTTTGCCCTCGAACTTTCTGCGCGAACTCTACGATCAACGGTCCAAATATTTCGACGACCTAGCAGCCTTACCGGGAGCCAGCGACCTTGTCCGCGCACTCGATATTCCGATTGCGGTCGCGTCCTCGTCGAAGACGGAAAGCCTCACCGCCAAGCTACAGAAAACGGAGTTATTGGATCTCTTCGCACCCCACGTTTATTCGGCCGACAAAGTGGCGCGGGGCAAACCCAATCCAGATATTTTTCTATTTGCCGCTGAGCAGTTGGGCGTTGCCCCAAGCGCATGCCTTGTCATTGAGGACAGCATCAACGGGGTCAGCGCAGCGCGGCGTGCTGGGATGGACGTTTGGGGCTTTACGGGCGGCTCTCATGTTTTTCCCGGCCACGCCGAGCAATTGCTGGAGGCCGGCGCTGATTGGATCGCCGATACGATGGATGCAGCGCGCGAGAAACTTCGCGCCTAATCAGGCAGACACGATTTAGGTTGCCGTTACAGCCAGCACCTCTTCACGCGAGGGCATCGCGCTTTGGGCGCCCAACCGCGTCGTCGCGAGGGCGCCGGCGGCGCAGGCAAATCGTAGCGCCTCATCATAGGGCTGCTTTTCCATCAGCGCCGTCACGAGCGCGCCCGTGAAAGTATCGCCAGCGCCGGTCGTATCGACGACGTTCACCGCGGGGGGCTTTGCTTCAGCGACCGTCTTGCCATCCTTCGTCAAAACGGCCCCGTCCGCGCCAAGGGTTTGCGCAATGAGCCCTTGAAACCCTCTCAATTGCGCTTCGTAAAAAGCACGCTCGGTTTCATTCATGATAAGCAGGTCTGTTCGCGCGAAAAGCGCATCTGACACTGGCAAAGCGGGCGCCGTATTCAGACACAAAAAGGCGTCGCTAGATTTCGCAGTTTCCAGAACGGACTGTTCACTGACTTCCAATTGGGCGATGATAGCGTCGATCGTCAGTGTGGAAACATCAATCGGCGCGAATTGCGCGTTTGCGCCGCTGGCCACAGCAATTTGATTTTCACCGTCTTCGGACACGTTTATGAACGCGGCCCCCGTGGCGGCATCCGCCGCGCGAGACACGGCGGATATGTCGACCCCGTCTTTGATGAGGTTCGACAACGCGATGTCTGCGAACGCGTCTTGCCCGACACAGGCCGCAAATCGAACCGCTGCGCCCAATCGTTGGGCGGCGAGCGCTTGGTTCGCCCCCTTCCCGCCCGGCACAGTCGAGAAAACACCGCCGCCGATCGTTTCCCCTGCGCGCGGCAATGTCTGGGTCTGAATGACGAAATCCACATTCGCCGAGCCAGCGACAAGAATAGTCGTTTTCGCGTTCATAGCTTCTCTCCCGATGCGCTTTATATCGAGCGCGACAAGCGGCGTTTGGCCGATGCCGCAAGTAAACACGAGTTTTACGGCGATGAAACGCGATTTTTCAGGCAATCATTGCGCCGCACTCGACAAGAACCCAGCGACGCTGTTAGATGCGTCAGGATAAATAAAGCGGCGTCCGCTTGGCGGCGCCGCGTTAGATAATGAGCTCGGCGCGGAAAGGCTGGTTATGTTGAAACTGCGGAAAATGGTCGGTATCGCCCTTATTCTCCCGATGATGGGCGGTCTCGCATCGGCTCATGAAAATGGCAGGGATCATAGCGCGCTCAGTCCGGATCATTTTGGCATTGTCGCTGTTGTCGCCCTAATCGCTGGCCTTGCAATCGCTGCATGGATGGGCCGCGGGCGCTTCCAAGCGTCGCGCAAGGACCACAAAGGCAAACACTAGCCTACTCACCATCAACACCAGTTCGCGTGAGGCGCTGGAAATGCGCCCACGGGAATAAACGCGTCACGGGCGCACCAATTTGGCGATGTCCTCCGCAGACGCGTCGACTTGCTGCAAGTATTTTAGGCCATCCCAGCAATCAATGCGCTTTGATATCAGATCGCCAGCGAATTCGAACCACATCACCCCGCGCACCTCTATCTCACGCTCTTTTTGCCGGAAGCGCATGATATATCTAGCTGCGCCTTTTTCATCATCAGCGACGACGGAGAGTATCTCGTAGGAGAGACCTTCAAATCCGGCGAGGAAACCTTTTAAACGCTCGGCGTATACGGCCTTGCTAACGCACCCTTGCGCCAACGCACCCAAATGCTCGTTGACAAAATCATCACTAACATGAGCCGCGACATTAGCAGGATCGCCGGACGCAAAGGACGACAAATAAGAGCGAACTAAGTCGCTTGTTGAAGAGCGCCCCATTCTTTCTTCGTCAGCTCGTAAACTTTTTGATCATAAGAGAACTCGATCGTGTTGCCGTCCGGATCTTTCAGGAAGCAAATATAACCGATGGGATCTGGCATCGCCACCGGACCCAGCGCCAAGCATCCCTTTTCTTTGCCGAGCTCTGCCACTCGATCAATCTCTTCTTTCGAGGTGACTTCAATGCCGAAATGCGCGAAGGGGCCGAGTGCTTCATGCTTTGCGGGGGCGAAGGGGTCCTTGCCCTCATAGAACTGCGCGATAACCAACAAGAAGGGCGGATCGGGTTGTTCGGGGTCGACCATCCACGCGCCCCATCCATTCACGTCTTCGCGCTTTGAAAACAGCTTGAGGTGAGTGAATTCTTCATACCACGCAATCGTCGCGTCGATGTCTTTGACGCACAACGCCATATGCGTCCAGCGCTGTCGGTCGAGTTTCTCACCATGTTTTGGAAGGTCGCCATCGGGCATGGCCAATTCTCCTATGGTCGTCGGGCCGCTTTGCGCCAACGGCGCCGCGTCGCTTCCTACGCGTCCATGAGGGGCGATTGTCGCGAAGCACGCGTCGTGAGACGCACGCCCTGAGAGTACCGGCGGCGATCCGCCGGCACTAGCAGAATAAGCGCACAAAATTTTGTTCAAACCGGGAGAGACAGAGCGGGTAATGCTGAAGCCCTGGTCTTTTGCGCAATAATATCTCAATTTTGGTGGCTTTAGCCGCAATGTTAGACGCAGCGCGGCAAATCCGTGATTGAGGAGCGCTCATCCTTGTTAGGCGTGGACATCAAACAAGACGACTTTGAGCGGTGGGGCGGCTTAGCGCTCATTAGCGCCATTTTCATGGTGGCGACTGGCGCGACGTTTTCTTCGCTCGGCGTTTTGTTGCCGTCGATGATCGCCGAGTTCGAGTGGAGTTGGACCCAGGGCGGCGCCGGATTCACTGTGGTCGGCTTATTCACCGGCCTGGGTCCAACTCCACTCGAACTCGGCGATCATCGACGGCAACAAAACGCCGAGCGAAGAAAACGTCGCGCCAGTCGCCACCATGAAAATGGCGCTAATGAGCGCT
>JBCDBM010000001.1:0-49404 GCA_039183665.1 Pseudomonadota bacterium | reverse complement strand
GCGTCGCTCATCTGCGCGGCTGACGGACTGGCCCAAAGCGCGGCTAGAATCGCCGCAATCGCAAATTTTCTCAAGAAACATTCCCCCGAATCGGCTCGGTGCTCACTCAAAGATGTCGACTCTTAACCCGAAATAAAACCCTGCAGGAGACTGGGCGCGGTCAAATTTACGACATGCGTCGATTATCCCCAATTCGCGAGGATTGGGGGAGTTCTTGATTCAATATAAAGATATCTTTATATCCTCCGCTATGGCGGAGAGGCGACCCTCATGAATGTCGATGCAACCTTGAATGTGTTTCGCGCGGTGGGCGAGGAAACTCGCTTGCGGATCATGGCGTTGCTGATAGGCGGAGAGCTCACGGTGAGCGAAATTACGGCGATCCTTGGGCAAAGCCAGCCGCGGGTCAGCCGCCATCTGAAGATTTTAGCGGATGCAGGTCTCGCCGAACGCCATCGTGAGGGCGCATGGATGCTGTATCGCGTGTCCGGAACGGCCAGAGAGACCGAGACGCTTGCCGCCGTGCTTGGCGCTATTCAATCCATGAGCGAAGCGGGTGACCGGATTTTGGCCCGCGATCAGGAGCGCTTTGACCAAAGCCGGAAAGCGCGCGCCGCTCAAGCCGCCGCCTACTTCAAGAAAAACGCCGCTGAGTGGAACCAGTTAAGGCGTCTGCATTTGCCCGATGCGGACATCGAAGCGCGGATCTTGGACATTGTCGGCGCCGATCGGGTCGACCTTTTTGTGGATCTGGGCACCGGCGCCGGCCGTATGTTGGAGATATTTTCCGATCGGTATCGATCTGGCGTCGGTTACGATCTTAGCCACGAGATGCTCGCGATTGCGCGGGCAAATTTAGATGAGGCCAAGATTACCCACGCCCAAGTGCGCCACGCGGACTTGTTCTCGGCGCCGCTTGATAGCGACAGCGCCGACGTTTTGTGTCTGCACCAAGTGCTTCACTATCTCACTGAACCGCGCGCGGCGTTGCAAGAGGCAACGCGGCTTTTGAAACCTGGCGGCAAATTGATCATTTCGGATTTCGCGCCGCATGATCTGGAGTTCTTGCGTGAAGAGCATCAACACCGGCGGCTTGGGTTCTCGGACGAAGAAGTGCGCGAGTGGTGCAAAAGCTGTGGCTTAAGTCTAGAAAGAAGCGAAACCCTATCGCCCAAATCGGGTGAGGACGGCAAGCTCACCGTGAAGATCTGGTTGTGCCGGTCGCCGGCAAGCGTTCGCCGCTTGGGTGCGCGCTCTGCCGCTTAAGGGGAAAGAAAATGGCCGACTTGAAGATCTCCTTTGAATTTTTTCCGCCGCGCACGCCAGCCATGCATGAAAAGCTCTGGGGCTCGGTGACGAAGCTCGCGCCGTTGAACCCGGAATTTGTTTCAGTGACATATGGGGCGGGCGGATCAACGCGCGAACGCACCCATGAAACCGTTGCGCGCATCATTGATGAAACATCTTTGCCCGTCGCCGCGCATCTGACATGCGTCAATGCACGCCGCGAGGACGTAGATGCTGTACTGAAGTCCTATTGGGACGCGGGCGTCCGCCATATTGTTGCGCTTCGCGGCGATCCCCCTGACGGCGTCGGCGGAGCCTATGAACCTTTCCCGGGCGGCTATGCGAATGCGGCGGAACTCACTGCTGCGGCCACAGCGATGGCGCCCTTTGAAGTCTCTGTCGGTTGCTACCCGGAAAAGCATCCTGAATCCGCCTCGTTCGACGCGGATATTGATATGCTCAAACGCAAAGTGGATGCGGGCGCAACGCGCGCCATTTCCCAGTTTTTCTATAATAACAGTGCGTTTCTTCGCTATCTCGATCGCGTGCGCGCCGCGGGGATCGATATACCGATCGCGCCAGGTATTATGCCGGTGACGAATTTCGGCGGGTTAAAACGCATGGCGGGCCTCTGCGGCGCCTCCGTGCCCACACGTTATGGCGAGCTCTTCGAGAATATGGATAGCGACCCTGAGGCGCGAGAGCTAATCGCCGCCAGCCTGTGCGCCGAGCAGTGTTTGGACCTTGCAGCGCGCGGCGTTGATGCGTTTCATTTCTATACGCTTAATCGCGATGCTTTGGCGTTCGCCATATGCCGTATGCTGGGCGTGCGCCCGGCAGAAGCGTCCACCGAGCGAGCCACAGCCGCCTCATGACCCAACCGCGGTTCGTTAATATCGGCGAGCGGACGAATGTCACGGGCTCGGCTAAATTCCGTAAACTGATTAAAGAGGATCGTTACGAGGAAGCGCTTGCGGTCGCAAGACAGCAGGTCGAAAACGGCGCGCAGATCATAGATGTCAACATGGATGAGGGCATGTTGGATGGCGTCGACGCAATGACGACGTTTTTGCGCTTGATCGCGTCCGAACCGGATATTTCACGCGTTCCGATTATGATCGATTCGTCCAAATGGGAGATCATCGAAGCGGGGCTCAAAAATGTTCAAGGAAAGCCCATCGTCAATTCAATCTCGCTAAAAGAGGGCGAGACCCCGTTTCTGGAACAAGCCCGCAAGATCATGCGCTATGGCGCGGCGACTGTCGTAATGGCGTTCGACGAAGAGGGCCAAGCAGACACCGCTGACCGTAAATTCGAGATTTGCGAACGCTCCTATCAATTGCTTACCCAAATGGGATTTGCGCCCGAAGACATCATTTTCGATCCTAACATTTTCGCTGTCGCCACTGGCATTGAGGAACACAATAATTACGCTGTGGATTTCATTAACGCCACGCGCCGCATCAAAGACTCGCTTCCGTTTGCGAAAATTTCTGGCGGCGTATCCAATATTTCGTTTTCGTTTCGCGGCAATGATGCGGTGCGCGAGGCGATGCACTCCGTATTCTTGTATCACGCCATCCAGGCGGGCATGGATATGGGCATCGTGAATGCGGGCCAGCTGGCGATTTATGACGAGATTGATCCTGGGCTGCGCGACCCCGTTGAAGACGTTATTCTCAATCGGCGTGATGACGCGACCGAGCGGTTGCTCGATGTCTCAGAAAGTTTCCGCACGGAAAAAGGTCAGGTCCGAAAAGAAGATGTGGAGTGGCGCAACGCCAGCGTAGAGGACAGATTGCGCCATGCGCTCGTGAAAGGCGTCACGGAATACATCATCGAAGATACCGAAGAGGCGCGCGAGAAATTGGGCCGGCCGCTTTACGTCATCGAGGGGCCGCTGATGGACGGCATGAACGTGGTCGGGGACCTGTTTGGCGACGGGAAAATGTTCTTGCCGCAGGTGGTGAAATCCGCTCGGGTCATGAAGCAGGCGGTCGCTTATCTCACGCCGTTCATGGAGAAGGAAAAAGAAGAACAGGGGCTAGAGCAGGCCCGGTCCGCGGGCAAGATTTTGATGGCGACCGTCAAAGGCGACGTTCACGATATTGGCAAAAACATCGTCGGCGTTGTTCTTCAGTGTAACAATTATGAAGTGATTGATTTGGGCGTCATGGTGCCATCAGCGACCATACTCGCTGAGGCGCGCGCCCACGACGTCGATATCATTGGCGTGTCCGGTCTCATCACGCCCAGTCTTGAAGAGATGCGCCGGCTTGCCGCGGATATGACCCGCGAAGGGTTTGACATTCCTTTGCTCATTGGCGGTGCCACGACCAGCCGGGCGCATACGGCGGTGAAAATTGAGCCCAACTACGAGCACGGCGTCGTTTATGTAACCGATGCGAGCCGCGCTGTGGGCGTTGCGAGCGCTTTGGTGTCGGACGAGAAGCGCGAGGCTTATCTTCAAGACATCGCAGTTGACTATGCGAAAATTCGCGCAAGCCACGAGAAAAGCTTGACCGCGAGCAGTCGCGTTTCGATTGCGGCGGCGCGCGCCAACAGACCCAAGATCGATTGGTCCGCTTACGAACCGCAGACACCTAGACAGTTGGGGGTTCAAAATTTCCGCGATTACGACCTTTCCGTCCTCGCGGAAAACATCGACTGGACGCCGTTTTTCTCCGCTTGGGAAATGAAAGGGCGCTATCCGCAAATTTTGGATGACCCGAAACAAGGTGAACCCGCGCGCGCGCTTTTCAAAGACGCGCAGCGGATGCTCCACAAAATTATCGACGAAAAGGTTCTGACGGCCCATGGTGTCGTTGGATTCTGGCCCGCTAATGCCCGCGGCGATGATATTATTCTTTATAAAGATGAACAACGCGCTGATGAGCTCGCCGTTTTTCATGGGCTGCGCCAACAAATGACCAAGCGCGGCGATGCGGCAAACTATTGCATTTCAGATTTTGTCGCACCGGTTGAAAGTGGTTGCGCGGATTATATCGGTGCGTTCGCGGTGACCGCGGGTATCGGCGAGGAGGCCTTCGCTGATGCGTTCGACCGACAAAATGACAACTATTCAGCGATCATGGCGAAAGCGGTTGCGGACCGGCTCGCCGAAGCCTTTGCCGAACATATGCATGCGCGGGTGCGGCGGGAATTCTGGGGCTATGCGCCGGACGAGGACTTAACAGTCGAAGCGCTTATCAGAGAAGACTATGACGGTATACGCCCGGCGCCCGGGTATCCCGCGCAACCTGACCACACGGAAAAACGCACGCTGTTCTCGCTGCTCGATGTCGAACGGAACGCCGAGATCGGTCTCACCGAGAGTTTTGCGATGACGCCGCCGTCTTCAGTAAGCGGTCTGTATTTGTCTCACCCAGAGTCAATCTATTTCGGCGTGGGCAAAATTGGTCAGGATCAGGTGGAAGACTATGCGCAACGCAAAGGCGCAAGTCTTGCTGAGACGGAACTCTGGTTAGCGCCAATCTTAGGGTACGAGCCAAAATCGGGGTAAACAGGGGCTCGACGAAGCTGCTTTGCAACCGCCCTTGCGCTTTGGCTAATTGACGAAATTTGTGATGACCAACGCGATGGTCATAAATGCGGCGCCGCACAACAATCCGCTCACCAAAACGCCAACTCGCTGTAGAACCGGTTTCATGGTTACCCTCAAACGGCTGTTTTGGGGGCCAAACAGCCCTCACCAAATAACAGTGACGGGAAAACGCGGGAATTGCAAAATCGCCAGGGAAATCAAGCGCGCACTGGATGCGCCGAAGAATGCGTAACCTGTCAAAACCACTGCGAAACTTTTTTCTCAATTAATTTTCCACACAGATTTTGGAAGCTTTCGAGGTCCCTTCCGCAGCGCGGCATGATAAGACAAAGGCGAATAAGGAATTGACTGAATGAGCATTTGGGATCGGATCGAGGCCTTTCTGGAAGAAGCGAGGCGGCGCACCCTGGGCGCGCTGCTGGAAGTGCTCGCCGAGCAAAAACAGCGTCGGGACGACATCGCGTTTTCCATCGCCCTGATCGCGCTTTCGGCAAAAATGGCGAAAGCCGATGGGGTGGTTACAGACGACGAAATTGCGGCCTTCAAAGAGTTCTTCGACTACCCCGAGACAGAGGCCGACAAGGTGCGGATGATTTATCAGCTTGCTCAGCAAGATGTCGCTGGCTTTGACGCTTATTTGCGGCGGGTGGCGAGGATGTTCGCCGACGAGCCGATTGTCCTCGAAGATGTGCTCGATTGTTTATTCTATGTGGCCGCGGCGGATGGCGTGGCGCATCCTGGCGAGCTGGAACTCCTCAACCTAGCGGCAAAGACTTTTAATATTGGGCCTGAAGCTTATGGACGCCTAAAGGCCGCCCATTTAGGGCTCGGCGAGGACGATCCGCATGTCATCTTGGGCGTCGAGATCGGCGCCGATCTTGAAACAATTAAAACGGCGTATCGCCAGCTGGCGCGCGACCATCATCCCGACGCCTTAATTGCGCGGGGCGTGCCGGCGCATCTGGCGCGGATCGCGGAACGGCGGCTGGCCGCCGTCAATGAAGCTTATGAACGAATTGTGAGCGAGCGCAGACGCGGGCAGTTGTAATTGAATGGCGGCGCGCCCTAGACGAACGGCCCGCCCTTTGCTTTGTTAATACATTGAGTAGTTGGGTGCGGCGTAGTCTCATGGCTAATATTGCTTCGAATGGCGATCATGATCGCGCGATATCATCCGCGCCGCCGCAGCCCCGACAATGGGCGCGCATCAGCGAGCGGGCCGGCGATGCAGCGATTTTCCTTTTTCTTTTGACAATCTCCGGCCTATTCGTTCTGGCGGTGACGATCGCGACGCCGTTGGTTGTCCTAGCGTCAGCGATAACAGGCATTTTCACCCATTCTGGCGGCCACCGTCACTGGAGACCGGTGGCGGTCTAACGCATCTTCGTTCACAACCCGACGGACAAAATATTGGGCGTCGGTGGCCTCGGTTTATTCTTCGACACATCTTAGTCTCCCGCGACACAAGAAACCTGCGGTGGGCGCAATCCAATAAAGTCCTTAGAGGACAAGAGCGCTGGGAGGGAGCGGGCAGATGCTTTCCGCGCGATACGTTATCGTCATTGTTATGGCGGCGCTCATCTGGGGCTTCCACTTCGTCGTGGTGAAAGTCGGTCTCCAGATCATGTCGCCCATTTTTTATGCGGCGATGCGCATGACGCTTGTGGCCGTCTTGTTGTCCCCGTTCTTGCGGTGGCGTCCTGGCTCGATGGGCCCAGTGCTCGCTATGGGCTTTTGTTTGGGCGCGGCGAATTACGCGCTCCTGAACACCAGCCTTGTTTATGCGCCCGCTACGGTGACCGCCATGACCGTTCAACTTGTGGCGCCGATTGCGACACTGCTCTCCGTCGTCTTTCTGGGCGATCGGTTGGGCTGGCGACGCATTCTCGGCATTGGGCTCGCTTTCGCCGGCGTCACGATTATCTCAGCCGGGGCCGGGATTGAAAAAAAACCGGGCGACATCATCGTCTTGGGCGTTGTTTTCGGCCTCGGTGCGGTCTTCGCTGAAGCCGTCGGCGCCATCAACGTGAAACGCGCAGCGTCGAGCTTTCAGCCTATTGAGCTTTTGGCGTGGGCAGGCCTGGTCGGCGCCTTGACGCTTTGGCCGTTGAGTTTGATGTTCGAGCGGGGGCAGTTCGAAGCGTTTTTGCAGGGCGATACAAGAACGGCGATCGGCGCCGTTCTCTTCTCGGCTATTCTCGCGTCAATTGTCGCGCACAGTTCATACTATTGGTTATTGCACCGGCTTCCCGTCGCGATCGCCAGCACAAGCGCCATGTTGACGCCGCTCTTCGCGGTTTTCTTTGCCGTCTTGCTCTTGGGAGAGCCGTTCACGCCTTTGATCGCGTTGGGCGCGGGAATGACTATTTCCGGCGTCGCCATCGTGCTTTTACGCAATGCAAAGAAACAGACCATAGATCAGGATCGAGAAGCGGCCGCAGAATAGCGCTATGAAAATTATCCAAACGCCGTCTCCTAATTTCGATGCCCGTGGGCGCGCGATCGATATGATCATCTTCCACTATACGGGGATGGAATCAGGCGCGGCGGCGCTCGCACGGCTGCGTGATCCTGAGGCCAAAGTCAGCGCGCATTATTTGGTCGAAGAAAACGGCGATGTTTATCAACTCGTTGCCGACGACAATCGGGCTTGGCATGCGGGCGTCGCAAGCTGGAAAGGCGAGAGCGATATCAACGCTCGATCGGTCGGCGTCGAAATCGTCAATCCAGGCCATGAATTCGGGTACCGCGATTTCCCCGAAGCGCAGATCGAATCCGTCTTGTCGCTGGTGCGCGGACTTGTCGATCGCCACGGCGTGAAACCGACCTACATATTAGGCCACTCAGATGTCGCGCCACGCCGAAAAGAAGATCCGGGTGAAAAGTTCCCTTGGCGACGCCTTGCTGATGAAGGGCTCGCGCTTGCGCCATATGACGGCGACGGAGAGAGCGGCGGCGTTGTGTCCTATGAAGACGCGCTTCGGGCGCTGTCGAAGATCGGATATGACGCGCCCCCGGGCGATCACGCGGCGGCGCTATTGGCGTTTCAACGGCGATTTTGTCCGGCTTCGCTGGGCCAAGGTTTTGACAAACGGACGAAGGCTGCCTTGGTGTCAGTCAGCACGATGTTTTAGAGTTTTGTGCATCAATTCATTCGTGCACGATCTATATATAAACACCATTCGATTAAGCTGGTCGTTGATCTGATCGACGACCTGAATAGTATCAGGTGTTGAGTAACAGTGTGGAGCGCCGACCGTGAAAACCTTGATCAGCCCTTTCATAACAGCATTGGCTCTGCTGGTCGGCGCACCGGCCTATGCCCAGCCCGCTGGCCAAAGTGATGGTTGGGGCCTCGATATAGGCGCTGGCGCGTTGTTGTCTCCGGCCTATCGGGGCGATGATAATTACCGGGCGTCTTTGTTGCCGTACGTCAAAATTGAATATGGCGACCGCTTTTTCGCGTCTGTCCAAGACGGCGTCGGCTATACCCTCGTCAAGAACGATCGTCTTCGCTTCGGCCCAATCGCGCGCATTGCGTTCGCGCGGAACGAAGACGGTGATCAGGCTTTCGCGATTGCAGGAGATGAGACGCCGGACCTCGCTGGCCTTGGCGACGTCAACACCACGGTGGAGCTTGGCGGGTTCGCTGAAATTGATATCGGTGTTTTGACGGCGACGCTTGAAGCCCGCCACGGGATCAACGGCCACGAGGGCTTTATTGCTGACGCGCGCCTATCTTACAGCGGACGCACATCCGCCGGTGACCGGCCGCTCTTCTATTCCGTTGGACCGCGCGCGACCTTTGTTGGCGACAGCTATAACGACGCCTATTTCGGCGTAACTGCTGAGCAGGCGCTCGCATCGGGACTGCCGGTTTTTGACGCCTCAAGCGGCATTCAGTCGGTCGGGGTTGGCGCAGCTGTTATTCTGCCGATTACCCGCGACGGCTCTGTCAGCATGGTCGCCATTGCCGGTTATGATCGCTTAACAGGGGATGCAGGCGATGCGCCGTTGGTGCGTCGGCGCGGGTCGCGGGATCAGGCGACGCTCGGTCTCTTTATGTCCTACGCAATTTGGTAGCGGCGCCTGGCGCCTTCTAACGTTTGGGGCCGCTTTCGCGGCCTGTCTTGACAGGCGGGCCTTGAGCGCGCACCTCCCAGCATCGCCAGACGGTCGGACGGCCGCCGCGCTGTTTTCAGCGGGGAGGAAAGTCCGGGCTCCACGGAGACAAGGCGCCGGGTAACACCCGGCCGGACGCCCCTTGGGGCGTTTGAGGGAAAGCGCCGCAGAAAACAAACCGCCCTCGTATGAGGGTAAGGGTGAAAAGGTGCGGTAAGAGCGCACCGCCGCTCTGGCGACAGAGCGGGCAGGGCAAGCCCCGCCTGGAGCGAAACCGAATAGGGACGGAGCGGCTCTTTTTTGAGCCAGGCGCGTCTTCGCGTTTGCCGTCCGGGTTGGTTGCTTGAGCGCGCGTGCAAGCGCGCGCCTAGAGGAATGGTCGTCGCTTGGCCCGTTTGGACCGAGTACAGAACCCGGCTTATAGGCCGCCTGGCGTAGATTTTTGGGAGGGCCGCAGACCCTCAACCACAGGAGGCCCTATGCCGTCTTTCGATATCGTTTCCACGGTGGATTTGAATGAGGCGGACAACGCCGTGCAAAACGTAATGCGCGAGCTGTCGACGCGCTATGATTTTAAAGGCTCGGCCTCGAGCGTCGACATCAAAGACGGCGTTATCACGCTGAACGCCGATGATGCGCTGAAGCTGCGCCAGCTTCATGAAATTTTGCAAGGCCAGATGCAAAAACGGGGGATCGAGCCCGGCGCGCTCGATTACGGTAAGGAGGAATCTGCGGCCGGCCAAGCCGTCCGGCAAACGGTAACCCTCAAAAATGGCATCGACAAAGAGCTCGCCAAATCAATCGTCAAGGCGATCAAAGGGGAGAAGCTCAAAGTCCAGGCGGCTATCCAGGGTGATGAGCTGCGGGTTACCGGTAAAAAGCGCGATGATCTCCAGCAGACGATCGCCCATGTAAAGAGTCTCAACATCGAACAGCCCCTGCAGTTCAAGAACTTTCGGGATTGACGCCATTTGCGGGTGCGCTGGACGCCTAGCCAGCGGCGGCCCCATCGGATAATGCTTGTTGCTCATGCGCCGCCCTATGGAGACCATTCATGAGTGAAATTGAGACGACGCTTCTTGCTGTTATCAAAGAAAATGCTGTCGGGCTCTCCGGCGATCTCACCCGCGACACGCTGATCTCTGATCTGGGGATAGACTCATTTTCTGTGGTCGAGATTATCTATGAAGTTGAAGAAAAACTGAGCGTTGAAATTCCGTTTAACGCGAATGAGAATCCATTTGGCGAGATGGAGACAGTCGGGGATTTGATCGACGCGCTCAACAGTCTGATTAAGCGCTGAGCGCGGTCATGAGCCGACGCGTCGTCGTTACGGGCATGGGCGTCGTCGCCCCGAACGGCATCGGGGTGGATGCGTACTGGCGTGCGTTGAGCGCAGGCCAATGCGCTATAGGCCCCAGGGAATACACCTCCGCGGAAAAATTCAGCCTAACAAAACCCACCGCGGCTGTCGACGATCCTGACGGCGTGCTTGACAATTTGGGCCGCGATATTGCGCGTACGGATCGATTTTCGAAATTCGCCGTTGCTGCTGCAGACGAGGCCATGAAAATGTCGGGCCTTGAAATCGATGAGGCGTTAAGCGGCCGCGCAGCCTGCATCATCGGAACCGGTATCGGCGGACAGGTTTCTTACGACAAAGCCTATGTGGATATGTTGTGGTACGAAAAGCGGCCGCATCCCACATCGATCTTGAAACTTATTCCTAATGCGGCGGCCAGTCATTTATCCATTCGGTTCGGCTTGCGCGGCCCCGCTTTCGCAGTCTCGAGCGCGTGCGCATCCGGCGCCCACGCCATCGGCGTTTGCGCAGACTTAATTCGAAGCGGCGCCGCGGATGTCGGCGTTACGGGCGCAAGCGAGGCGTGTTTGACGTTCGGTTCGCTCGAGGCGTGGCGGGCCATGTATATCCTTTCCGATGATACGTGCAGACCCTTTTCTAAAAATCGCTCCGGTCTTGTTATTGGCGAGGGCGCAGGCGTGCTGGTTCTGGAAGAAGAGGAACGGGCTCGGGCGCGCGGCGCGCCCATTTTGGCTCGACTGGCCGGGTTCGGCATGAATGCAGACGGCAAGGATATGATCAATCCGGCCGTTGAAGGCGCATCGGGCGCGATGACATTGGCGATGGATAGCGTTAAGATAAACGATCCGTCTGCGGTTTATATCAATGCGCATGGTACGGGCACATTGATGAATGACCCAACAGAGACCAAAGCCATTCGAACGGTTTTCGGCCAAGACGCAGACGCGCTTGTCGTCTCATCGACCAAATCAATGCACGGCCATCTATTGGGAGCAGCGGGCGGGATTGAAACCATTGCCGCGCTCTTGGCGCTTAAACACGGCGTTGCCCCGCCCACCGTTAATTATGACGAGCCGGACCCTGAATGCGATCTCAACTATGCGCAGACAGGCGCAGTCGAAAGAGATTTCGAGCTCGTCTTGTCGAATTCATTCGCATTTGGCGGGTTGAACGCTGTGGTCGCTTTCGAAAAGGGATAAGCGCGTTGGCGCTTTACGCGGCCGCTTTGCCGGGCAGCGCGCGGTGAATGCCCACCCGCAGCGTGAAAAACACCCCGATCATTAGGACAAGCCCAATATAGCGCACGATGTAAATGCCTAAATCGTCCACGAAGGTGCGGAAGATGGCCGTGAACGAGGCCATGATCGCTTGTGGGTCTGCGCCTGTCGCGCCCATGGCGGCAAATGGCCAAACCGTGCGATCGATGAGCAGTGCGAATAGGCCCGATTGCCAGACATTGATATCGCGGCGGGCGAACATCGCGAACAAAAATGCAAGGATGACGGCGCGCGGGAAATCTGCGCCCGAGTAGCCAATGCCGACAATGTATTGCAAGTCTTGCATCACGCGCTCCCGCGGAGAATTAGGATGACCTGACCCGCCTATAACGTCTGATCAAGGTTAATACCGCGTAAAAGTCCCGGCGGCGGACGGGTCCGAAATCGCAAGAAACGGGTGTTTTGCTGCGCTGCACATGGTTAATAAGGCAGCATGTCTACGCACCCTACCGCGATACCACCCCTGGAGTTTGGCCCTTTTGAGAATGGCGATCCTCGTCGGCACAAATCCGCTTACGGGCATATTGCGCGCGCCATAGATTTTCTCGTCGCCAATCAAGATCGCCAGCCATCCCTGGAAGAAACCGCCCGTGAAGTCGGGCTGTCCGCCAGTCACTTTCAACGGGTCTTTAAGGCCGGCGCCGGCGTGTCGCCAAAGCGGTTTTTGCAATATTTGGCCGCGGCCCAAGCCAAGCGCGCCTTCAGCGAGGGCGAAACGGTGATGGGCGCGGCCTTTGCGGCTGGACTTTCGGGTCCCTCGCGGCTGCATGACGTTTTTTTGGCGGCCGAAGCCATGAGCCCGGGCGCTTATCGGCGCAAAGGCGCGGGGCTCATGATACGGTATGATTGGATCGACGGTCCGTTTGGGCGCACGCTTTTCGGCGCAACAGACAAGGGCATATGTTGGCTCAGTTTCAACGCTGAGGGCGATCTTGAGGATCTTAAAAGCGACTGGCCTGCCGCGGAATTTGACCACGATCCGAACTTTATCGCCCCGCTCGCTGCGCGCGCCTTCGCCTTCGCGCTCAATAAGCCCGTTGACGCGCCGATTGCGCTTTATGCTCAGGGTACAAATTTTCAAATCAAGGTTTGGGAAGCACTGATGCGCTTGCCCCTTGGCGCGCGTGTAACCTATGGCGACATTGCCGATGTGGTTTGCACGCGAAAGGCGAGCCGAGCCGTGGGCGCTGCGGTGGGGGCGAACATGATATCTGTTCTCATCCCCTGCCATCGCGTGATACTCGCGTCTGGCGCCATACATAATTATCGATGGGGCGCGTCGCGAAAGGCTGCTTTGTTGGCGTATGAAGATGCGTTGTGCGCAGAATAGTTAACGCATAAACTTGTTCTCTAAGCGGACAGGCGCCGTTTGACCTCGCCTCACTATTCGCGTCATAACTATTCCACGACACAAAGAAACAAAGTTGAGTTGACGCGCGGCGTTTAACGCTGCGTTGGGCGAGGGTGATGCGCGGCGGCAAGCGTAGCCGGGACAATCGAATAGGCGCTTTGTCTGCGATACTGCTCGCGGGCGGCGCGGCGCTTGTCGAGTCAGCCTTGGCTCGCGACGTTACCGCCACATTCGAAGCGGACTATTTTGATCAGTTCACGCCGCGAAACGCCCGAGAGATGGTCGATCGTGTTCCTGGGTTTGAACGCGAGGAAGCTGAGGAACGCCGTGGATTAGGACAAGGCGGCGCGAACGTCCTCATCAACGGCGCCCGCACCACCGGCAAGACGACCATAGAAGATCAACTCAATCGCATTAATGCAACCAATGTTGAGCGCATCGAAATTTTGGATGGGGCGACGCTCGGCGTTCCTGGTTTAACGGGGCAAGTCGCCAATGTCGTAACGCGCGCTGGCGGGCTTTCGGGCACTTGGCAGTGGTTTCCATATTACGAAAGCCAATCCGGCCTTACGCTCGCTGAAGGCGGAGCCACTCTTTCAGGGGAATGGCGCAACCTATCGTTCTCCTCGGAGGTATATTTTGGCGTCGGACGTGAGGGAACCCGTAGCGACGAGATTTTGTTCGTCCCCGATGGCGCAGTTTTCGAGGAGCGTTTTGAAACCAGTGAGGCTATCGAGCGCGGCCCGTTCGTATCGCTTGATATTGGGTGGACACCGCGCGCCGACCACAAGGGCAATTTGACATTCGAATACTACCAGTCCGATGTCGACGCCTTCACGCCAAGCGATCGGTTTGCGTTGGCGCCGCCAGGAGAGTCGAACTTCACGAGGTTTGACGATATTGGCGATGATCGCGGCGTTACGGTGGGTGCAGATTACGAATTACCGCTACTCTTCGGCACGCTTAAGGCTATTGGCTATGTTACGCGTGAGGACTCTGATCTTGACGCTAGGCTCACTAGGGTCGTCGGCGGGGATACGACAGAATTCGTCCGCAACGATGATTTGTCAGAGTCCGGAGAAACGATTGCGCGTTTAGAGTTTTCATTTGCAAGGTCCGAGACGAGCGATTGGCAGCTCGCGTTGGAGCGTGCGTTCAATTTTTTGGAAACAGACTCTCGATTGTTTGAGCTCAATGATATGGGCGATGTTGTCGAGACGCCTTTTGACGGCGGCAGCTCGCGGGTTGAGGAGGTGCGCTATGAGGCGACGCTCGCCAATCAGCGCAGCTTGACATCGGACTGGAACATCCAAGTTAGTCTCGGCGCCGAGTATTCAGAGATATCTCAAGCAGACTTGGTGCGCGATTTTTTTCGACCCAAAGGGTTTGTGTCCACGACCTATCAATTGGATAGAGGCCTCTCTTTGCGCGCCCAGGTCTCCCGAGAGGTCGGCCAATTGGATTTTTCGGATTTTGTGTCGTCGGTCAGTCTTGAAGACGATCTTAATTCCGTGGGCAATCCCAATCTCGTCCCTGAACAATCCTGGCGGGCGGAAATTGAGCTTGAAAAACGATTCGATGACGGTTCACGCTTAAGCGCGCAAATCTATGGGGAACTGATATCGGATTTGGTGGATCGCATTCCCATCGGCGCAGACGGCGATGCGGTGGGTAATATCGACAGCGCTGAGCGCTATGGCTTCGAAATCTCTGGGACCTTGAAAGGGGAGAGCATCGGCTTGGGCGGCGTCGAAATTGATCTGCTTGGCGTCTATGAGGATTCAGCCGTTGACGATCCATTGCTCGGCACGCCGCGGCGGCTTAATCGCTCGAAGATCTATGAGTTTACGGTGAATTATCGGCACGACATCCCCAACACGCAATTTGCCTATGGGGTGGATTTCGACATGCGTGACCTGTCGAAAACTTTTCGTCTGGATTCCATCACCGATATCGATCGCGATCCGGAGCTTGATGTCTACGTTGAGGCTAAGGATGTTCGCGGCGTTAAAATTGTGGCTGAGGTGGATAACGTCGCCGGATCATCAATGATTGATGTCATCGAACGGTTTTCAGCGCGGCGAGATGTGGGCGTTCTGGAGTCCGTCGAGTTTGCGCAGTTTAAGCCAGTGCGCACGCTTTGGCTGACGATTGGCGGGACGTTTTAAAGCGATTATCGTTTTGTTTTCGCGATAAAGAGAAACGCCCCCGCTTGGCAGCGGAGGCGTTTCGATCTTGTGCAAAGACAAAGTAACGCAACAAAAACTTGTTAGGCGACAGAGGCGGCTTTGTGCTCTTCTGGATCGCGCAAGACATAACCGCGCCCCCAAACCGTCTCGATATAGTGTTCGCCGCTGGTGGCCGCTGCGAGCTTCTTGCGGAGCTTACAGATGAACACGTCAATAATTTTCAATTCTGGTTCGTCCATACCGCCATAAAGATGGTTGAGGAACATTTCTTTCGTGAGCGTCGTACCCTTGCGCAGAGAAAGCAGCTCAAGCATCTGGTATTCTTTGCCCGTCAAGTGAACGCGTTGGCCAGCAACTTCCACCGTCTTCGCGTCAAGATTGACCGTTAGCGAGCCCGTCGTGATGACCGATTGCGAGTGGCCTTTTGAGCGGCGCACGATAGCGTGGATGCGCGCAACCAATTCGTCCTTGTGGAATGGCTTTGTCATGTAGTCGTCGGCGCCGAAGCCGAGCCCGCGCACTTTGGTTTCGATATCGCCTTGGCCTGTCAGGATCAGGATCGGCGTATTCACTTTCGAGACGCGCAGTGATTTCAAGACATCGAAGCCTGTCATGTCAGGCAGGTTCAAGTCCAGCAGAATGATGTCATAGTCGTAGACCTTGCCCAGGTCGACGCCTTCCTCGCCAAGATCCGTCGTGTAGACATTAAATCCATCCGACTTCAGCATTAGTTCGATGCTTTGGGCGGTGGCGCCGTCATCCTCGATCAGCAAAACCCGCATTGTCCGACTCCTTAACTTTGCGCGGCCCCCCGTTAAGACCTTTGAACCACGCAGCTAACGTTTCTAACGCCAATGCTAACGATGATTTGCTTTCACATTCGTTAACAAACGAGCTGAGATCGACGACGGGGTATGGTTTTTTTTAAAGCTCCGACAAGGATCATTACCTGCCAGGCCTCGTCATTGCTTGATTTGCGACGCCTGTCATTAAGTTTTATGCGGCTGTTTTTTGCTAAGTCGATTCACCAATTTACGCGACCTTAATATTCTCTTCATTAAGTTTGTCGGCGTCAGCCGGCATCAAGCTTGGTTAGGCGCATTAAGAAATATCGGATCAAAAATTAAGCCGAGGTGAAGAAAAGACCGTTTCGTATTCGCATCGAAGAGTGCATCGGTCTCGAAGGGAGCGCGACATGTATCATCAAGCCCGTATGCCCCGTTTCAGCGCGCCTGAGGGCGTGACCCGTCTTATGAAAATCGCCAGCGCTGAGGCGGACGCCCTAAGGCTCGATCTCGAGGATATTCGGCGCGTGCGGCTGTCGACCGAAGCGTCGCTGCGCCGTCTCGAAGAAGAGTTCATGGCATGTGAAGGCGAGGCGGCTGATGTGCGCGAGCGCCAGGTCGAAGAGTTGCGGGCGCGCCGTCTTGGATTGCAAACGACTATGATCACGCTGCGCGGCGCGCATGATGAGGTGGCGGAAAAGCTAGCGTCGCTGGACGGCGAAATCGAGAAACTGAGCGCGCTTACCGCTGCTGACGAGCCGGCAGCGACGCCGCAAGCAACGTTCGCGGCTAGGGCCTCGCGCGCTTTTTGACGGGCGCAATGGGTTCGATCGCGGGCCGCGCCCAACGCGTTCCGTTTCTGTTCCAGAATTCTCGGCAGATTTTATGGCTTCGAGGCGATTCAGCCTTTGACGCCCCATAAATCCCCATGCTATCCCATAAAATACCTTCTCTGAGATAGCACTGGGGCGGCGAGACCCACTTTGGGGGCGCGCCGCGGCGGAGGAAAGCGGGATGCGGCGCGGGGCCGAGACCCTGTTCTATGGGTCGTTCACAAACAAGATCGACGCGAAAGGACGTCTTGCGACGCCGGCTTTGTTTCGGCGCGTCCTCGATCTTGAGCGGGTAAACGCCATCTATTGCATTCCGTCAACGGACGAAAAGTGCATCGATTGCGGCGGCGTTGACTATATCGAGACCCTTATGGCGTCTATTGCGGCGCTTGATCCGTACTCCAAAGAGCGGCGCAGTTTGGAGCGGTCGATCGCGTCGCGCACCTGTGTCGTCGCCCTCGATAAAGAGGGGCGCGTGGTCCTGCCGCAGCATCTGCGCGATTACGCAAACCTCAATGGCGAGGCGCTGTTTGCTGGGGTCGGCGGTTCTTTTCAGATCTGGAACCCCGACGCCTATAATCGCGTCTTAGTTGAGGATACCGAAATTGCCGCTACGGCAAAGCTCGCTTTGCGCAACCCCGCCTTGGCTCCAGGCGGCGCTTCATGACCGGCGCGCCGCATATCTCTGTTATGGCCGAAGAAGCGGTCGCGGCTTTGACGCCAAAACCTGGGGGTGTTTATGTGGACGCGACCTTTGGCGCCGGCGGATATGCGCGCGCGATTTTAAACGCCGCGCCATGCACCGTTTACGCATTTGATCGTGATCCGACGGCGATTGAGCGCGCGCAAGATTGGATTGCAGATTTTTGTGATCGTCTAATTTTGCTCGAGCGTCCATTCGCTGACATGGAAGACGCGCTCGCTGAATATGGCGTGCGCGCTGTCGACGGCGTTGTGTTCGACCTTGGTGTCTCCTCTATGCAGCTTGATGAAGGCGCGCGCGGATTCTCGTTTCTTCGCGACGGCCCGCTATCGATGCGCATGGACGGCGCCAAACCTGACGCCCAGGACGTTGTTGCGACAGCAAGCGAAGGCCAGCTCATCGCCATCTTTCGAACGTATGGCGAGGAAAAGCGCGCCCGCGTGATCGCGCGCGCGATCATTGCCGCGCGCGATGAGACGCCGATCACAACGACGACAATGCTGGCGGCGATCGTTGAAAAAGCGGCGCCCAAAGCACCCGGGTCAAAAATTCATGCGGCCACGCGGGTGTTCCAGGGCCTGCGCATTTATGTGAATGATGAGCTTGGTCAGCTCGTTCAAGGTCTGCACGCGGCAGAGTGTTTATTGCGACCCGATGGCAAGCTGTCGGTTGTCACGTTTCACTCCCTTGAAGATCGGATCGTGAAACAGTTTTTGAAACGACGATCGGCACGCCGCGCGGCGCCCTCGCGATTTGCGCCGCCGCCGCAAGACGCCGGTGCGCCGAGCTTCAACGTCGTAAAGAGTAAGCATACAGCGCCAAGCGATGACGAAATAGCGCGAAATCCCAGGGCGCGATCCGCCAAGCTGCGCGTTGGCGAGCGTCGGAACGCGCCCGTGTTCGATGATGAGGCCGACGCGCCGCTCTTTTCCGTTCCGCCCATTCTTGAAAATATAATCCGTTAACTGATCGATTAGCAGGACATTCGTATGATTAAAATAACCACGATTTTGCTATTTTTCTTATTGGGTCTTTCGGCGGTCGGGCGGTATCAAGCCGAAACTTCGGTGCGTCAGACGCAGGCGGATCTGGTCGAGCTTGACTTGGACAGAATTGAAGAAGAGCGCGCCATAAAAGTGTTGCGGGCTGAAATCGCTTATTTGGAAAACCCCGAACGGCTGGCCAAAATTGCCTCGGCGACGACGGATTTGCGGCCCACCGCGGCGCATCAGTCCCATGACGCCCGCGAATTCGCGGCGTTGCTTGGCGGTGCTGAGCTGGTCGACGACGAGCCGCGCACTGATCCGTCTCGTGACTTTATTGGCGACGCGTTGGCGATGGCCCAACTGTCGGCTGCGCCATAGCGAGGTATCTAACATGGCGTTGATCGGACGTAAGACAAAACGGCGTCGCACCGCGCCTCAAGCCTATGTCATCGAAGAGGCGCGGGACCAAGCCACGAGCGCTGCGCCTGTTTCTGTCCATGCGCAAAGCAGTCGGGCTCGCCATAGTCGCCGCGTGCGCCAGCGCATTCAAATGTGCGGCGTCGTCTTTGTATTCGCCTTTTCGATGCTAGGCGTGCGCTTGGCGCTGATCACCTTTGATCATACGGGCGATCCGCATCAAATCGCCCGAGCGTCCCTCGAGTTCGCCGAGCGTCCTGAGATTGTGGATCGGCAAGGGGCCCTTCTGGCGATGGACCTGCCAATGATCGCGCTAGAGATCGCGGGTCGTGAGGTGTGGGACTATGAAGACACCGCGCGGGCGATCGCTCAAACGCTGAGCGATGTTGATGCGGCGGCGCTCGAGGCGAAACTACGTGCAGGGCGCTATGTCGAGGTGCGATCTGACCTTTCGCCGGCGGAGCGAGAGGCGGTGTTCAATCTCGGCCTGCCGGGCGTTCGGTTCGCCACCCGCACTAAGCGCGCTTATCCCCACGGCCCTCTTGCGGCCCACGTGATCGGCAATGCGGAGGCGGGGCGCGGCGGCGTTATGGGCCTTGAAAAAGTGGCCAACGCCTTCAAAGGCGGCGCGCCGCTGATGGCGTCGATCGATATTCGCGTTCAGCAAACGTTGGAAAAAGAGCTTTCCGCGGCCTGCGCGGAATATGACGCCAAAGCGGCTTGGGGCGTCGTGATGGATGCGGAAACCGGCGAAGTGATCGCCCTGGCGAGCTTACCGGATTTCGACCCCAACGCGCCTGGCGCCGCGCCGGACGATTTTCGCCGCAATCGCGTCACCTATGACCGTTATGAACTGGGTTCGGCCTTCAAGGCGATATCGGCAGCCGCCGCGTTAGACGCAGGCGTCGCTTCGGAAGACTCCGGCTATGATGCTCGCGGTTCGTTTCGCATTGCCGATCGACGCATCACGGATTTGCACGGTGAAAACCGTATGCTGACATTTTCCGAAGTGGTGCAGCACTCGTCTAATATAGGGATCGCGCGGATCGCGGCCGACTTGGGAGCCGATGCGCAAAAGTCTTATCTCCGGGCGCTGGGAATGTTCGAGCCGCTGGCGATTGAATTAAATGAGAACCGAGCCCCGGACTTGCCGACCCAATGGGGGCCAGTCGAAAACGCCACCATCGCTTATGGTCATGGAATCGCCGTAACGCCGCTGCATCTGCTCGCGGGGTTCACGGCTGTGGTGAATGGCGGAGACTATATCGGGCCGACATTCTTGGCGGCTAGCGCAGAGCGATCGCGCGCGCGCGTCTTTAAAAGCGAAACAAGCGCCGCCATGCGCCGGGTGTTGCGTCGGGTCATTACTGATGGGACTGGCGGCGCCGCGGAAGTCGACGGTTATTTCCCCATTGGCAAAACGGCGACAGCCGACAAGCCGGCTTTTGGCGGGTATGATGAGTCAGCCCGCATTGCCAGTTTTGTCGGCGCGTTTCCTGGTTATGCGCCGAAATATACGGTGTTGATTAGCCTTGATGATCCACAGCCAACGCGCGAGACTTTCGGGTTTGCGACGGCGGGTTGGAACGCTGCGCCGGTTTTCTCCCGTGTGGTGGAGCGCATCGCGCCGGTGCTCAACGTCGCGTCAGTCAGCGAGAGCGTCGCTCTTGCCGCGTTTGTTTCGGGCGCTGTAGAGCCCGTGCACGAGGCGCGAGCCCCGTCGCTGGCGCCGGAGGCTGTGCAGTGAAATTGTCCGCCCTCGCTAATGAATCGATATCCCCGGACCCGTTCATCAAAGGGATCGCGGTGGATAGTCGTGCCGTAGGCGAGGGATATTTGTTCGCGGCACTTCCGGGCGTCGAAACTGATGGCGCGCGGTTTATCCCAGAGGCTGAAAAGCGCGGCGCTGCAGCTTTGCTGGCCCGGCCGGGGACGCAGTCAACCTTGCCGACGATATTCGATGAAACGCCGCGCAGGCGTTTGAGCAGTTTAGCGGCGCGGTTTTTTCCGAACCAACCCAAAACCATTGCCGCGATCACCGGCGCCAATGGCAAAACGTCAACGGCGCGATTTGCGGCTTCGCTATGGTCGCGATTGGGGCGTAAGGCTGGCAGCATCGGCACCCTTGGCGCATCGGGACCGGGCTTTGAGCGTCCTCTTACCCATACGACGCCGGAGCCGATTACGCTGCATGAAACGCTCCATCAAATGGCGGAGGCAGGCACGACCCATTTAGCGCTCGAAGCGTCGAGCCATGCCTTGGCGCAACACCGCGTTGATGGCGTGCGCCTTTCCATCGCGGCCTTCAGCAATATCACTCAGGACCACCTCGACTATCATGGCGATTTCGAGAGCTATCTCGCCGCCAAGCGCCGCCTCTTTGACGAGGTATTGCCTGATGACGGTGCTGCGGTGATCAACGCCGATGGCGCGCACGCGGAAACCATGATTAATGCGGCGCGCCAACGCGGGCTCCGTGTGCTGACGACAGGGCGCAAAGGCCAGGTATTCCGTCTCTTGGAGGCGCGACCATCGCCCGCGGGCATGTCGGTGCGGATCGTTGCCGAAGGCCAAAACTACGCGCTCGACCTGCCGTTGATCGGTGAGTTTCAAGTGGAGAACGTACTTTTGGCGGCAGGCATTGTCGCGGCTTCTGGCGTCTCGCCCGCCGATATCGCGCCTCTTCTGGATGGCCTAACGGGTGCGCCGGGGCGTATGGAGCGCGTCGCTGAAATCGACGGCGCTGGCGTCTATGTGGACTACGCACACACGCCTGACGCGGTGGCGCGCGCGCTCGACGCCATCCGCCCTCACGCGTCAGGCGATGTGATCGCGGTTATCGGGGCTGGCGGCGATCGGGATAAAACCAAGCGCCTCGAGATGGGAAAAGCGGCCGCCGCGCGCGCAGATCATGTGATCGTTACGGATGATAATCCGCGAACAGAAGATCCTGCTTCTATTCGGCGCGCGATATTGGAAGGGTGCCCTGAAGGCGAAGAGATAGCAGATCGCGCTGATGCGATTGCCGCAGGCGTTGCACGCCTAAGGCGTGGAAATGTTTTGTTGATCGCCGGTAAGGGGCATGAGACCGGCCAGCAAATCGGGGTTGAGGTGGTGCCGTTTAATGATGCGACCGTGGCGCGCGAAGCGGTGCGGACGCGACAATCGGAGCTCGGGCGATGACGTCAAATTTATGGTTGGCTTATGAGGCGGCGGCCGCAACCGGCGGCGCGCTCTGCGCGCGCGGCGGTGATCCCGCCACTTGGACTGCGGAAGAATGGTCCGCAGGCGGTGTTTCTATTGATACGCGCAATTTGAAGCCCGGCGATATTTTCGTGGCGCTGCGCGACGCGCGAGATGGCCATGATTTTCTTCAGAATGCTTTTGACGCGGGGGCCGCTGCGGCGCTTGTCTCGCGGGCGCCTGAAGATGCGCCCGAGGGCGCGCCGCTTTTGGTGGTAAGTGATACCCTTCAAGCGTTGCGCGATCTGGCCGCCGCCGCACGCATGCGCAACTTCGGCAAGCGCGTCGCGGTGACCGGCAGCGTCGGCAAAACAAGCACAAAAGAGATGTTGCGTGCGGTGCTTGGCGCCTCTGGCGGCGTTCACGCAGCCGATCGCAGCTTCAACAATCATTGGGGCGTGCCGCTCACGTTGGCGCGTCTTCCCATGCATATTGAATACGGCGTTTTTGAAATCGGGATGAATCATGCGGGCGAAATTACGCCGCTGACAAAACTTGTGCAGCCGCATGTTGCAGTGGTTACGACTGTCGCGGCGGCGCACTTGGAGAATTTTGACTCAATTGAAGGAATTGCCGAGGCGAAGGCGGAGATTTTCTTAGGCCTTGCGCGCGGCGGCATTGCTGTCTTGCCCATCGACAACGCGTATTTTGAGCTGCTTAAAAAACGCGCCCAGACTGCAGGCGCTGCTGGGTTCATCACCTTCGGCGAGTCTGACAATGCGGATTTCCGATTGCTTGACCATCAAGTTTTGGAAAGTGGTCGCGCGCTGGTTAAGGCGCGCATCAAGCGCGACGTGAGAGAATTTGAATTTGGTATGACCGCGCCCCACCAGGCGATCAACGCGCTTGCGGCGCTCGCCGCAGTGGACGCGGTTGGCGCTGATCTTGAAAAAGCGATCACGGTATTGGGCGCTGTCCAACCGGCTGAGGGGCGGGGCGCTAGAGCCGAAATCCGAGTACCAGGCGGGACTGCGACCCTGCTTGATGAAAGCTATAACGCTAACCCTGCGTCAATGGCCGCGGCAATCAAGCTGGTGGGTGTGGAGCTGCCGGCCGCTGGCGGACGGCGCATCGCGGTTTTGGGCGAGATGCTTGAACTTGGCGAAAATGCCGCGCAATTCCATGCAGATCTTGCCGAAGCTTTAATCACCGCGAAAGTGGATAGCGTCTACGCTGCTGGTCCATTGATGCGATCGCTTTGGGACCGCTTGCCGCCAAAGATGCGCGGGCTTTACGCAGACTCTGCTGTGGGGATCGTCGGTGCTGTCGCGGACGCGGTGGGCCCTGGCGATGTGGTGATGGTTAAAGGATCAAACGCGTCAAAGGTTGGCGCCATCGCCCGCGCGCTCGCCAATCGCCAAGAACCGGAAAGCGAAGAGTAATGCTCTATCACCTTTTAACGCCTTATGCGGACGATTTTCAGCTCTTCAATGTCTTCCGCTATTTGACATTCCGTACCGGCGGCGCGGTCATGACCGCGTTGTTTATCTCTTTTCTGTTTGGCCCGGCGCTCATTCGTTGGATGCGCCGAAAACAAGGTCGCGGCCAGCCCATTCGGACAGACGGTCCGCAAAGCCACGTCATTGAGAAAACCGGCACGCCGACCATGGGCGGCGTGCTTATCCTGTTGTCAATGGCGGTGGCGACCTTTTTGTGGGCGCGGCTCGACAACATTTATGTGTGGATAGTGATGGGCGTGACGCTCGTCTTTGGCGCGCTCGGCTTTATTGACGATTACCTGAAAGTCACCAAGCAAACGACGAGCGGCGTGGTCGGCAGTTTAAAGCTCACGGTTCAGTTCGCTGTAGCGTTGCTCGCAGGCTATTACTGCATGCATGCGCTCTCTGTTGCGCCTGACGCGCCGCCGGGCATTGCGACGTCCGTCGGCGTACCATTTTTTCCCGTTCGCTTGTTTCAAGAGTGGTTTAGCGCGCCGGGGGTGCCGCTGGGGTGGCTGATTGTTCCGTTCGCCGCAGTGGTCATCGTCGGCGCCTCGAATACCGTGAACTTGACCGATGGTCTCGATGGGCTGGCGATCGTTCCTGTGATGATTGCGGCGGCGACCTACGCGTTGATTGCGTATCTCGTCGGTAACTTCATTTACGCCAATTATCTGGGCGTGCCTTATGTGCCTGGCGTTGGCGAGCTGGCGATCATCTGCGGCGCGATCATGGGCGCTGGACTCGGCTTTTTGTGGTTCAACGCGCCGCCGGCGGCCATCTTTATGGGCGATACGGGCTCGCTTGCTCTTGGCGGCGCCATCGGCACAATCGCTGTCGCTGCTAAACACGAAATCGTTCTGGCCATCGTGGGCGGCCTTTTTGTCCTCGAAGGGCTATCGGTAATGATCCAAATCGCATCATTTAAGCTCACCGGGAAACGCGTCTTTAGAATGGCGCCGATCCACCATCATTTCGAACATCTTGGCTGGAAAGAGTCGACGATCGTCATTCGCTTTTGGATCATTGCGGTCATTCTCGCATTGATCGGTTTGGCGACGTTGAAACTACGCTAGGGGCAAGCAGGCGCATGATTTTAATTCCGGGAGCCAGGAAGAAATCTTTCGGGGTATTTGGCCTCGGCGTGAGCGGCATCGCCGCTTGCGAGGCCCTGGCCGCGTCTGGCGCAAAGGTCTTTTCTTGGGATGAGAAGCCAGAGGTTCGCAAACGAACCGAGGGCACTGAATTTCTTGCAGAGCACCCCAAAGCCTGGCCGTGGAAAGAGTTGGACGCGGTCGTCGTGAGCCCTGGGGTGCCGCTCACCTTTCCCAAGCCCCACGCCATTGTACGCAAGTCTCAACAGGAAAAAGTGCCTGTCATCGGCGACACGGAGTTGTTCGCTCGCGCGGTGAATGATTTGCCCAAAGAGGCGCGCCCTCGGGTCGTTGCTGTCACGGGGTCGAACGGAAAGTCAACGACAGCGGCGTTAATCGGACATGTTCTCAATGATGTAGGCGAGATTGCTTATGTCGGGGGCAATATCGGCGAGGCCGTGTTGAGCCTGCCGGCATTCCGCCCTGAGGCTATCTATGTTTTGGAGCTATCGTCTTTTCAGCTCGACCTCACAGCGTCGCTGCGCGCAAACGCAGCCGTGTTCTTGAATTTTTCGCCGGATCATCTTGACCGACATGGATCCCTCGAGGCGTATCTCGATGCTAAGAAGCGCATTTTTCTTAATCAGCAGTCAGATGACATCGCCATTGTCGGCGTGGATGACTCCTATGCACAATCAACATGCACCGAGCTGACAGCCAAAGCTTGCGCTAATGTCGCGCCCGTTTCGGCTAACTCCACACTTGGTCGCGGCGTCTACGCCTTAGAGGGCGAGCTATTCCACAATATGGACGGCAAAACCTCTCGCGCCGGAGCGCTTTCAAATGCACAAAGCTTGCGCGGCGAACACAATCATCAAAACGCAGCTGCAGCGCTCGCTGCATGTTTGCATCTGGGCGTTTCGCCGGCGCTTTTCATTAGAGCGGCGGAGCGTTTTTCGAGTTTGCCCCATCGGATGGAAGAAGTTGCGCGCGTGGGCAAAGTCGTTTTCATCAATGATTCCAAAGCGACCAACGCCGCCGCCGCGGCCCGGGCGCTCAGCGCCTATTCCGACATTTTCTGGATTGCTGGCGGCAAAGCAAAAGAAGAAGGCGCCAGCCCATTGCGCGCGCTCATGAAACCGGTACACGCCGCATATCTTATTGGCGAGGACGCGCCGCTTTTCGAAGAGCAGTTAGGCGCCGCCGTGGACTGTGTGCAATGCCATGATCTTCAAACGGCGGTCATGCGGGCAGGGGCGGACGCCGCCGCGAGCGATGCGGCGAACCCCGTTGTGCTGCTCTCGCCAGCATGCGCTTCATATGATCAGTTTAAGAATTTCGAAGCCAGAGGCGCGGCGTTCTCTGGCCTCGCGAAAACACTTTCAGTTGAAAACGGAGCAGCGGCGTGAACCGGTGGTCAAGGGCGGATGAGAGCTTGTTCGGGCGCTGGTGGTGGTCCATCGACCGCACCGGGCTCGCCATTCTCGCGCTGCTCATGATGATCGGGAGTGTCGTGCTTATCGCTGCAGGGCCCACGGCGGCCGCGCGCCTAGGCATCCAAAACCAGTTTTACTTTCCCCTTCGTCAAATGGTGTTTGCGGTTCCAGCGCTTATCCTCGTCCTATTCGTCTCTTTCTTATCGCCCTTGCAAACGCGCCGGCTGGGGGTGCTCACGTTTTTGGGCGCGCTGTTGTTAATGGCGGCGACGCTTATTTTCTCTGCAGATATTAATGGCGCAAAACGGTGGTTAGATTTAGGGCCCGTTTCATTGCAGCCTTCAGAGTTCGCAAAGCCCGGCTTTGTCATCGCTGCTGCGTGGATGTTGGCCGAGGGCGCCAATGACCATCGGTTTCCAGGCGGCGCCATTGCGCTTGGCGCTTATGCGGTGCTTGCGGGCCTTTTGTTGCTGCAACCCGATTTTGGCCAGTGGGCTCTGGTGACGGCGGCGTGGGCCGTTATGTTCTTCATCGCCGGCTGGAGTTGGGCTTGGATTGGCTTTTTTGCGACTGCCAGCGTTGCTGGGCTCACGGCAGGATATTTTCTATCCGCCCATGTGGCGCGGCGGATTGACGGATTTCTCAACCCCCAATCCGGCGAGAACTATCAAGTAGATCGCTCTGTTGAGACCGTCGCCAATGGCAGCTTCTTTGGTCGCGGCGACGCCCCAGCGTTAAAGGGCGGGTTGCCTGATGCGCACACGGATTTTGTTTTCGCGGTTGCCGTCGAAGAATTTGGCTTTGTGCTCGGCGCATTGATCATCGCGCTATTTGCTGCCTTTGTGGCTCGCACGCTGGCTATCGCCGCCGGGTTGCGCAGCTTATTTGCGCAGTGCGCTGTCGCTGGATTGGCCGCGATGATCGGTTTGCAAGCCATGATCAACATTGCTGTCTCGTTGCGCGCTATGCCTGCAAAAGGCATGACGCTGCCTTTGGTTTCCTATGGCGGGTCCTCCCTTTTGGCGACGGCGCTGTCCATCGGATTTATTATTGCGCTAACGCGCGCTGACCATGGCGTTGCCGCCAAGCGCAAGGACATCATGCCATGACCGACAACGCGTTCACGCAACCCATTGTCTTGGCTGCTGGCGGCACCGGCGGCCATATGTTTCCGGCCGAAGCCTTAGCGCAGGAGTTGAAGCGCCGTGGGCGACGCGTCTTGCTCGTTACGGATGTGCGCGGCGCACGGTATGCGGAGGATTTTCCCGCTGACGATCGGTTTCAGATTTCTGCCGCGACGCCTTCTGTCGGCGGTCCCCTCGCTAAGGGGATAGCTGCGTTCTCGCTCGCGCAAGGACTAATCGCGGCTCTAGGGGAATTGCGCAAGCGAAAACCCATCGCCGCTGTCGGTTTTGGCGGTTACCCGTCATTACCCTCCATGAAAGCGGCCTCGCTCTTGGGCGTGCCATATGGGGTCCACGAACAAAATGCTGTTTTGGGGCGTGCAAACCGCGTTTTAGCCCGTGGTGCTGCGTTCGTTGCGCACGCTTTTCCGACGCTGGAAAAACTGCCTCAAGGTATCCTCGGAATGGAAGTCGGGAACCCCATTCGCGACGCTGTGGCCGATCTTGGCGCGCCGCCTTTCCCAGAGTTCGGACCAGACGCCCCCATTCGATTGGTTGTATTTGGGGGCAGCCAAGGCGCTAGTATTTTTTCCGCCGCGCCCGTTGCGGCAATCGCATCGCTTCCTGATAATATTCGTCGGCGTCTTCATGTTACGCACCAAGCGCGCGACGCCGAAGCTGATGCCGTTCGAACAGGCTATGAAGAGGCGGGCGTCAGCGCTGATGTTGCGCCATTCTTTAAAGACTTGCCGCAAAAGATCGCCGACGCGCATTTGGTGATCTCAAGAGCCGGCGCATCGACGGTGACAGAGCTGAGCGCCATTGGTCGCCCGTCTGTGTTGGTGCCGTTGGGCATCGCGATGGACGACCATCAAACGGGCAACGCCCGCGTCCTCGCCGACGCTAGCGCTGCGATCGTTATTCCTGAACCCCGATTCAATGAAGTCTCGCTTGCCGAAGCGTTGGCGCCGCTCTTGTCGAACCTCGAGAAATTGAAAGTCATGGCCAATGCGGCGGAAGGCCGGGTGAAGAAAAACGCGGCGCGGTCGTTGGCGGATCTCATTGAAGAGACGATAGACATGCGCAAGGCGGCGTGAGCGCATGACCTCTTCCGAAAAGTTCGCCGTCATTCATCCGCCCAATACGAAAGTGCGCTTGCCCTTTGCGGTGGGGCCCATCCATTTCGTCGGGATCGGCGGTATCGGTATGAGCGGCATCGCCGAGGTGATGCACAATTTGGGCTATCAAGTTCAGGGCAGCGACATCGCGGACAACCCAAATGTTCTGCGTCTTCGCGACAAAGGCGTATCTATCAAGATTGGCCATGCGCCGGAGAACATTGAAGGCGCGGCGGCAGTCATCATGTCGACGGCAATTCGCAGAACAAATCCCGAGATCGCCGCAGCGCGCGCGCGCCATATTCCTGTGGTGCGTCGCGCGGATATGCTCGCCGAACTGATGCGCCTCAAATGGACGGTGAGCGTCGCTGGCACCCACGGTAAAACGACTACAACTAGCATGATTGCGGCGCTCCTAGATGCGGCGGATCTCGATCCCACAGTCATTAATGGCGGTGTTATCAACGCCTATGGCGCCAATGCGCGGCTGGGCGAGGGGGATTGGATGGTGGTGGAAGCCGATGAGTCCGACGGCACCTTTATCCGCCTACCAACGACCATTGCGATTGTCACCAATATTGACCCTGAACATCTAGACCATTGGGGCGGGTTTCAAGAATTGCGCAGCGCCTTTGACACATTCGTTGAAAATACGCCCTTTTATGGTTTTGGCGTCGTGTGTCTCGATCACCCGGAAGTGCAAGCCCTGGTCGGGCGCGTCATGGACCGCCGCCTGATCACCTACGGCGTTAATCCGCAAGCGGATATACGCGCGGATAACATTCGTTTTGAAGGCGGCCTGTCGATTTACGATATTGTGTTTCGCGATCGCGGTCGCGAGACTGGCCGCATCGCCGGCGTGCAACTTCCCATGCCGGGCTTGCACAACGTTTTAAACAGTTTGCCCGCTGCGGTCGTCGCAAAGCGCTTGGGGGTTACTGATGATCAAATCCGTAAAGGGCTTTCGAAATTCGCTGGGGTGAAACGACGCTTCACGCACGCCGGGGAGTGGAATGGCGTCACGATTATCGATGATTATGGCCATCATCCCGCAGAGATATCAGCGGTATTGCGCGCAGGGCGCAATGTATCGGCAGGGAAAATAATTGCGGTGGTGCAGCCGCACCGCTACACGCGCTTGCGCGATTTGTTCGACGACTTTTGCACCTGCCTGTTAGAGGCTGATATTGCGGTGATCGCGGATGTTTTCGCCGCCGGCGAACACCCCATCGATGGGGCGAACCGCGATGCGCTCGTAGCTGAACTCGCCGCGCGCGGCCATCGCGACGCGCGCGCCCTAAAATCCTTCGACGACTTGCCGGCGCTTGTGGCGGCCGCAGCCTCGCCAGGCGACACGGTGATTTGCTTGGGCGCCGGCGATATCACGCGACACGCCAACGCCCTTGCTGGCGCGCTTGAAAGTTTGGCCTAAGGTGATGGGCGCTCAGTCATCGACCCTGCCCGATGTGCGCGGCAAGCTAGTTGCCGCGGCAGACATGTCTGCATTGACATGGCTTCGCGTTGGCGGCCCGGCGGATGTGCTTTTTTCACCGGCTGATGAACAGGATTTGGCGCAGTTCTTAACCGCTCTGGACCCTGACATGCCGGTTTATCCTGTGGGCGTAGGCTCCAATCTGTTGGTGCGTGACGGCGGGATACGCGGCGTGGTGGTGCGTCTGGGTGCATCGTTCGCCAACATCGCTGTCGAAGGCGCGGACGTTGTCGCCGGCGCCGCATCGCTCGATGCGCACGTCGCCAAGCGCGCCGCCGCTGCGGGCATCGCTGGGCTGGAGTTTTATCGGGGCGTGCCCGGAACAATCGGCGGCGCGCTCGCGATGAATGCGGGCGCCTATGGCGGTGAAACACAGGACGTTCTTATCGAAGCCTGGGGCGTTGACCGGCAAGGGCGGCGGAAAACCTTTTCTCGCGAGCAACTGGGCTTTTCCTATCGCCATTGCGACGCGGCGGACGATGTCATTTTCACCGGTGCGCGCTTCCGCGGCCATAAAGACGAGCCCGCTAAGATTGAAGCGCGAATGGCTGACATCATGGAACGACGCGAAGCGTCTCAGCCCATTCGCGAGCGCACCGGCGGGTCGACTTTCGCGAACCCCGACGGCGGCAAGTCTTGGCAATTGATAGACGAAATCGGCGGGCGAGGACGCATGGTCGGCGGCGCCCAGATGTCCGAGCGCCATTGCAATTTCATGATCAATCTCGGGGACGCTACGGCGGCGGATCTGGAAGCGCTTGGCGAATCAGTGCGCCGGGACGTCGAAATTAACAAGGGCGTAAAGCTTCGATGGGAGATTCGCAGGATCGGCGAGTCACGCGAAGGTTAGCGAGCAATGGGCAAGTTTAAACGCATAGCGGTGTTAATGGGCGGCTGGTCGCCAGAGCGCGAAGTGTCACTTGTTTCTGGCGCGGCGGCGGCCCAAGCCCTGCGCGCGCGCGGGTTTGACGTTGTAGAAATTGACGCGAACCGCGATGTCGCAGGTCGTCTCGAAGAAGCGGCGCCAGATGCGGTCTTTAATGCATTGCACGGACAATGGGGTGAGGACGGCTGCGTCCAAGGGCTGCTCGAAGTCATGGGATTGCCCTACACGCACTCAGGCGTTTTGGCCTCTGCTTTGGCGATGGACAAACAACGGGCCAAGAGCGTTTTCGCACAAGCGGATATTCCCGCGCCCGAAGGTAAAATCGTGCCTTTGTCTGACGCGGCGCGAGACCATGTGATGAAGCCGCCCTATGTCGTAAAACCCAATGCCCAAGGTTCATCCGTTGGCGTGTTCATTGTGCGCGAGGGAGACAATAGACCCCCCTCAGAGTTGACGAGTGATGAGTGGAGTCTCGGCGACGAGGTGCTCGTAGAAACATTTGTCCCGGGGCGCGAATTGACGGTTTCAGTACTGGGCGATCGCGCCCTTTGCGTTACTGAAATAACAACGGCCCTCGCGTTTTATGATTATGAGGCCAAATACGCCGCCGGCGGCTCGCAGCATATCTTGCCGGCGGAACTGCCGACGGACATTACGCAACGGTGTTTGGATTTGGCGGTGCGTGCGCATGTTGCGCTTGGCTGCCGCGGCCTGTCGCGCGCCGACTTTCGGTATGATGAGAGGGCGGGGGCAGACGGCGTTTATTGCTTAGAGGTCAACACGCAGCCCGGCCTCACCCCGACATCCCTGTCGCCAGAACAAGCAGCCCACACAGGAATGGATTTCGGTGATCTATGCTCGTGGCTTATTGAGGACGCTTCATGCCTAAGGTGAAAAAGAAAAAGACGGCGACTAAAGCTCGAAAAACAAACAAGAAAACCCCTTCTGCGCGACCTCCATTCAGCGCGCTGCAGATTGTGGCGGGACGCACCGCCGTCGCCGTGGGCGCGGGGGTTACTGTTGCTGCCGTCATTGGTGCAGCCGCGTTGTGGAGCGCCGGTTATTTCGGTTTAATTGGCGAACGGGTTGATCGAATGATGCGCGCGAGCGTTATCGGCGTTGGTTTTCAAACCGACCGTATCACCGCCAAGGGACTGAATCATACGAGCCGCGAAGAGATTCTCGCCGCCGTCGGGCCGGTAATCGGCGCCTCCTTGTTGCATCTTGATCCGCACGCGGCCCGCGCGCGCGTCGAAGAAATCGGCTGGGTCCGCGTCGCGGCCGTATCGCGACTTTGGCCAGACACTGTTCATGTTTCCATTCGCGAACGCGAACCCGCCGCTGTTTGGCAGATGTCAGGCGCGCTGCACCTCATTGACGTAAATGGCGCAGTTATTCGCGAGGTTGATGTTTACGAATATTCGAACCTACCGCTGATCGTCGGCGCAGGAGCGCCAGAGTCCGCGGCGGGCATCCTCACTGCGCTGCGCCGGGAATCGGATTTATGGGGTCGCGCGGCAGCACTCATTCGTGTTGGCGACCGACGATGGAACATGCGGTTACGAAATGGGGGGGACGTAAAATTCCCCGAACATAGCTTTTCGCGCGCGGTTCGGGATCTGGCCTCGCTTCACGCCGCATACGGACTGCTTGATCGCGAAATTGCATACGTAGATTTGCGCGATGAAGAGCGTCTCGTTTTTAAAGAAGTCGATGGTGACGAAGAAGTCGCGCAATAGCGCTCGCATAAGTTAATTAAAGAATACTCATGCGGCGCCAGAGCTATTTTCTCTTTGACCCGTGGGCAAATTGTGAAACGATAAAACGAGCATTCCTCAGCAACGCTGTAAACAGTTCATGTTTGATCGTCCTCGTAATGACAAAACGCAAATCGCCGTTTTGGACATTGGCGCGTCGAAAGTCGCCTGCTTTGTCGCGCGCATAGATGATGGCGGCGTTTTGCCTGCGCAAGCGGAAATCATTGGGGTCGGCTATCATGGAGCACCGGCTGCCTTAAACCGTGCGCGCACGATCGACCAGTGGGAACTCGGCGTGCGCCGCGCCGTCGACGCCGCAGAACGAATGGCGGGCGTTCGCGTGCGCCATGTTTCCGTTGCCCTGCCGGGCCCAAGCGTGCGCGCCCGCAAAATCGGCGTCGATATTGGCATTATGGGCGGTGTCGTCACCGAGGAAGATCTTGACGACTCACTCGCCGAGGGCGCCCGCGCCGTCGCGGCGCATGATTGCGCATCGCTCCATGCGACGCTGGTGTCATCGCGCATTGACGGCGAGGAAATCCCAGGTGATCCCGTCGGGCTAGTGGGGTCGTCCCTATCGATTGAGATGCTTGGGCTTTCTGCAAAGCAAAGTCTTATCGACAATCTGCGGGCCCTTTTGGAACGCTGCGGTTTGGTGTGCGACGAATTTGTGGCTGCGCCCTATGCCGCCGCTGAGGCGACATTGATTGAAGATGAAAAAGACTTAGGCGTCGCCGTCATTGATATTGGCGCCGGGTCGACGGGCTATGCGGTCTATGACGATGGGGTGATGATTGATTGCGGCGGCGCGCCCGTCGGCGGCGGGCACGTCACCAAGGACATCGCACAAATTTTCGGTGCGTCCTTTGCTGATGCGGAGCGCGTGAAAACTATTCATGGCGCGGCGCTTATCGGGTTGGGCGATGAGCATCGCCTCATTGATTTGCCGGAAGCGGGCGCTGAAGAAACCATGTCGAGGGCCTCGCGCGCCGATTTGTGCGAAGTGATCATTCCACGTCTCGAAGAGATTTTTGAGCTTGTGAGCGAGCGCCTGCCCGATGATCAGCTCGGCCGTTCCGGCTTACGCCGCGCTGTCATCACCGGCGGCGGCAGTCTATTGGTGGGCGCTCGCGAAGTCGGCGAACGTGTGCTCGGCATGAAATGTCGATTAGGCCAACCCCAAGCGCTTTCGGGCGCACCGGAAACTGCGAGCGCACCCAGCTTCGCCGTCTGCGCCGGCCTCATCCAAAATTTCTTAAAAACTGACTCAGAGTTGAAATCAACGCTTGGCCTTTCGCACCAATCACCTCATTCGTTAACGAACAAATCCGTTTTCGGGGGTGTGGAGGCTTGGTTACGAGCCAAGTTTTAAGCGCATCTTTAAGATGGCGTTAACCATTTGGAAACGGTTGTGAACGATTCTTTAACAAAGGGGCGGGCCCGCAAAAGCACGTCCGTAGCCTGCTAAAAAACCGGAGCGTTTAATGCCATTGAATCTGAGCGTGCCCGAAGTCACTGAACTGAAACCGCGCATTACCGTCATCGGTGTCGGGGGCGCCGGCGGAAACGCCGTTAACAACATGATCGAGAGCTCGCTCGAGGGCGTCGACTTCGTGGTCGCCAATACAGACGCGCAAGCGGTGGGACTCTCGCAAGCTGAGAAGTGCATCCAGCTCGGCGTCAAGACCACGCAGGGCTTGGGCGCTGGCTCAGTTCCGGACATCGGCCGTGCGGCCGCCGAAGAATCGCTCGACGAAATCCTCGAGCACGTTGGCAATTGCCACATGCTGTTTGTCACCGCCGGTATGGGCGGCGGCACAGGCACGGGCGCGGCGCCCGTTATCGCCAAAGCGGCTAAAGAGCGGGACATTTTGACTGTTGGCGTCATCACCAAGCCGTTCCACTTTGAAGGCGCGCGACGCATGCGCATTGCAGCTGCGGGCATTGAAGAACTTCAGAAGCATGTCGACACGCTGCTGATCATTCCCAATCAAAATCTGTTTTCCATCGCCAATGAACGGACCACATTCCACGAGGCGTTCGCCATGGCGGACCGCGTGCTCCATTCCGGCGTGCGCGGCATCACTGATCTAATGGTGATGCCGGGGCTGATTAATCTCGACTTTGCCGATGTCCGGACCGTGATGAGCGAGATGGGCAAAGCGATGATGGGTACCGGCGAAGCCGAAGGCGAGAAGCGGGCGATCGAAGCTGCAGAGGCGGCAATTTCGAATCCGCTGCTCGATGAAGTCTCCATGAAAGGCGCGAAGGGCGTTCTTATCAATATCACCGGCTCCATGGATATGACGCTATTTGAAGTGGACGAGGCGGCCAATCGCATCCGCGCTGAAGTTGATACGGATGCGAATATTATTGTGGGTTCAACCTTCAATCAGGAATTGGAAGGCCGCGTGCGCGTGTCTGTCGTCGCGACAGGCATCGACATCGATGAGAAAGAAAACCGGCCGAGCGTTCGCATCAATACCGGGGCGATTGCGAAGCCTTGGCGCGAACCAAAGGTTGTCGAGCCGCGTGTTCCGGCCGCGGCGGAGCAACCCGTTGCGCAAACACAAGCTGCGCCTGTTCAAGCGGCGGCGCCGACACAAGCCGCGCCAGTCGCTGCGCCAGCGCAATCTGCGCCGCCTGCTGTTGCACCCGCGGCGAGCGCCGATGCGACAAACCCCGTTGGTGATGTTCATGAGCGCATTCGGCGAATGCTGACCGAAGGCTCAAGTGGCGAGCGCGCGGCGGCTGCGCCGCCGGCCGAACCAAGGTTGCAGCCAGCAGAGCATGCGCGCGACCCGAAAAATAACCCGTTCCGTGGGGCCCAAACGCTGGGCAAGCACTCGCTAGAAGCTGCAGTGGATATCTTCAAATCCCTGGGCGGTGGCGCAGCGCCGGAGGATCGCCGGGATTTACCGCCGCCTCGCGCACCCGAATCAACACGGCCTTCGCCGTCGGTCCGCGGCGACCTATTCGACAACCAGGAAGACGCTGATCTTGAGATCCCATCTTTCTTGCGGAAGAAAAAAACCGGCTAAAAGAAAACGCTACGGCGAAATGTCGTCGCTCGAACATTTACAAAGAAGCGCGCCGGGATCATGCTCGGCGCGCTTTTTCTATTGAGATTGAAACATTTCGAAACAAACCTTGATCGGCAAATTGTTTGCAGTGCAACAGAAATCCATAGCATGCTCGTTATCCACACAAGACTATAACGATCGGTCGACGGTCGCAGTTGAGAGTGAGTAGCCAAAGTGACTGGGGGCAACTGGCAAAAAACGTTAAGTGCGCCTGCCTTGTTCAAGGGCGTGGGCCTGCATTCGGGTAAGAGTGTAGAACTCACCGTGTCTCCGGCGCCAGGCGACGCGGGGATCGTGTTTCTCAGACGGGATCTGATGAACGGCGACGCGCGCAAGAATCGCGCAGCGAAAATTTTGGCCAATCCTGACAACGTCATCCGCGCTGATCACGGCACCACAATCGCCAATGGTCAAGGCGCTTATGTGAGCACAGTCGAGCATTTGATGGCCGCATTGGCCCTTTGCGGGGTCGATAATGCGGTCATTGACCTCGTGGGACCGGAAGTGCCCATCCTGGATGGCAGCGCGTCTGCGTTTGTAGCCGGGATCTGCGCTAAGGGATTAAAAACGCTCCCTGAAACGCGGCGCGACATCGATATTGATCACCCGATCAGCGTGGTCGAGGGCGATCGGTTCATTTCGATTGAACCAGCGGCGGCGCGCAAGCTATCGGTGACGATCGACTTCCCGGATTGTTTTATCGGGCGTCAATCTATTGTTTTGGATCTGGAAGATCCTGGTTTCATTGATCGCATCGCTTCAGCGCGCACTTTCTGCAGGTTGGACGAGGTGGAGACACTGCGCCAGATGGGGCTCATCCGGGGCGGGTCCATGGATAATGCGATCGTGGTCGATGGTGAGCGCATTCTGAACGATCAACCCCTTCGGGATGAGCGTGAATTTGCGTTGCACAAGGCGCTGGATCTCATCGGCGACCTCTACTTGCTCGGCGCGCCCATTCGCGGGGCCATTCGCGCCCATAAGCCGGGTCATGATCTGAACACCCGCGCGGCCTTAGCTGTAGCGCGGGCCGCAGCCGGCGTTCGCGAGCCGATGGCTGCTGCCGAACACGCCGTCGTCGCTTAATCCCAGACCGCCGTTTGACGCATCAGGCCACGCGCTTTAGAAAACGAAGCGCGCGGGGGCGCTATTGAAAGCGGATGGGTAGGCGTGGCGTTCCGAATGACTTCTTCTCTCAAACTCACTGGCTTGGCGTTTTTTTGCATTGCCGTAGCGGCTTGCGGCTCGTCCGATAAAGACGCGAAATTCGCCTATGTAGAGCGACCGGTCGAGTTGCTTTATGCGGAGGCGGCAGAGTCGCTGGAGCGCCGGCGGTTCGATACCGCGATCGCGCTGTTTGAAGAAGTCGAACGACAACACCCCTATTCGGCTTGGGCGCGGCGCGCCATGTTGATGAAAGCCTTTGCCCATTATGAGGGCAATGACTACGAAGACGCCCTGACGTCACTCGACCAGTTCATCGCGTTGCACCCAGGCAACAAGGACGCTCCTTACGCCTATTATTTGAAGGCCATGTGCTATTATGAGCGCATTCGCGATGTGGGGCGCGATCAGGATTTCACGGAGAAAGCCGTCGCAGCGCTCACAGATGTGGTGCGCCGTTATCCGGATACGGAGTATGCACGCGACGCCCGCCTGAAGCTTGATCTCACCTTTGATCATTTGGCGGGCAAAGAGATGTATGTGGGGCGGTTCTATTTAAAAGAGAACAAACACATTGCTGCGATCAATCGCTTCAAGACGGTGTTGACCCGTTACCAAACCACAAGCCACGCCGCTGAGGCGCTACACCGGATGGTCGAAGCGTACTTGGAAATCGGGGTAATCCCGGAAGCCCGAGCGGCGGCGGCGGTCTTGGGCCACAACTATCCAGGCAGCCGGTGGTATGAAGACACCTATCGCCTGTTTGAAGACTTTGGTCTGTTGGCTGAGGCGAACAGCGTTGGTGCGTCAACGCAAACAGCCGCCATTCTTGCCCCAGAAGCGACTGGCGCCGAAAGCGGCGCACCGTTGATCGCCCAGGAAAACTAGGCCCTTCGCGCGGCTAGCGCCAAATCCGAGGCGTAGGGCTTTGCGGGCCCGTCAAACCTCTTTACATCATAGGGCTGGACCAGTTGCGTCAGGAGGGGCGATGCTCACGGCGCTACATATACGCGATTATGTTCTGATCCGAGACGCGCGCTTAGAAATGGCGTCAGGACTGACGGCGCTCACCGGGGAAACTGGCGCGGGCAAATCCATTCTCTTGGATGCGTTGGGCTTTGCGGCGGGCGCACGCGCGGATCGCAGCGGCGTGCGTTCGGGCGCAAAGCAGGGCGCCGTTACAGCGGCGTTTGAGCCGCGCGCTGATCATCCAGTATGGACATATTTGGAAGAGAACGGCTTTGATCTCGACGACGATCAATTGATCTTACGTCGGGTGCAAGATGCTGATGGGCGCACACGCGGCTTTATCAATGATGCGCCCGCCTCGATTGGCGCCTTGCGGGCCGTTGGCGAGATCCTCTTAGAGATCCACGGCCAGCATGACGGACGCGGGTTTTTGAAGGCCGCCGCCCATCGCGGCATGCTCGACGAGTTTGGCGGTTTGAAGAAAAGAGTCGACGCGGTGGGGGCCGCATGGAGACGATGGCGCGATGCTGAAGAGTCGTTAGCTGCGCGCCGGCGCGACCGCGATGCGGCGATGCGCGAGAGCGATTATCTCCGCCATGTTGTGCGCGTGTTGGAGGACTTGGCGCCCGAGCCCGGCGAAGAATCGCGTTTGGCGGAAAAGCGCGCGACCATGATGGCCTCCGAGAAAATCGCCGATGATTTATCCGCTGCGATCGCCGCGCTGGAGCAAACAGATGTGGAAGGTCGCCTGTCAAAAAGCCTGCACGCGATTGAACGGGCCGCTGCGCGCGTCGGTGACGCCGCGACGCCCTTGGGCAATGCCGCCGCACGCTTGGAAGCTGCGCTTCTGGAAACTGGCGAAGCGCGCGCCGCGATCGACAACGCGGTGGCGGTTTTTGATGCAGACCCTGCGGAACTTGAACGCACTGAAGCGCGACTTTTTGCGCTTCGCGCCGAAGCGAGAAAACACGGCGTGGAGCCGGACGCTCTGGTGACGTTTTTTGAAAAAACCAAAGCTGCGCTCGAAGATCTTGAGCTCGGAGAAGCGGCCTTTGGCGATCTGGAAACTGAAGCGAAACTCGCGCGAGACGACTATGATGAGAAGGCGGCCGCGCTTTCCGCAAAGCGTAAGGCAGCGGCGAAAAAGTTGGATAAAGCCGTTGCCGGCGAGCTAGCGCCATTGAAGCTTGGCCGCGCCGTGTTCGAGACTGTTATTACTGTTGATGCGGACAACCCTGTGCGGGAAGGCGTCGACCATGTGGAGTTTATGGTCGCGACGAACCCGGGTGCGCCCGCGGGTCCCCTAAAAACAATTGCGTCAGGCGGGGAGTTATCGCGCTTTGTGTTGGCCATGAAAGCGGCGTTGGCGGCCAAAGACGATAGAACAGTGATTATATTTGATGAGGTGGATGCAGGCGTGGGCGGCGCCGTGGCGGACGCTGTGGGCGAGCGCCTTGCGCGCCTTGCGGGCGATGCACAAGTTCTCGTGGTCACCCACTCGCCGCAAGTGGCGGCGAGGGGCGCGCACCATTGGCGGGTTGAAAAAACCCAAACCAAATCGGCGACCGAAGTGTCGGTGACACCGCTAACATCTGACGCGCGTATTGAAGAGCTGGCGCGGATGCTGTCGGGCGCTGAAGTCACCGATGAAGCGCGCGCCGCGGCGCATGCGCTATTGGAAATCGATGGAAAGCCAAAACGCAAGCGCGCATCGGCCAAGCGTCCCCAATCCCAGCGCGGCGCGAAAAAGCTAGCGACTGGCTAAGCGTCTCTGGTAAAACTCGCGCGCATGGCTAAGAAGACTTCCCAAAATGATGTTCCTGTCGCGGACTTGTCGTCTGACGATGCGACAAGGGAGCTTGACCGCCTCGCAACGACTATTCGCGAAGCCGACGAGGCCTATTACAATCGCGACGCCCCCGCGATAACGGACGCTGAGTATGATGCGCTGCGCCGTCGCAATTTGCTGATCGAAAAGCGGTTTCCGAAACTTAAACGAGATGACAGTCCTTCGGATAAAGTCGGCGCTGCGCCCTCTGCGAAATTCGAAAAGTCGCGACACGCCGCGCCCATGCTGTCTCTCGACAATGCGTTTGACGACAAAGACGTTGAAGAATTTCAAGCGCGCATACGCCGGTTCTTGAATCTCGACGAAGACTCGGCGCTGCAGATCACGGCTGAACCAAAAATTGACGGGCTCTCCTTGAGCTTGCGTTATGAGGGCGGCGTGTTGACGCTAGCGGCCACGCGTGGCGATGGAACCACCGGTGAAAACGTGACGGCCAACGCGCTGACCATCAAAGATATTCCCCGAACCATTAAGAGTGCGCCCGAAATTCTAGAAGTGCGCGGCGAAGTCTATATGCAGCATGCGGAATTTGAAGCACTCAATGCACGATTAACGGAAGAGGCGACAACGATAGGCAAAGCGCCTGAGCTGTTCGCGAATCCGCGCAATGCTGCGGCGGGCTCGTTGCGCCAGCTTGATGCGGCGATCACCGCATCGCGCCCGCTGCGGTTTTTCGCCTATGGCTGGGGAGAAACGAGCTCACCATTGGCGGAGACGCAATCAGACGCGTTGACGCGCTTGTCTGCGCTCGGATTTCAAATCAATCCGCTCCTTAAAACATGCGACTCGGTAGAGGCGCTCATCGCGCAGTATCGGCTAATTGAAGAGCGGCGCGCAACGCTCGGCTATGATATTGATGGCGTTGTCTACAAAGTTGACCGGCTCGATTATCAGTCGCGCCTTGGCTTTGTGTCGCGCGCGCCGCGCTGGGCCATTGCCCATAAGTTTCCCGCAGAAAAAGCCACGACCCTTTTAGAAGATATCGAAATCCAAGTGGGGCGCACCGGCGCGCTCACCCCTGTGGGTCGCTTAAAACCCGTCACCGTCGGCGGCGTCGTCGTGCAAAATGCGACGCTCCACAACGCCGATGAAATCGAACGCAAAGACATCCGCATTGGCGATTGGGTCGTGGTTCAGCGCGCGGGCGACGTCATTCCGCAAATTGTCGAGGTCATCAAAGAGAAGAGGAAAAAAGGCGCGGCGAAATTCGTGTTTCCTGACCGATGCCCCGTTTGCGACAGCCTGGCGGTGAACGAGGTCAATCCACAAACCGGTAAAGTAGATGCTGTGCGCCGATGTACAGGCGGTCTTATCTGCGCGGCCCAAGCGGTCGAGCGCTTAAAACACTTCGTATCGCGAAACGCCTTCGACATTGAGGGCTTAGGCGAACGTCAGATTGCGGAGTTTTTTGATATCGGCATTGTCAAGGAGCCCGCTGAAATATTCACCTTGGAAAAACGTCAGCAAGACGGAACGGTTGATCTCTTTCGGTACGCCCTGGATGACAATGGGGACCGCAAGCGCGATAAAGAAGGTGCGCTTAAACCGCCCACAAACAAAAAATCGGTCGAAAATCTATTTGCCGCTATTGATGCGCGTAGAACAATTTCGCTTGATCGGTTCATTTTTGCGTTAGGGATTCGTCACATAGGCGAGACCAATGCGCGCTTATTCGCTGAGCACTATACAAGTTTTTCAAGCTTTTATGAGGCGGCGCGGGGCGCTTCTGATACGGCGTCTTCAGCCTATAGCGATATGCTCGCGGTCGACGGGATTGGGGCGCTGGTGGCCCAAGGCGTCATCGACTTTTTTGCCGAAGCGCACAATCGCGACGCCATCGACCGGCTGCTGCGCGAGACGACGCCAGAGGACGCCGCGCCGTCCCAATCCACCGGCGCGATTGCGGGGAAGACCATTGTCTTTACGGGGTCGATGGAAACCATGACGCGCGATGAGGCGAAGGCGCGGGCGCGGGATATGGGAGCCAAAGTCGCCGGGTCTGTCTCGTCCAAAACGGACTTGGTTGTTGCGGGACCTGGAGCGGGATCGAAACTCAAAAAGGCTGAAGAGCTAGGCCTTCAAGTTTTGAGCGAAGCTGAGTGGATTGAATTGGCGCGGAGTTAAGCCTGGACGCTCAACTTGCTTTCGAAAAGAGCGAGGTGTTGCGAGCGAACCGTGCGAGCCGCATGAGCGGCCCTTCGTGTTCACCTGCGACCGTTTCAATATTCGTGGTTTCTTTTTGTTCGGTATCCGAGTCGCCAGCCAAGTCGTGGCGCCATGACATCAACTGGTGCGACGCCCCCGGGCGATAGACGCTTTGTCTGGGTATCGCGTTGAGATCCCGTTCGATCACTGTCTCGCTTTCAGGACCAAACGCGATGAGATGCTCTTTCTCGTCGCATCGGATAATGGCGATTCGCCGACGGGGATCTACGGTCAGCGTTTCCACCAAAGAGAGGCGCTTCTTTCCCGCGCCCGATTGATCGGCGGCGCCGAGCCCGACTTTGCGTGCGATATACGCGGCGGCTCCGATCATGCCCAAAACGGCCACAAATGCGAAAATCAAACGTGCGCCTTCTTCGAAAAGCATGGGCCTTCTCCGCCATGATGGTTTTGTGCGTATCGCCGTTCACCGTTAAAATTAGGCCCGCCGGCTTAACGGTGCGTTAAGGCTACGCGGCTCGGCGCGCTCGAATCCAAAACTCTTGGCGACGTCGGCGAGGGAGACCAATTGACCGCCCAAATCGCCCACGAACCAGTTGAGATACGCTGCGGATCGGGCAAGCAGAGCGTTCACAGCTTTTTCATTAGCGGCGTAGGGATTGGCGCCCGGCGTTAGCGACGTTGAGTGGAGCGTAAAGGTAAGGATTGGCGCGCCGCGCGCGCACAACTGTCGGGTGAGGGCTTTCAAATCGTCCAAATCTGCCCCCTCTGGCGACAAGCGCAGCGTAGTTGTCGGCAAGAGCTGAGAGATCAGCCCGGGTTTGTTCATAAAGAATCGCGTGCGTTCAATCGCTCTAGCGCCCGAAACTGGGGTTACGCCCACCCGCCAATCAGGTCCTGAAACCAAGCTTTGGTCATTGGACTGTCGACGAAAATCGGGCCCGCCAGCACTTGAAAAATCGAATCCGGCGCTCGGACTAAAATCCAACCGGATCCCGACTTCAGATAACAGAGCATAATCTGTTTCGCTGATGCCATAGCGCCCCGCGCGATGCGCGATCGCGGTTTCGCCAAAGGCGCGCGCATAGGCGCCGGCTAGCGCCTGCAATTTAGCGCGATAAACCTCTGCAGGCAGATTTTTCTGAAACGAGTAGTACGCGCCGGTCTCGAACGCAGGCGGGGTCGACCATGGGTGCAAATGGACGCCGCAATCGGCTGCGCCGCTTATCTTGAGCGCCTTGAAGAAGAGCGTCGTCCAAGGATCAGTGAGCAACGGATAAGTTAGAAAGTACAGGGGCCGCGCGCCGATGCCGGCCGCCACGTCCTGAAATCGCTTTACCTCGCGGGGATCGGGAACCCGTGTTTCAAAATGATCCATTTGGGACCAGTCGAACGCTTCTTCGGTATCTACGGTAACAAGAAGCCTCGGCGCGGATTTGCGGCCGCGTGTTAATACCGGCGCCGGACTTTTCCTGAGAGACTGCTTAACGTGCGCTTTGCCGCGCAATTCCTCGAAGATCTGCGCCATCGCGTCTGTGGTCTCTTGCCAAGACCGTGTCTGTGCGAAAGCGCGCACCGCCGTGCGATCGCCGTTGCTCGCCAGCACGTGGTTTATCGCCTCTGCGATTGCGCCAGGTGTTCGATCCGCGGTTATCGCGCCGGCCTGCTGTGTGGAGATGACTTCCCGAGCGCCGCCCGCGGGCGTCGCCACACAGGGCGTGCCGCAGGCCATAGCTTCTAGGAGGACGTTCGGCCACCCCTCGCGCGATGAGGCGAGGGCGAGAACATCCGCGGCATTGTAGATTTGCGCCAAGCGCTCATGCGGCACGCGCCCCAAAAACCGTACGCGCTCCGCCAGCCCTAAGTCGCGCGCCACCTGTTGCAATCGAGCACGGCGATGCCCGTCGCCAGCGATCAAAAGCGTCGCGCGGGGAATTTTCGCGAGCGATTGGATAACGCGATCATGACCTTTTCGATCAATCAGGTGGCCGACGCTTGCGATGACCGGGCCGTGCAACTGCATCTCGGCGCGGATCAACTCCCGATCCAACGGTCTGAACGTATTAAGATCGACGCCATTGCGCAGGACGGAGATTTTTTCCCTTGGGATTCCGAGCGCTGTCAAATTCTCTTTAAGCGCGTTCGAGACCGTGATCAGGCGATCGGCCGAGCGCGCTGTCTCGACAATACGGCGTCGCGGGCCGGTAAAGCGCGGGATGTAATTCGCATCTGTGCCGCGCGCCGTCACAACAATGGGTTTGTCAAAACGCCTGGCGATCCGCGCGGCGGCCACACCATCAGGGTAAAGATAATGGGCGTCGATGATATCGCACTCCCATCCTTCAAAGGAAAGCGCCTCGATTTCCTCGCCGATAACGCGCGTTAACGTTGTGGGCGCCCAGTGCATGCCAATTTTTGGTGGCAGAAAATACCGAGGGTGGCGAATCTCAATGCCGTGTCGATGTTCGCGCTGCGGCGCCGTCGCGAAGCGGGCATATCTTCCGAATAGAGAGTTTTTTGAGGGAAACCAAGGAATTGGCGCAATAACTTTGACGTCCGCATCATGGGAACTCAAGTAAGCGCGTAGACGGTTTTCCACAAACACGCCGTGCTCGGGCGCCGCCGCATTCGGGTAAAGGGTTGTGATGACGAGCAGTCTCATGGCGCGTCTGGGATTTGCCCTCGCAACTAAACAATCAATCTCCTGAAGCGATTTACGTGCCGCTCGCCTGGTCTAGAGCGCCTGGACGGCACAGTTGGTGCTTGTGAGGGGCGGGAGCGTTTTGCATGTCGCTTGGAATTTTAGTCTTCACTTTGCTCGCCGCTTTGGCGGGCGCGACGCTTGGCCGCGTACGCGCGGCGGCGGCTATGCGCGCCTCACGCGCGGCGTTCGCACCCGTCATTGAGCGAGATTTTAGTCAGGACGTTGCCGTCCATGGGCCGCTAAAACGGACCATTGATCTTAGCGCAAGTGTCGCGCTTCTCGTGGTGGCTGCCCCGCTACTGCTACTAGTCGCTTGTTTCATCAAGCTCGACAGCCCCGGGCCTGTCATCTACCGCCAGCGGCGCGTTGGATTTCAAGGCCAAGCGTTCAGCGTCTACAAATTTCGGTCGATGCGCTTGGATGCAGAAAAAGACGGACCCCGCTACGCGGCTGTAAATGATCAGCGCGTGACCAAAGTTGGTCGTCTCATTCGGAAAACGCGTATTGATGAAATTCCGCAAGTTATCAATGTGTTGCGGGGCGAAATGAGTTTTGTTGGCCCGCGCCCGGAGCGGCCGGAATTTGTCTCGGATTTGGAACGCGCGATCCCGAACTATCATGCGCGGCATCTCGTTAAGCCGGGGATCACCGGTTGGGCGCAGGTGAAGTACCATTATGCGGCTACAATCGAGGGGGCGCGCGAGAAGCTGCGGTACGACCTTGAGTATATGCAACGATACACGCCTGTCCTCGATTTAATAATCATCTTGATGACCGTGCGGGTCGCGCTTTTTGGGGTGGGAAGCCGCTAAAATCAAAGGCGAATTTGTTTTGCAGGAGGGGTTCGCGAAAACGAATCGCGGCATGGACTTGTACGCCATGACGCAGGCTCAACGGGCGCCTTAAGGGAGGCCCGCATGGTTAATTCGCGTTGGCAAAGAATTTGCGGGTCCTTTAAGCTATCGCCGCAAGTCGTGGGGGCGCTGGAGGGTATGGCGCTTGTATAGACGCTTGATGGGACACTCGATCTTCTTAGGAGACACTTTATGAAAACCTTCACCGAATTTTTCCGCAAGGCTGCTGTGGCCGCCGCCGGATTGGTCTTGCTCGCGGGATGCACGACCGCAACGAGCGGCGACTTAAGTTCTGCGCCGCAGTCCGCGACTGCAGCAGCTGATGCGTCGCCCGATTATCTGATTGGCCCGCTTGATCAGCTGCAGATTTTCGTTTGGCGCTCGCCGGAGCTATCCACGGACGTCACCGTACGCCCAGACGGCCGTATCTCGACGCCGCTCGTTGAGGACATGGTTGCATCCGGCAAGACGCCTTCCGAATTGGCCGGCGATATCGAGTTGTCCTTGCAGCGCTACGTGAAAACGCCCGAAGTGACGGTCATCGTAAACGAGTTCTCGTCGACGTTCGACCAACAGGTGCGGGTGCTTGGCGAAGCGCAACAGCCGATCGCGTTGCCGTATCAGGCGGGCATGACCGTTCTTGACGTCATGGTCGCTGTCGGTGGTTTGACGGAATTCGCCGCCGGTAACCGCGCCGTTCTCATTCGCGGCAAAGGCGCTGAGCGCGACTCCTATCGCTTGCGTCTGGATGACCTGCTGCGCAAAGGGAAAATCTCGGCAAACGCGCCGGTTCTTCCGGGCGACGTCATTCTGATCCCAGAAAGCGTCTTCTAAGCGAGGCGCTTACTCTCTAGCGCCCGCCAACGCCGTTCTTTTGGCGGGCGCGAAACAGGTTGTGTAAGGAATAGTTGGTGATTCAGCTATCTGAACTGCCGCGCCCGGTGATCCGGCATTTGAACGGCTTATGGCGTCGTCGCCGCCTCGTCGTCGCCGTCACCTGGGGCGTCGTCTTGGCGGGATGGTTCGTTTTGTGGCTCATCCCGAACCAGTATGAATCGCGCGCGCATGTTTTTGCCCAGACGGAGACAGCGCTGGAGCCCATCCTTGCGGGCCTGGCCGAACGACCCGACTATTCCGAACGCGTCAACGTCATGCGCTTGCAGCTTTTGACTCGGCCCAATGTGGAACACGTGATCCGGCAGTCTGGCCTCGTCGATGAGATAAAAGCGCGAACGCCGTTCGAACGCCAGGCGAAGCTGGAAAAGATGGTGGATTGGGTCGCCGGCAAGATCAAAATTGAGAGTCCCAGAGAGATGTATTTCGTCATCTCCTATTCGAATAGCGATCCTGAAATCGCCCGCGCGGTGGTCGATGCGGTGTTGCGTCTTGTTGTAACCCAGGATCTCGGCGCGACGCTCTCTGACGATGTGCCGGCGCGGCGGCGCCTCAATTTGCAAATTGAGGATTATGAAGAGCGCCTGGCGGCGAGCGAGCAGGCGATCGCCGCGTTTCGCAGTCAGCATGCGGCGGAACTGGCCGACACCCAAACCGTGCAGCGCCAACGGGATGTGGCGGCGAGCGAGCTGTTGCGGTTGCGCGATGAGCGCGAGCGCGTTGAGGCGCGCGCCTCGACCTTGCGGACGCTGGTAAGTTCCATTCCTCAAACCACATCCGGCGGCGAGTTGGATCGACTGAAAGTCGAATTGGCGGCGCTGCGTAGCCAATATGAAGAGACGCATCCTGATATTCGCGGCGTCCAGGCCCGCATCGAGCAGTTGGAAAACAATGGCGGCGGGGCGTTGTCTTCCAACCCTGAATATGTGCGACTGCACGCTGAGCTGCGCATCGCCGAAGACGCGGCTGCTTCCGCCAAAGCGCGGGAGACAACGTTGCGCAATGAGCTCTCGAGACTCGAAAAAGCCGCGCTGCAGGCGCCGGCCGCGCTCGCGCAATTGCAACAGATCGAGCGGCGTTATGAGACAACCCGCAGCACCTATGAGGAACTCCTAACGCGGCGTGATCGCGTGAGCCTTAGTGAAACGCTGGGCCCCTCAGGGCAGGGCGTTGATTATCAGATTTTCGAACGGCCGCAGCGGGCGCTTGCGCCGAGCGGCCCGCCGCGTCTTCTGTTGGCCGGGCTTATTTTGATTATCGGGGTCGGGGCTGGTGGCGCGAGTGCTATCGTCCTAACGCTCGTTGACAAGAGCTTCACCCAGACTGGCGAAATGCGCGACGCGTTCGGCCTGCCGATTTTGGGCGCATTTAGCGAAGCCAAGACGCCGGCGGCCGTCGCGACAAACCTGCGCGCGCGACAAGAGCTCATCGCCGCTGCTATTGGCCTCGCAGCCATCGGTGCTCTGTACGCGTACTTTACGACGCTGCAGCCTAAAACGCCTGCTCCCGCTCTCGGATTGCGCGCCGGGGCTGACATCGTATCGGCGGAGCGCGCCTTATGACCCTAATCGAGAATATCGGCGCCCCCTTGAATCGCATTGCGACCCAGCATGTCGCTATTCCTCAAAAGGCCGGGCATGCGCCGACCGTGCGACGGTTCGATCTCAATTTTGAGCGCTTGGCTGGGCTCGGTTGCTATCACCCAGCGCTTGGCGATGCGCCGCTCGCTCTTGAACTGCGCGCCGTCAAACGTCGGCTGCTGCGTCGGCTCGGTTACTTGCGCGCCGCTTCGCCGCGTCGTGGCGCGATCCGATCAGGGCGTCGGCGAAATGTTATTTTGACGACCTCTACCCGCGCCGGCGAAGGCAAGACATTCACTGCGCTGAACCTGGCGCTGTCACTTGCGATTGAAGATCAGATTGAAACGCTGCTTATTGACGCCGATGCGCCGCGCCCGAAAGTTCGCCAAGCTTTGAACCTGCCGCAGGAGCGCGGACTGCTCAATCGGCTGGTCAATCCTTTGTTGTCGGTAAACGGATTATTGCGTCGCGCGAGTGAGGCGCCGCTTTCTGTCCTTTGCGCTGGGGATGTGGACGCAACTGTCAGGGCGCGCGCAGCAGATTTGTATGCTGGGGACGAGTTCGCGCGGGTCATGGCAAATTTATCGGCCGCTGCGCCGGACCGCCTGATTATCTTGGATGCGCCGCCGGCGCTGGCTGCGCCCGATGCGGTGCTTCTCGCCAAACAGGCGGATGAAATCATCTTCGTTGTTGAAGCCAATCAAACGCCGGAACCCGCTGTTGCGTCGGCGCTTGATGAGCTGCTCGACGTTAATCCGAATGTCAGCCTCATACTCAATCGGTGCGCGATCGGTGCGGGCGGACCGCAATACCGAGCGTATGAGCGTTATGACGAACAGCTCGGCGACGACGCAATACGAGAGAACTCGTTGACGCGCGTCGACCGCAAAAAAGGGGATTTGAGCAATGCGTGACTATGGACAACACAGCGCTAGGGGCGGTGTTTGCAAGGCGACGTTAATCGCGGGGGCCAGCATATTCGTCCTGACGGCGCAGGCGGCGGCGCAGTCGATCGCACCTTCAGCGCCACTGCGTCTGCAGACGGACTATTTGGGCTATGGCTTCGCGATGTCGCCGCGCGTGTCCTACTCGACCAACATTGACTTGGCGCCTGATGGCCAAAAGGAAGACGAATTCGCCCTTTCCAACGCTTTCTCTGCCGGCGCGATCGTTAGCGCGCCGCGGGTCACCGCCATTTTTCTTGGGGAGGCGGACCTCTCTTATCTTGTTGAGCAAGATGACTTCGTGATCAACCAAGACGCAGGCGGCTCGGCAACATTCACGGCAATAGATGATTGGGTGTATCTGGATATTGCGGGGAGCGCGCAACGGCAGCTTGCTGGCGATGAGGCTCGCATTTCAGGCAACTTGAACGCCGCTCGTCAGCAGCGCGCAAACGTGTACTCGATTTTCGGGAGCCCCTACGTTTTCCATCGCTTGTCGCGCGAATCCACAATCGAAGCGCGATACGCGTATTCGCAGTTTTTTGTGAACGATTCCGGCACTGATATCGGTGGCGGCGTCGGTGACTTTTACAACGACTCTCGAAGCCATGAGGTCTTGGCGCGATATGATAGTGGCGATCTATTCAGTTTTGCACGCTTCCGCGTAGGCGGCTTTGCGCGCGACACCACTGAAGACGGTTCAGATATCTTACCGCGTTTTGAATATCGCCAAGCCAGCGCCTATGCCGAAACAGAGTATGCGATAACGCGG